>SVPO01000106.1 GCA_015065795.1 Oscillospiraceae bacterium | reverse complement strand
GCGACCACTATCCGCGCCATGGCGATGGACGAAGCATCCAACGCCCAGATTGCAGCGGCGACCGGTCTGCCGCTCAGCGAAATCTACGCATTCCGCAGCCGGAACAACATCACCCGCGACAAGGTCAGGATGTTGCTGAGCGGCAAGAATTCGAAGAAAACTGGCACGACCACTTCGAAACTGCCGGTCAAAATGGACGACGCCTTGACCGCTATCGTTACCAAGTGCGGCGGCAAGCTCGATACCGTTGTAGCTTACATACTGGCTGCTGTAGACGAGCAGGAGACCTGCAAATTCTGCGAAGCCAGATCCGCCGGCGACTGCGAATCGGTCGGCACCTGTGCCCCTGCCGTCGCCGCCTATCTGAGGGAGCGTGATGGTCATGCTTAGAGAAATCCTCGGTGCCCTCGAGTTCACAGGCTTCCTCGCCACCCTGGGTGCTGCCTGCGTCTGGATATCACGGATGCCGTGGTATCGTCGACTGAGCGAGAAGCTGTGTCCGGAGGTGAGTGATGGTGAGCAATAGCCGCCTCGTCTGGACTGACGAAATGAAAAACACCCTGCTGCGTTACTGGCAGGCAGGGATGGATCACACCGAGATTGCCGACCGCATGGGGCTGAAAATGGAACAGATCAGCAGTGCCCTCCAGCGTGCCCGTCGTGGCGATTGGGGGAGCGAATACACCGCACAGTATTCTGCTGCTCGAAGCTCCACGCTTGATGAAACCGTGGCAGAAGCTGATGCACGGGGCATGACCTACGGGCAGCTACAGACCGAGCGCAGGCTTGCCGAAGCGGCGGCGGAGATTGCTGAGCCTGAGCAAGCTGAAGGCGATGCCCCGGCAACCAACGACGACGGTCATAATGCAATAGTTGAAATTATGACCGAGGTTTCGTCGCAGTTGGAATCAGAAACGGCAGAAAATGAGCCGATAAATATGCTGGCTGCCATCAATGAGCTTGTTCAGTGTTCTATAGCACAGAACACCCGAATCACCGCAGTATCCGCGGTCGAAGGACAGTTTGCCGACATTGCGTTTGTGCGCCGCGGATCCACATACGTTCTTTCCCTCAGACGTGAGGACCAGGAATAGAAAACGCCGCCTCCGGAGGTACCAGTTCCGAAAGCGGCAAGCAAAAAATATGACACCGCTATTATAGCGAAGAAAGGGAGATTTGTCAAATGTCTGAATACATCATCAAAATCGAACCGAACCACCGCCCTCGTCTCGTCGAGTGCGGCGAGCTGACACTTGAGTATATGCAGACCATGGTCGAGGGACCAATCGAGGTCACCTCCCTCTGTCGCGATCTGAGCTGCAAGTACCCTGAGCTGCGCATGATCGTGAACGAGGAAGGCAAGCTGTTCGATCTTCACGGAAACCTCATAGCGTCGATATTCCATTTCGTGCTGCGTGATGCGATTCTAGGCACTGCTCTTATGGTCATCGCCGACGGTGAGGAGCTCCGCCCCATGACCGAAGCCGAAGCAACCGACATCCGCGAGACCATTGAGAATTGCTTCAACATTGAATTTGAGGAGGGCGAGGAAGAATGAGTATCCGACTTATCAAGCTGATCCTTGAGAATTTCAAGGGCGTGCAGTCTTTCGTGTTCGAGCCCGACGGTCAGGACGTTACCGTACTCGGCTCCAATGGCGTGGGCAAGACCACGCTGTACGACGCTTACTGCTGGCTGCTGTTCGGCAAAGACAGCGCCGGTCGCAGCGATTCCTCGTTCGATGTCAAGCCCTACGGCAGAGAGCAGCCGGTGTGCACCGTCACCGGCGAGTTCGACGCAGGCGCAGAGGGCTGCGTTATACTGCAGCGCCAGCTTGCGGAGAAGGTCGTGCGCCAGCGCGGCACCGAGGAAACCAGTATCAAGAATGATTACTCTTTCCATATCAACGGTGTCCCCAAGCCCAAGACGCAGTATGACCAGTATATAGCCGAGCTGTGTCCGGCTAAGTATTTCCAGATGGTCAGCGATCCCGACTATTTTGCCGGCAAGCTCAAGTGGAGCGACCGCCGGCACATCCTCACCGAGCTGTTCGGTGAAGTGGACGAGCGCGAGCTGCTGAGCGCAAGCGAAGAGTGGAAACCCTTGCTGACTGCTGTCGAAGCCAACACCATTGCTGACTTCCGTGCCATTCTGACGGCGGAGCGCAAAAAAGTTCGCAGCGATCTTGACATGATCCCTGCACTTATCTCCGAGGCGGAGAAAGCTATCCCAAGTGAGATACAGATATTTGACCCCGAGGTTATCGCCGCTGCGGAAGCCGAACTGGCAGAGGCGGAACAGCGCAGGGCGGACATCAAGAACGGCACTGCAGTCGTGGAGCTCAAGGCAAAGCTGGGGGAAGCTGAGATAGATCTGGCGCGAAGCGAGAGCGAGTATCTTAATTCCGATGAGTACCGGATGGCGAGCAAAAAGGTAGCCGATATAGATGACGTGCGTCGCAAAGCACTTGCGGAGACGTATTATTTTGAAGCGGAGCGCCACAAGGCGGATATGTCTCTGGAGGACGCGAACAACAAGCTCGACCGGCTACGTTCCGAGTACGGAGAGATCAAGGATATGGAGCTGCCGCGCGATAGCGAGACTTGCCCTCACTGTGGTCAGGCGCTGCCACCGGAGAAACTCGAACAAATTCGGGCCGATTTCAACCGCCGAAAATCAGAACGTCTCGAGGCGAACGTTGCAGCTGGCAAGGCAGCCAGAGCGGAAGCCGATAAGGCAAAGTCCGAGTGTCAGCGCCTCGAGGCAGAGCTTGATTCTGCTACAAAGCGACTTGATGATGCAGAGTGTCAGCTTAAGAAAGCACAGGCGGAGCAGAGTAAGCTCAGATCATACCGCGACACTGAGGAGTACAACTTCAAGAAAGCCCTCATAGATTCCATCAAAAAGGAAATCGAAGAAGCCAGAGCCGACACCGAAAAGCAGCTCGGATGCGTAGATGCGGAGATCTCACTCATCAACCGCCGTCTGGCTGAATTCCGTGAGGCAGCTGCGCAGCAGGTCACCGCCGAACGCCAGCGCCGCCGCATGGATGAGCTGAAAGGCCAGGGGCGCGAGTTGGGCAGACGTGCCGCTGAGCTGGATAAGCTGCTGGATATGTGCGCTCGCTTCGAGCAGCACAAGCTTTCCGCCATCGAGGAGAGCGTAAACAGCAGATTCAAGTACGCACGCTTCAAGCTGTTCGACCATCAGCTCAATGGTGGCTGGTCTGAGTGCTGCGAGGTGGTCGTGGACGGCGCACCCTACAGCACCAATCTCAACCCCGGCAAGAAGATCAACGCCGGTCTGGATATCGTCAGCGTTCTGTCGTCTGCTATCGGCTTTTCCGCGCCGGTGTGGATAGACAATTCTGAAAGCTACGTGTCCATTATGGATATCGAGGCACAGGTCATCAGGCTGAAAGTTGACAGTAGTGTGGACAAACTGACAGTCATGCAATAACGAAGGAGGATATAATTATGGCAGAGAATGCAATCGCAAAGGCAAACAGCAAGGAGTTGTACAATCAGACGCTCGACAAAGTCAACGCATATCGCAATGAGGGAAGACTTTCGCTTCCGGAAAACTACAGCCCCGGCAACGCTATTCAGTCGGCTCAGCTCGTTATCAGCGAGGTCGTTGACCGCAACAAGCGCCCCGCGCTGGATGTGTGCACAAAGGCGTCCGTTGCCCAGGCTCTTCTCGACACCGTACTGCAGGGACTCAACCCCGGAAAGAAGCAGTGCTATTACATAGTCTACGGCGACAAGCTTGTCATGCAGCGGAGCTGGTTCGGCGAGGTGCATCTGGCTAAGATGCTCTGTCCTCAGATCGAGGGAATCTATCCCGACGTTGTCTACAAGGGCGACGTGTTCAAGTACACAAAAAAGCACGGCCGCACGGTCGTTACCGAGCACCAGCAGGAGCTTGGCAACATCGACAAGACCGCTATCGTTGCCGCCTACTGCACCATCGTCTACAAGGATGGCGCCGAAGATACGACCATTATGACCATCGACGAGATACACGCTGCATGGCGTATGAGCAAGCAGCGTCCCTTCGACGATAAGGGCAATCTTACCGCTAACAGTACCCACGGTCAGCACCCTGCGGAGATGGCGAAAAAGACCGTCGTCCGCCGTGCCTGCAAGCCCATCATCAACAGCTCCGACGACAGCAATCTCATCATCTGCGAATCCATGCGCCGTACCGATGACGCACGTATGGATGCGGAGACCGACGCTATCATCTATGAGAACAACGGCGCCGACGATGTTGATTTCGACGAGCCGGTCGTGGAGATCGACAAGACCACCGGTGAGGTCGTGGAGACTTCCGCCGAAGTCACCCCTTACTGATGCAGATAACAACAATAGCTTCCGGCAGCTCGGGCAACGCCTACACCGTCACCGACGGCAAGACCACCCTGCTGCTGGAAGCAGGACTGCCGGCGCACAAGCTGTGTGTCGCAACAGATCTGTCAGCTATTGACGGATGTCTGATCTCGCACGAGCATATGGACCACTCAAAGGGCGCGGCAGAATTGACGTCCCGCTACGGCGTGCCGATCATTGCTTCCCGCAAGACCCTCGCAGCTCTTCGGCTTGAGAACTCATTCTTTGCCGAGCCTGTCGAGGATCGGGAGGAGATACGCTGTAAGGGCTTGATAATCAAGGCGTTCTCGGTACCACACGACGCGGCCGACCCTATGGGATTTCTGATCAAGAGCAGTTCAGGCGATAAGCTTATGTTTATCACCGACGCATTCTACATTCCCATCCGCCCGCCGGTCGGACTGACGCACTTGATGGTGGAGTGCAACCACAGTGTCGAGCTGCTGGATGAGACGATCATGCTGGGCGACACGCCGCACGAACAGAGGGAACGCATCCGCCGTTCACACATGAGCCTCGAGACGCTCATTGGCTGGCTGGATAAAAACGCCGATCGGCTGGACGCGCTGCAGGAAATACATCTGATTCACATCTCAAGCCGCAACGGTGACCCGCGGCTGTTCAAGGAGAAAATACAGGAAGCTACCGGAAAGCTGGTGCATATATGCTGAACAGCATAATCATCATGGGACGGCTTACCGCCGACCCCGAACTCAAAACAACCCCAAGCAACGTGTCCGTCTGCTCGTTTACCGTAGCCGTCGACCGTGACTACCAGCGCGCAGGTGAGGAAAAGCAGACCGATTTCATTGACGTCGTTGCATGGAGAAGCACCGCGGAATTTGTTTCCCGTTACTTCACCAAGGGCAGAATGATCGTTGTTCAGGGTTCGCTTCAGAGCCGCAGATGGAAAGACCGGGACGGCAACAGCCGGGTTGCCTGGGAGATTCAGGCGGACAAGGTTCACTTCGCCGGTGATAAGTCCGAGGGAAGCCGCGAGGTTCCCGACCGTGACGTGGCAAGGGGTGAACCTCTGACCGAGCACAGCGCTGCTGCAGACTTCGTGCCGATGCCGGACGAAGATCTGCCGTTCTAATCAAGGAGGAAATATGCTTATTGCAAAATATGCTTATCCTGATAGTGGATATCCGCACGATCAGGAGTATTCGAAAAAACATCTTGTTCTGAACGCGGAATATCGCGTAACTTCGGTTGATATGGGTCAGAGCAATACTAGCATAAAGCTTTCGAACATTCCAGGGGTGTTTAACTCCGTTCAATTTGAGTTTTATGAGGACGGAAAGCCTATCAACATTTTCAAGGACCCCAGATATAACCCGTACCTCAAGCTGCGCCGTGGAGACCGCAAGGAATGAATTGCGCGGTATGTAAAGGAACGCCGCGCAGCACCGTGAGCTGCCCCTGTCTCGGCGGACGTGCCGTATGCATGGCTCATTGCGTAGCATGCAAATTCCACCTGCCGGACAACGTGTCGGTATGGTGTGGATATTATCCTAAGTCCGGAGGTGATGTTGTTGGCTCGTCCTCGCAAGAGCGGGGTTGATTACTGGCCATTCGATATCGGCTTGCTCGAGGACAAAAAGTTCAAGCTGATTAAAGGTGAGTTCGGTATTAAAGGAGTGTTCATCGCGCTCCACCTTCTCAATGAGGTTTACCGAACAGACGGATATTATAAAGCATGGGATGATGACGACTGCCTCCTGATGTCGGAAGGTGTCGGTTGTGGTTGCACTCCCACGTTGGTATCAGAGGTGCTGCACAGGTGCTGCGAACGTTCTCTTTTTGACAAGAGGGTTTTCGATGTGTTTGGCGTCATCACCTCTGCGGGAATACAGCGGCGCTACCTGAGAATAGTAGCGAACAACCGCGACAGCGTTCCCATCATCCAGGAGTACTGGTTGCTGGACGTCAACGATGAAAACGACGTTCCGGCGAGTACTCTTAATAAGCTTACCTTTATTTCGAAAGACCGTAAGGAAAACCCCGTTATCCGTAAGGAAAACCCCGTTATCCGTAAGGAAAATGCCACAAAGAAAAGTAAATCAAACAAAAGTAAAGTAAAGGATAGATCTACGCGCGCGTGCGCGGGAGATGAGGTCGCTTCGCTCCCGGATGAGATTGACCCGATTGTTCTTCGGACTATAGAGGAAAGGATCCTCGGGAGGAAAGCTACCGGCAACGAACGCAGCCGGATAGCCAAGCTGCAGGCTGAAAGTAGCGGTGCAGCTATGCTGGATGCCTGCAAGCGCACTGTAGCCGCCGGAGGACGGTCTGTTGAGTATCTGGCACGCGTGCTGGAGAGCACCGGTGCGCCCAGACCTGCAGCCGGCTCAGGGATGTGTGAGCAGGCCTACAACTATTCCGAAATAGAGGAGATGTTGGACGATGAATTCTATGAATGAGATTATCAGGTTCTCCATTCCGGGCGAGCCTAAGGGCAAAGGACGACCGCGAGCGCAGCGGTTAGCACGAGGCGTGCGGATGTATACTCCCGACGACACTGCAGCTTATGAGGATCTCGCACGGATCAAATTCAAGGAGCAGCACCGGCAGCCGCTTGAGGGCGAAGTAGCCGCACGGATCGTCGCATACTACGGGATCCCGAAAAGCGCACCGAGGAAGCGCAGGGAACTCATGGAGGCTAATCAGATCCGCCCCATGAAGAAGCCCGACGCCGACAACGTGTCTAAGATCATTCTGGATGCGCTCAACGGGCTTGCCTACCACGACGATTCTCAGGTGGTAGAGCTGACGGTCAGCAAGAAGTTTTCGCTTTATCCCAGAGTGGAGGTGGAGTTGTGGCAGATAATGTGATCAGACGCGGCAAGGCTTTCTCGCAGTCACGGATCAGGGAGCTGCGAGAGCTGGTGATGGACGGCTTTTCAAACAACGAGATCATGCGTGCCATGGGCATGACCGCCACGGCTACAGCCAAGGCGATACATAACCACGCGCGGGACATCAGACGGGCACGCCGGGAGAACGGCTGTACGCTGAGCTGCCGGGCGAGCTCAGAAAGGACGGTGCTGGTGATGATTGAATTTTCCACAACAAAGAAAATGAAATCACGCAAACAGCGGAAGTGTTCGCTGTGCAGAGAAACAATCGAGGTCGGGGAGCGGTATGCTCGATATAGTGGGAAATATGAGGGAGACTTTTTTGACGAAAAATATCACATAGGCTGTTACAACCTCATAGGTGAATACTGCCTCTCAACAGGAGAAAACGAGTACGACGATTGGTGCGTAATGGACTGGATTGCTGACCGTGTATGTTCCGACTGCCCGAAACACCATGACGATACTTGCACAGGAAAAGTGTTCAGATGCTCAATGGTGTTAGATATACTGAATTGCTCGGAGGTGAATGACAATGCGACTGATTGATGCGGATGCGCTGGCGATGGAGATTGTTAATACAGCTTCAGAAGCGTCACGCAAGGCATGGGAGACAGGAACGCACACTTATATCGACGCGCTTAACCGTCTTGCTGAG
>SVPO01000105.1 GCA_015065795.1 Oscillospiraceae bacterium | reverse complement strand
GCCGCCGCCACCGGGAAACCACCGCCGGGGAAGCCCTCGCCGTTCTGTGCGGATTCCTGCATCTGCTTTCTCATGGCGCGCATCTGGGAGAAGCTGGGCATCATGCGCTTCTTGCCTTTTTTGTTGGTCTTGCTGCCCAGCTGCTTGAACAGATTCTGCATCATTTCCAGCTGCTTGATGAGGCGGTTGACGTCCTCGACCTTCATGCCGCTGCCTGCTGCGATGCGGCGCTTGCGGCTGGCGTTGAGCAGCTTTGCGTTGGAACGCTCGGCAGGGGTCATGGACTTGATGATCGCCATGGTGCGGTCGAACTGACGCTCGTCGATGTCAACGTCGGCAAGCTGCTGTTCCATGCCGGGAAGCATGCCCAGAAGCTGCTTGACGGGACCCATCTTCTGCATCTGCTCGAACTGATCCAGCAGGTCGTTGAAGTCGAAGGTGCTCTGGCGGATCTTCTGTTCCAGCTCGAGTGCCTTCTTTTCGTCGATCTGCTGCTCGGCACGCTCGATGAAGCTGAGCACGTCGCCCATGCCGAGGATACGGGAAGCCATACGGGAGGGGTGGAAGGGCTCCAAATCGTCGATCTTTTCGCCGGTACCCACGAACTTGATGGGCTTGCCGGTGACGTGACGGACGGAGAGAGCCGCACCGCCTCGGGTGTCGCCGTCCAGCTTGGTGAGCAGAACGCCGTCGATACCCAGAGTGTTATTGAAGCTTTCGGCAACATTGACTGCATCCTGACCGGTCATGGCGTCGATGACCAGCATGATCTCGTTGGGGCTGACCGCTTCCTTGACGTTTTTAAGCTCATTCATCAGAGCCTCGTCAATGTGCAGACGGCCGGCGGTATCGAGGATGACGTAGTCGTTGCCGTGCTCACGGGCGTGCATGATAGCCGCCTTGGAGATGTTGACCGGGTTGACGGTACCCATCTCGAAAACGGGGACATCAGCCTTGCTGCCCACTACCTTGAGCTGCTCGATGGCAGCGGGACGGTAGATATCGCAGGCGACCAGCAGGGGACGGTGTCCCTCGCTCTTGAGCTTCTTTGCAAGCTTGCCTGCGTGGGTGGTCTTACCGGAGCCCTGCAGACCGCACAGCATGATGATGCAGGGAGGTCTGTTGGTGACAGCCAGACGTGCCTGGGTGCCGCCCATGAACTCGGTAAGCTCGTCGTTTACTATTTTGATGACCTGCTGGGCAGGGGTGAGGCTTTCGAGAACCTCGCTGCCGACAGCCTTCTCGGTGATGCGTGCGGTAAACTCCTTGGCAACCTTGAAGTTAACGTCGGCCTCAAGCAGAGCCATGCGCACCTCGCGCATCGCGTCTCTGACATCAGATTCGGTCAGCTTGCCTTTGGAGCGCAGCTTTTTGAACGCCGCCGAGAGTTTTTCGGATAATCCTTCAAATGCCAAGCTGTTCGCCACCTTTCACAATGTCACCCAATAAGGGCGAGGATTATAATATCACAGGGAAATCCGTATGTCAAGCAAAAAAACTTTACACACGAAATATACGCTGATTATTCGTACAGACCGTTGGCTGCGGAGATGATTTCCGTGACCGCGTCGTTGATCTCACGATGGCATCCGTGACGGATGTTGCAGTCGCTGATCTCCTTTGCCTTACTCATTATAAGATCCACCGCTTCGTTTATGCGGTCGGCGCGCTCGGACAGATGCAGCTTGGAATCCCAGTCCAGCAGCTTGGCTTCGGCGCGCTTGATGGTATCGCGCACGCCCTGACGGGTGATGGTGTCACGCTCGTCAAGACCGTAGCCCATTTCCTTGCGGCTGCGGCGTACCGCGGCTTCGTTATCTGCGATCTCCTTGAGGGAGAGGTCGTCGTTATAATAGAATTCCAGGGCGCTGCGCTCCTTTTCGGTGAGCAGCTCGCCGTAAAGGTCGAGAAGTATAGTGATCCTGGGGTCAACTGCCACGAAGAACACCTCCTGAAAAATGTAAAGTAACATATCTTTACCCGATGCATTATACTATATCTTGTGGTCACTGTCAACGCGAGGTTGACAATATCTGACATTTCATATGATTACATAAAAATCGCCTATGATTTACCATATTCTTTTGTGTGCAATTCGCTGTTTTGCACGAAAAGCAATCACCTTTACACCCAAGATGATGCGCTCGTGTGACCCTTTGTCACGGATGATGACACAGATGTTGTGTGGGGAGATGTGTGTTTTTCCGTGGGTATTCGAACAGAAATCAATAAGGCAAAGAAAAAAGACCCTGTCTTTAGACAAGGTCTTTTCCTGTGGCGGAGAAGGAGGGAATCGAACCCTCGCGCCAGTCTCCCAGCCTACTCCCTTAGCAGGGGAGCCTCTTCACCGCTTGAGTACTTCTCCACAGGTGAATCGAATTGAACGATATTGAGCGGTATGTGGCGGAGGGGAAGGGATTCGAACCCTTGGTACGTTGCCGTATCACTGGTTTTCAAGACCAGCTCCTTAAACCACTCGGACACCCCTCCGGATGTCATATCTTTCAACCGCCTAAATATATTAGCAAAGTTATCCGCAATTGTCAATAGCGAACGGGAAAATATTTTTCTATGTGCAGAATTACAGCCGCACTTCCTCGAAAAGCTCGTCTCCTGTGCCCAGTCGGAATACCGTGGTGAAGCCACATTTCTTCGCCAGCTTTATCATTTCGGGGAAGGCGTGATCCAGCTTGTCGGCAAAGTGGCAGTCGGAGGTGATGGTTATCCTGCCGCCCATCTCATGCCACGCGCCCAGCAGCTCACGGGTGGGGTAGGGGGTGTCAAGATATCCCCGTGCCATTGCTCCTGTGTTGATCTCCAGAATACCTCCGCAGGGGAAGGCACGCTCAAGCGCGTCCAGAGCGATGCGGCGGTATTCGGGGCTGTTTTCGTCAAAGAGATCGTGGGATGCGGCGTATATGCGGATGAGGTCAAAGTGACCGATGATATCTGTTCTTGCTGACAGCAGAGCATTGACATGAATGTCGTAATACTGCTTCACCATAGCCAGATAATCGCCGTCAAGTGTCTCACGGACGTATCTGTGCAGTCGTTCGGGAAAGGCATCCACGCACAGAAGCTGCCCGTGGAAATCTGTTGTGAAATAATGGGTGGACACGATGACGTAATCAAGCTCACGGCGATTGTGCTCGCGGTGCTCGGCAGGGGTCAGGCTGTCCTCCTCGATTCCCAGCCAGATACGGGGCGCAGATGTATCATCACGGCAGGCATCTCTCAAGGAACGGATGGTTTCGGCATATTCCTGATGAACCGCCTTTGACATTGAATGTGCCTCGTCAAAGCCCTGATAGCCGTGACCGGAAAAGCCCAGACTGACAAAACCGAGCTTCTTTGCGGCATCGACCATCTCCCGCGGCGTGTTTCTGCCGTCGCAGAATGTTGTGTGGGTGTGCGCGTTGGATAAAAAGCTCAAAGCAGAATCCTCCCGATATGGTCAGCGGATGAATTGCGTATAGATGTATTTCGGATATAAATCAGAGCGTGACTTCATCGAACAGATCATCGCCTGTTCCAAGCATTATGGCAGAGGTAAAACCGCATGCCTTTGCAAGCTCTATGGCATCTTTATATGCGTGATCGAGCTTGTCGGCGAAGTGGCAGTCGGAGGTGATGGTTATTCTGCCGCCCATCTCATGCCACGCGCCCAGCAGCTCACGGGTGGGGTAGGGGGTGTCAAGATATCCCCGTGCCATGGCTCCGGTGTTGATCTCCCGAATACCACCGCAGGGGAAGGCACGCTCCAGAGCGTCCAGAGCGATGCGGCGGTATTCGGGGCTGTTTTCGTCAAAGAGATCGTGGGATGCGGCGTATTTGCGTATAAGATCAAAGTGTCCGATTATATCTACTCTTTCCGATGCAAGCAGAGCGGAAACGTGCAGGTCGTAATACTCCTGCACCATAGCCATGTAGTCGCCGTCCAGCTGCTTTCTGACGTATTCGTGTATTCTGCGGGGAAAGCCGTCAACGTACAGCGGCTCACCTTCGAAATCCGTTGTGAAATAATGGGTGGACACGATGACGTAATCCATATCTCGACGGTTCTTTTCTTTCTGCGCTGTTGGTGTCAGGGAGTCTTCCTCGACACCCAGCCAGATACGGGGCGCGGAACGGTCGCTGCAGGTCACCTCTCGCAGAGCGCGGACAGTATTGATATACTCCTGCTGTGTTTCGGGAGACATGGAATATTCCTCGTCAAAGCCCTGATATCCGTGACCGGAAAAGCCCAGACTTACAAAGCCGAGCTTCTTTGCCTGCTCAAGCATTTCCTGAGCCGTGTTTTTTCCGTCGCAGAAAGTGGTGTGGGTGTGTGCGTTGGATCAAAATGCCACGGTGATATCCTCCCGAACAGCCGCGCCGCGACAGGGGAAACGTCAGGGCGCAGCATTATACTATGAATAATAATATACAGAATAAAGTTTTGATTGCAATTGTGACGACTTGTGATTATAATAGTTAATCGAAATAAATCTGTCAAGGAGTACATTATGAGCGATAAATTCCGCACACGCTTTGCGCCGTCGCCCACGGGCTATATGCACATCGGCAATCTGCGCACGGCTCTCTACGCTTATCTCATCACCAAGAAGAACGGGGGAGACTTCATCCTCCGCATCGAGGACACCGATCAGGAGCGCTACGTTGAGGGTGCCACCGATATCATCTATTCCACCCTGCGCCAGACCGGTCTGCTCTGGGACGAAGGTCCCGACATCGGCGGCGAGTTCGGCCCCTACATCCAGTCCGAGCGCCGCGGTCTCTATCGTGAATACGCCGACAAGCTGTGCGATCTGGGTGCTGCATATTACTGCTTCTGCACCAAGGAGCGCCTTGAGCAGCTCCACGAGCAGGCAGGCGGCATCGCCAAGTACGACGGTCACTGCCGCGACATTCCCCTTGAGGAAGCCCGTGCCCGTGCCGCTGCCGGCGAGCCCTTCGTCATCCGTCAGAAGATGCCCACCGAGGGTGAGACTTCCTTTGACGACGCCGTTTTCGGCACCATCTCCATCGACAACTCCGAGCTGGAGGATCAGATCCTGCTCAAGTCGGACGGTCTGCCCACCTACAATTTCGCCAACGTCGTGGACGATCATCTCATGGGCATCACTCACGCCGTGCGCGGCAGCGAGTACCTGACCTCCACTCCCAAGTACAACCTGCTCTATCAGGCATTCGGCTGGCAGCCCCCTCAGTACGTCCACTGCTCGCCGGTCATGAAGGACGCTCAGAACAAGCTGTCCAAGAGAAACGGCGACGCTTCCTATCAGGATCTGATGGCAAAGGGCTATCTTTCCGACGCAGTGCTCAACTACATTGCTCTGCTGGGCTGGAGCCCCGGAGGAGAGCGCGAGAAGTTCACCCTCGAGGAGCTTGTGGAAGCCTTTGATATCAAGGGCATCTCCAAGTCCCCTGCCATCTACGACCCCGACAAGATGCGCTGGCTCAACGCCGAGTACATCCGCGCCATGGACGAGGATGCTTTCCACGATGCCGCGCTGCCCTACATAAAGGAGGGCGTGGGCGACGTGGAGACCGACACAAAGCTCATCGCCAGGTGCCTGCATCAGCGCACCGAGGTGCTGGGCGAGATCGCTCCCCAGCTTGAGTTCATCGCCAACTGTGACGATTACTCCACCGAGCTGTTCGTCAACAAGAAGTCCAAGTCCACTCTGGAATCCTCAAAGCAGATGCTCGAGCAGGTCATTCCCGCTCTGGAAGCCCTGCCCGACTGGTCTCAGGAATCCATCCACGACTGCCTGATCGGTCTTGCCGGGAAGCTGGAGGTCAAGAACGGTCTGCTCATGTGGCCCGTGCGCATCGCCGCCAGCGGCAGAACCGTCACTCCCGGCGGTGCCGTTGAGGTTCTGGGCATGGTGGGACGCGAGGAATCCCTCCGCCGCCTCAAGGCAGGACTTGCAAAACTTGCTTAATTACTTTCAATATGAAAGGATCGATAAATCATGGCTGAAGAAATCATCAGAAACGAAGCTGCAGAAGGCGGCGAACCCAATAACTTTATCATTCAGGCCATCAAGGAGGATCTTGCTCCCGGCGGACGCTGCGAGGGCATGAAGGTCCACACCCGTTTTCCGCCCGAGCCCAACGGCTGCCTGCATATAGGCCACGTCAAGGCTCTGGTCATCGACTACGGCACTGCCGAGCTGTTCGGCGGTCTTTACAACCTGCGCATGGACGACACCAACCCCACCAAGGAGCGTGAGGAGTTCGTTGAGGCCATCAAGGACGATATCCACTGGCTGGGCTACGACTGGGGCGATCGCTATCATTTCGCCTCCGCCTACTTCGAGGAGACCTACCAGTATGCCATCGAGCTCATCAAGAAGGGGCTTGCCTACGTCTGCGAGCTGACTCCCGACCAGATGCGCGAGATGCGCGGCACCCACGATACCCCGGCGACCAGCCCCTATCGTGACCGCCCCATGGAGGAATCCCTCGACCTGTTCCAGCGCATGAGAGCCGGCGAGTTTGAGGACGGCAAGTACACTCTGCGCGCCAAGATCGACCTTGCTTCCGGCAACTGGAACATGCGCGACCCGGTCATCTACCGCATCAAGCACGCTACCCATCACCGCACCGGTGACGAGTGGTGCATCTATCCGATGTATGACTTTGCTCATCCCATCGGCGATGCCATCGAGCACATCACTCACTCTCTGTGCTCTCTTGAGTACGAAGATCATCGTCCCCTGTACGACTGGGTCATCAATAACGTATCCGTCCCCTCCAAGCCCCGTCAGATCGAGTTTGCACGTCTGGGCATCGACTACACCGTGCTCAGCAAGCGCAAGCTGCGCAACATGATCGAGACCGGTGCCGTCTCCGGCTGGGACGATCCCCGTATGCCCACCCTGATCGCTCTGCGCCGCCGCGGCTACACCCCGGCTTCCATCAAGAATTTCTGCGAGCGCATCGGCGTGGCAAAGAACCCCAGTGTGGTACAGTGGAGCTTCCTTGAGCACTGCCTGCGTGAGGATCTCAACGCCCACGCAAAGCGTGCCATGGCGGTCATCGACCCCATAAAGCTGACCATCACCAACTATCCCGAGGATCAGCGCGAGAGCTTCACCGTTGAGAACCTGCCCGACAACACCGAGGATGTCCGCGAGGTCACCTTCAGCCGTGAGCTGTACATCGAGGCAGAGGACTTCATGGAGGAGCCCCCCAAGAAGTATCAGCGTCTCTATCCCGGTGCAATGGTCCGTCTCAAGGGCGCATATATCGTCACCTGCACCGGCTGCCGCAAGGATGAAAACGGCAAGGTGGTCGAGGTCTTTGCCGAGTATGATCCTTCTACCCGCGGCGGCAATCCTCCCGAGGGCGTAAAGGTCCGCGGCACCATCCACTGGGTGGACGCCGGCAACTGCGTGGACGCCGAGGTCAGACTGTTTGACCGTCTGTTCACCGTTCCCGATCCCGACCGCGCCGACGTGGATTACATGGAGTGCCTCAATCCCAACTCCCTGACCGTCCTCACCGGCTGCAAGCTGGAAAAGAGCCTTGCCGACGCAAAACCCGGCGACGGCTATCAGTTCCTGCGTCTGGGCTACTTCTGCGCCGACTGCAAGGATTCCACTCCCGAAAAGCTGGTGTTCAACCGCTCTGTTGAGCTGAAGGACAGCTACAAGAAATAACGATGATTACGCCGTCCCGTCCGGCACTCCCGGGCGGGGCGGTATGGTTATGTTTATGAATAATTTCAACCATTGGCTGCTGCCCGTGAAAAACAGAATATCCGGGCTGCTCAGCGGCAGGGAGCGTGTCGTCGTCGCCCTTGACGGACGGTCGGCTGCAGGCAAGTCCACCGCCGCGAGCCTGCTCGCCCGGGAGCTGGACGGGGAGATCATCCACATGGACGATTTCTTCCTGCCCGCAGAGCTG
>SVPO01000104.1 GCA_015065795.1 Oscillospiraceae bacterium | reverse complement strand
CGTTTCTCATCCGAACCGTCCTCAGCAAAAGAAAAAGACCCGATTCTTGCGAATCGAGTCTTTTCTTTTGGTGGACGCTAACGGAATCGAATACCGCGGAAGCCAGAACACCGGTTTCTCCCACCCCATCCCCAATCCACTGCCTTCTTCGGAAACCCGTGTTCTGACAGTGAAAAGCGCGGGCGGCGCTCTGCCTGTCGGCGGCTCGGTCGGCGCTTTTCGCAGCGTTTCTCATCCGAGTCGCGCCACAAAAAAAGACCCGATCTTAACAGATCGGGTCTCATTTTTGGTGGACGCTAACGGAATCGAATACCGCGGAAGCCAGAACACCGGTTTCTCCCACCCCATCCCCGATCCACTGCCTTCTCCGGAAACCCGTGTTCTGACGGTGAAAAGCGCAGGCGGCGCTCTGCCTGTTGGCGGCTCGGTCGGCGCTTTTCGCAGCGTTTCTCATCCGAACCGTCCTCAGCAAAAGAAAAAGACCCGATTCTTGCGAATCGAGTCTTTTCTTTTGGTGGACGCTAACGGAATCGAACCGCTGACCTACTGCACGTCAAGCAGTTGCTCTACCAGCTGAGCTAAGCGTCCATGCGCTTAATGCTTAGATATAATATCACATTGGGGTGGGGTTGTCAAGTGTTTTTTGCGGTTTTTCGGAGAAAAAGTTTGTGTGAGCATCGCACGCAAAAACGCGCCGCGGTTCTGCACCACGGCGCGTCAGGCTGTTTATTCAATTGCCTCTGCTTCCGACTGCGCTTCTTCCGCGGCAGCCTCAGCCCTGGCAGCGCGTTCGTCCTCGCGCTTCCATTCCTTCCAGTGACGCTTGAAGCGCAGCGCATCGCGGTAGAGCATACGCACCACTACCATCATGGGAACGCCCAGCAGCATACCGGTGAATCCCAGCAGACCGCCGCCCAGAGTGATGGCGAGGATGACCCAGAAGGGGCTGATCTCCAGAGACGCGCCCAGAACTCTTGGGTTGATGACGTTGGCATCCAGCTGCTGCAGCACAAGCAGCACGATGGCGGATGTCAGCGCGGTTCCGAAGCCCTCGGCAAACAGGATGACCAGCACCACGCCCACGCCGCCGATGATGGGGCCGAAGTAGGGTATGATGTTGAACATACCGAACACGAAGCCCAGCAGCAGGGGGCTGGGTGTGCCGATGATGGTCAGCGCGATGGTCGCCATGACGCTGACGATGACGCAGTCGGCAAACTGGGTGGCGAAGTAGCGATACACCACCGAACCTGCGCGGTTCACATAGCCCGATACGGCGCGGATGGTGCGCTCCTTGAACACAAGACTGAAGATGCGGCGGATGGAAGCACAGATGCTTTCCTTCTCCAGCAGCATATATACCGACACGAACATACTCACGGCGATGTTGGCAAGGGTGGAGCCTACGCTGCCGCCCACGCTGCCGATGGACTGGAGATATCCCAGCAAGGTATCTGCGTTGAGGCTGGTGACAAAGGATTCTGCCCAACCGATGACCGTGGAGCCGATATCGAAATCCGCCAGTATCGGGAAGGTCTCCTTTATATCCGTAAACCACTTTGCAGCCGTCTGCAGATACATTTCGGAGTTGCTGATTATGCTCGTTATGCCGCTGACCAGCGCAGGCACAATGGCGTAGATAATAAGCACGATCAGCACCAGAACCACAATATACACCGCCGTCACCGACAGCCCACGGGCGTGGTTGGCGAAGAATTTTGGCTTCTTTACCTTTTTGAACTGCCGTTCAAGGAAGCCTGCCGGGCGGTTCAGGAAGAAGGCGATGCCGAACGCCACTACGATGGGCGTGAGCAGCGAGATCAGTGAGCTGATCCATCCAAAGACATCGGAGATTCGCTCAAAGGACTTGTACAGCACGATGGCCGCTGCCACGAGGGAGAACCAGAAAAGCCATTTGCGCAGGGTCTCCTGAGTTATTCTTTTTCTCAACTGTTCAACTCCCCTTTCCACATTTCCGAGTTTATGCGCTGCAGCCGTGCGCTCTGCGCGCCGGCAGGCATTTTCATATGAACTCCGCAGCCAGAGCCACAGAATTCATCTTTTTTTATATTGTTATACAATTATTCCATATTGCCGGTAAGCAGCATGACCGCCGTCAGAGCCGCCAGCGGAGCGGTCTCGGTGCGCAGTATGCGCTTGCCCAGCGTGACCGGTGTCACTCCCGAATCAAGCAGCGCCTGAGATTCGCCGTGGGCTATTCCGCCCTCGGGACCGATGAAGATGCCGATGTCGCCGTCCGCGTCGCAGAGTGCTTCGGTCAGCGGCTTGCCTCCCAGCTCATAGCAGAACAGGGCGGTGTCGTGCGCTTTCATGCGCTCCGGCAGAGCTGAAAAGGCGATCATGGGCTCCACCTGAGGGATGCGGCCTCTGCCGCACTGCTTTGCCGCCTCCAAAGCGCGGCGCTGCCAGCGCTCCAGCTTGCGTGCCGCGGACTTGTCGTCGGGGCGCGCCACCGAACGCTCGGTGAGCACCGGCACGATGCGGCTGACACCCAGCTCCACCGCCTTTTCGATGACGGTTTCCAGCTTATCCCCCTTGGGATAGCCCTGATAGAGGGTGACCTCCACGGAGGGCTCGGTATCCGACGGGCGGCGCTCGGTCACCCGAACGGTGACCGCCGAATCGCTGACCGTCTCCACCACGCACAGGCAGTCGGTGCCGCAGGTGTCGCACAGGGTAAGCTCCTCACCGGGACGCATACGCAGCGACCGCCCGATGTGACGGGCGTCATCCCCGGTGATGGTCAGCAGCTCCCCCTCAATGTTCTCTACAAAGAATCGGGGCATGATCTTACTCCGACAGACGGTCCGCCAGAGCGTTCAGCTCGGTCTCGTTCATGATGCCGGAGGACATATGCCTGACCTCGCCGCCGGCGATGCCGATGACGGTGGGGACACTCATGACTCCGTAGCGGTCGGCCAGCTCGGGACGTACCTCGATGTCGATCTTGACAAACTCCGCGCGGTCACCGGCAGCCTCAGCCGCACGGGCAAATATCGGAGCCATCATTTTGCAGGGGGAGCACCACTCGGCGTAGAGGTCGATGATGACCGGCTTGCCGCCTGCGATGAGCTCATCCATTGCTTCGGTGGTGATGTTGATCTTCATTTATTTCGTTCCTCCGATACCTGAGTGTCAGTGCTTGGTTCCCACGAGGGTGTCGCCCTGATATTTTGCCATCTTGGCGTATGCGGACAGCTTTTCGGGCTTGACTTCCTTGCCGTGGTACTTCCTGGCGCAGCGCCATGACTTGCTGAATTCGGCAGAGACGATGCCCTCAACGAACTCAACGTCCTTCTCGGCGGTGATGACCGGCATGAGGACCTGCATGATAATGGCCTTGGTGTCCATATCGGCAGTGGGATAGATGTTGTTTACCAGCTCGGCAAATCCGCGCATCTTTGCCTTTTCGCCCTTTCTGAAGGCATCGGCGAGGGCGACGGTGCCTACCTCCTCACAGAAGTGACGGGGCAGCAGCATACCGTAGTGATTCTTGTGCATGAGCAGGGGCTCACGGCACTCGGGCAGAACGGTGGCAAGGCGGTTGACGAAGAAGTTTGCGGAGCTCTCGTCGGAATCCTTGTCCTTCTTTGCGCGCTTGTAGGTGCCGCCCACAGCCGACTTCTTTGCCTGGAGAGTGTCAAGGAACTCATTGGCAACACTGGTGGTATGGCGCATATCGTCGCCTGCATCGGTATCAAAAAGATATGCCTGAGCCTGAACAAAATCGTCCTTTGCGCAGCCGGCTTCGCCGCGGCTGAGCACGAACTGCTTATCCTTGCTGATGTATTCCAGAAGCAGCGCATCGGTCTCGTTCTCAAGGATGGCGCCGAGATTGCTGCCGGTATAATTCTCGCTCTTGACGGTGTAGCCCTGATCGGCAAGACCCTCTGCAAGCTTATTTCTTACGGAATCAAAATATTCTTTCATTACAACATATCCTCTATTCTGTGATTGTCTGGGCATCCCACTGGGTACGCTGCCCCATAATATACAGTATAATAATATCACCTCCGCGTCGGATATTCAACAGCCTTGTGCGGACTATAACGAAAAATTCACACTTTTTGCCATGCGTCGGTCACCCCTTGCGTGTCATCGCCCCTCAGCGCGACATACAATATAGCAAAAACAACACCGAGGTGAACTGATAATGCCAAACACGCACTATTCCGATTTCTTTCTCGGAGCCAACTCCCCCACCGGCTTCCGCTCCATGTTTACAGAATCCTACAGCGCCGACGAGGGATGGCAGGTATATATAATCAAAGGCGGTCCCGGTACGGGAAAATCCACTCTCATGCGCCGCATTGCCGATCTCGCCGCGGAGCAGGGCATCTTTTCCCAGCGCATCCACTGCTCCTCCGACCCCGACTCCCTTGACGCGGTCATTCTCCCCCACCTGCGCAGGGCTATATACGACGGCACCGCCCCTCATGTGCTGGAGCCGCAGCTGCCCGGAGCCTGCGAGCGTCTGGTGGATCTGGGGCAGGCGTGGGACGCGGATATCCTGCACAGCCGCCGCGAGGACATCGCCCGTCTGTCGGCGGAATGTTCCGCTCTGCACAGTCAGGCGACGCAGATGCTTGCCTGCGCGGAGGTATTCCGTCATCGCCTGAGCCGCCCTGCCGCCCTTGCCGCCGACCGCGGCAAGCTCGACCGCGCCGCCGACCGTCTGTGTCTGCGCTTCGGGCTGGATCGCGGATCTGCCTCTCACGGCAGAATCACACGCCGCCTTGCCTCGGCGGTGACTCCCAAGGGTATCATGAACACCGCAGAGGAATACATCGCCTCCTTCGGTCGGGTGGTGCCCGTCTACGACAGCACCTGCGCGGTGTCGGGCATACTTCTGTCCGCTCTGCGTGACCGGCTGACCCGGCGCGGATTCAACGTAATCGAGTGCCCCTGCTCTCAGCAGCCCGACCGTCCCGAGCACATTCTGCTGCCGGAGGAGGACATCTGCTTCACCGTGCGCAGCGACATCCACGGGGAGGAGCTGTGCGCCGACGGCGATGAGCGCGCCATCCGCTCGGGGCGCTTTCTGCCGCCGGAATTCTCCCGCGGCAGACATCCCGAGCGCGTCTCCGACTGTCGGGAGCTGCTGCGCTTTACCGGGCTTGCCGCCGACTGTATGCGCAGAGCCAAGGAGATCCACGACCGTCTGGAAAACTGCTATCGCGACGCCATGGATTTCGACATGGTGCGGCTCATGGGCGACCGCACTGCTGAGCGGATGCTGGGCTGAGCGTTCAATCCAGAATACAGAATAAGGGCTGCCGCAGGTACAACTCGCACCTGCGGCAGCCCCGGCATTATTCCTCAGCTGCAGTCAGCCTCCCTGCGGAGATCATCCGCTCGGCACAGTCTGCGGCAAGGGAAATATCGCCAAAGTTACTTCATGCCGTTCTCGTAGGACTCGATCATCTTCTTGACCATCTGGCCGCCGATGGAGCCGGCCTCACGGCTGGTGAGGTGACCATTGTAGCCGTCCTTCAGATTAACGCCCACTTCGCTGGCTGCTTCCATCTTGAAGCGGTTGAGGGCTTCACGGGCTTCGGGAACGAGACTCTGCTTGTTGTTAGACATGATGTTTTCTCCTTTGATTTCAGTTATCAGGTGTTATTGCTGATCATTTGGCAGACGATGCGCGGCGCGTGATATGATGACCGCCGCTGCGTCCTGAGCGTTTTTCGCCCGGCTGTGCTTTGCTGTCTGCACGATTATTTTGCGACATGATGTGCCCGTTATTATTGGAATTGTGTGGATTTTTTTGCGGCAGGTCAGGCTGTTGTGCTATATCAGGATGAGTGGTATAAGGAAAGATAACAGATTCCGCATGGTTTTCGGTTTGAACGCCCCATCGCTGTGCGATCTTCCGGTGTCTGAATGTGGACTCCGAAGTGCTCTCCGGCAGCGTCTCCTGTTCGTTGATTCAGTGTGGGCAGTATTCATCAGGAAATAGCCCAAAAGCGCCACATCCGCTGCTTTCGCCGGGGCTGTAACTTTATTTCGCCGCGCGGACGGAGTGTACTTTTCGCGGTGATCTCACAGGGAAACGAGCTTATCATAACGGAGTTTCGTGAGTTTGGCGATTAATTAATCCCGTTGATGAAATTCTGTTATAAAACGAACAGAAAGCCTGTTGTCATGGGAAATTCTCTTGACAAAAGTTGCCTGCACCTATAAAATTATAATGTCGGATAACGGGTATATCTTGCGAAAACCCAGTGATTATTTCCCGTTTCGGCGCAGACATCATAACTCAGGGCAGCTCAGGCTGCCTCAATATGAATGAGGTGGAAATTATGCAATACGGTCATTTCGACGACGCGGCGAGAGAGTACGTCATCACTACGCCGTTCACTCCGCTTCCCTGGATCAACTATCTGGGCAGCGAGGACTTCTTTGGCATCATCTCCAACACCGGCGGCGGTTATACCTTCTACCGTGACGCCAAGCTGCAGAGAATCATCCGCTATCGCTACAACCAGCCCGGCGGAGATGTAGGCGGCCGCTTCGTCTACATCAAGGAGAAGGACAAGAACGCATGGAGCCCCTCCTATCTGCCCTGCAAGACCCAGCTGGACGAGTACAAGTGCCGTCACGGTATGGGCTACACCGTTTTCGAGGGCAAAAAGGACGGTCTGTCCGCCGTGGACACCCGTACCGTTCCCATGGGCGAAAACTGCGAGCTGTGGAAGATCGTCATCACCAACGATTCCGCCCAGACCAAGGAGCTGAGCCTGTACGGCGCGGTTGAATGGTGCCTGTGGAATGCCGTTGACGACAACTCCAACTTCCAGCGCAACCTGAACATCGCTGAGATGGAGATCGGCGACAGCGTTATCTATCACAAGACCGAGTACCGCGAGCGCCGCGACCATTACGCATACTTCGCCGTCAACACCAAAACCGACGGCTATGACACCGACCGCGACACCTTCCTGGGCCGCATGAACACCTGGAGCACTCCTCTCAAGGTTGCCCACAACGAGAGCGGCAACACCCTTGCCAGAGGCTGGTTCCCCATCGCCTGCCACCGCATTGACATGACCCTCCAGCCCGGCGAGAGCCGCGAGATGGTCTTTATCCTCGGCTACGGCAAGAACCCCCGCGACGCCAAGTTCGTCGCCCCCGGCGTCATCGCCAAGACCGACGCCGAGCGTGTTATCGCCAAGTACGCCGACAACGCCGCCTTTGACACCGAGATGGCCAAGCTGC
This sequence comes from Oscillospiraceae bacterium, assembly GCA_015065795.1. Lineage (GTDB taxonomy): Bacteria > Bacillota > Clostridia > Oscillospirales > Acutalibacteraceae > SIG598. Next base: position 807 of record SVPO01000104.1, on the reverse strand, counting down.
GCGCCCACTGGGACGAGCTGCTGGACATCTACACCGTGGAGAGCGACAAGGCAGAGATGAACCGCATGGTCAACATCTGGAACCAGTATCAGTGCATGGTCACCTTCTGCATGAGCCGCAGCGCCAGCTACTACGAGAGCGGCATGGGCCGCGGCATGGGCTTCCGTGACAGCTGCCAGGATCTGCTGGGCTTTGTCCACCTGATCCCCTCCTCCGCACGCGAGCGCATCATCGACATCGCCTCCATCCAGTGGGAGAGCGGCGCCACCTATCATCAGTATCAGCCCCTGACCAAGCGCGGCAACGACGAGATCGGCTCCGGCTTCAACGACGATCCCCTGTGGCTGGTCGCCTGCACCGCCGCTTACATCCGTGAGACCGGCGACAGTTCCATCCTTGAGGCTCCCGTTCCCTTCGACAACGTCGAGGGCAGCGAAGTTCCCCTCATGGAGCACCTGCGCCGCTCGGTCAACTTCACCATCGAGAACCGCGGACCTCACGGTCTGCCCCTCATCGGTCGTGCCGACTGGAACGACTGTCTGAACCTGAACTGCTTCTCTGAGGAGCCCGGCGAGAGCTTCCAGACCTGCGCCAACTTCGAGAGCGGCATTGCCGAATCCGTCTTCATCGGCGGTATGTTCGTCAAGTATGCTCCCGAGTACGCTGAGCTGTGCGAGCGCTACGGCGATCCCGAGGAGGGCGCCCGTATCCGTCAGGCCGCCAAGGAAATGGAGCAGGCCATCATCGAGCACGGCTGGGACGGCGAATGGTTCCTGCGCGCCTATGATGCCTTCGGCAAGAAGATCG
>SVPO01000103.1 GCA_015065795.1 Oscillospiraceae bacterium | reverse complement strand
AGATCCTCGCTCAGCTCCGCAGAGCATTTGCAGGTCTCGCAGGCCGCCTGCACTGCCAGCCGTGATGCCAGCGCTCCGTTGCCGTGCCCTCCCAGGCCGTCCGCCAGCACAAAGCAGCTGACGGCTCCTTCTGTTACGCCCAGAGCATCCTCGTTCTCCTTGCCGGTACCGGCAAGAGACAGCGCGGAATGGTCACAGCTGTATTTTTTCATATCCGTTCCTCATCCTCACGATTCAAGATAGTTCAGCAGCGCCTCGCGCATATCGTCCGCGGTGCGGAACCGCCTTGCAGGGTCGGCAGCGCAGGCTCTGATAATGATCCTGCCCAGCTCTCTGCCGCAATGAGCCGGCAGGGGCAGCGTCTCTCCGCTGAGCAGACGATGCTCGGCACACGCTCTGTCCCCTTCGGTGACCGGATGGGGCTCCGGCGGCAGAAACGGCTCGCGGCCGTCATTGAGCAGTATGTACATGGTCATTCCCAGTGAATAGATATCCACCGTGTTGCTGTAGGCTTTTCTGCCTTTGTTTGCCATGAGACCGGTGAGTATCTCGGGAGCCATGAACGAACGGGAGCCGATGACCGTTGCCTCGGAGGTCTCCCTGAGCATACGGGCAACGCCGAAATCGCTGAGCTTGTAGCCGTCTTTGCCTGCCCACAGGATATTTTCCGGCTTTACATCGCGGTGGGTCATTCCCTTGGCGTGTATCTCGGACAGCGCGCCGCACACATCAAGGCCGATCATCGCCACGGCACGCTCGTCGGGGATGTTGTCCGGAATGGGCGACAGCAGCTCGGTCTGCATCCAGAAGAATTCCTCTCCGCCGCTGCTTCTGGCTCTGCCGAAGTCGTACATCTTCAGAATATGACTGCAGCCGGTGAGCTGCATATACATAAGCGCCTCGGAGGACGCGCGGGCGATCGCCTGCGAGCCGTCATCCACAGGCTCGCCGGGACGGGGGCGGGCTCTGCCCGTGCCGCCGGAAACCCGTACCAGCTTCAGGGCGTATTCCCTGCCGTCCGCCCGTGAGCGCACACGATAGACCGTGCCGTGCACTCCGTTGCCCAGACAGCCGCAGAGCTTCCAGCGCGAGGCAAAAGAAGGGTCGGTCATCACCGCGTCCGCCATCTGCGCCGCTCCTGTGACGTTGGTGCCGCTCTGCCCGCCGCACTGCATGAGGTACGTGCTCAGGTCGGTCTGCATCTGGGCGGCGTGGGAATAGCGCAGGGAAGGATTGGGCGACAGCGCCTTGCGGATGATGCGATCCAGCTCCTCGTCGGCAAACTCAAGGGGAGGAACCGTCTCTCCCCTCATCCGTCGGGATATCGCCTGTTCCACCGCCTCGTCGCTCATGGCGTCGTATCGTCCCATAAGCGGCGGACGATTGTTGTTGAGCAGGGTGTACATCACCACTGCCAGCGCGTAGGGGTCGGTGGTGTGGTCGCACCGTCCCATTGCCGACTCGGGAGTCATATAGAACCGCGTGCCCGCGCCGGAATAGGAATACACCATGTTTCGAATATGTTCCGCCATCTCAAGGCCGTCCAGCATCCACGTGTCCCCCATCAGGACAATGTTTCTGGGCTTGATGTTGCGGTGGATGATGCCGGCGTTCTGCAGTGAGGATATCGCGCCTGCGATGTCCATGCCCAGCTTGGCAACGGATTGCGCCGACAGCTTCATGTCCGCCGTCGCGTTCGGCACGGCGGAATCCAGAAGCAGCATCTTGCCCGCGGCGGTGAATATCGTTTTCATCCGCCTGACGGGTGCCAGCCCGGACAGTCCGGAGGTCATGGCATATATCGGCTCCACCTGCCGGTCGCCTGCGCCGTTGAGATCAACGACCGTCAGCCGCCGCGCAGGCATTCCGCTGCCCGGAACCTTGAGTTCAAACGTCGCTGTGAGCAGGCTCTGGGACACAAAGCTTCCCACAACCCATTCGTCTTCAAACACCGCTGTGCCGTACAGCAGCTGAGATATCGCCTGGCACTGGTTCATATCTTTTCTCCGTCAGTCTAGTGATTCTATGATTTTCCGTGCGGCTGCAAGGGCATCGTCCTCATCTGCCGCACCGTATTCGTTCTGCATGATTATCGTCAGCGCGTATCGGGGATCCTCCGAGGGATAATACGCCGTCAGCCAGATGTTCTCGTTGCTGCCCGACGCCGACGACGCGGTCATTGCCGAAAAGCTTCCCTCCGCAGCATCGCAGGTCTCAAACAGCTGAGCGAGCACTATCTTCGCCTCAGCGTTGAAAGCGCCTCTGCTGAGTATTTCGCCGCCCTCGCAGTCGGTCACCACGCCGCTGCGGCTGACCATGCTGTCCACGGCGCAGGGCTTTACGATGCTGCCGTCCTCACGGGCAAGCGCCGCTGTGTACATACACACCTGCATGGGGCTGAGCCGCGCGCTGCCGTAGCCCATCAGGGCATCAAGGTATTCGCCGTCGGTGCTCTCCCCTCCGTCGGTGGATTCTGTCCCCGAGCGCAGGGTCATGCAGTCCAGCTCAATGGTCTGCCCCACCAGCAGCCGACGGGACATCACGCCCGACATATCCCTGCGGATACCGGCTATGTCCTCCGGCTGAGCTTCCCCTGCGATGAGCTTCTGCGCAAGGTTGGTGTCTCCCGCGCGCACTGCCGCGCAGCAGGAGGGCAGCAGGAACATATCCCCGGGAGTCACGCCGCTGCCTGCACATATATTATAGAACACACAGCCCCGGGAAACAACACCTTCGTAATCTTCTTCCAGTTCTGCAGGGTCAAAGGAGGGTGTGTCAACGGAGGCGAGGATGGCTCCGGTTTCGATGTCCATCACCACGGCTCCTGCCGCCTGAGCGCCGAGAATACTATCCAGGCACACCTGCTGCAGGCGGCTGTCCACGGTGAGGCGGATATCGCCATGGGTGTCGTCACCCTCGGCAGGAGCCAGCCAGCTGTCGTACAGCCGCTCGATGCCGTCGCTGCCGTGCTCCCGTGAGACATAGCCCACCAGAGCCGAGGCTGCCTGCCCGTTTGTGCAGGTGCGCTGCGCCTGCCGTCCCGGCTCGCTCATGGCGATGACCTCGCCGGTACGGTCGTATATCGTGCCTCTGCTGAAGGAATCCAGCCGCTGCTGCTCCTGACCGAACAGCCACACGCGCAGACACACTGCCATTGTCACCGCGAGGAACACCGCGGCAAGGACGCCGCTGAGAAAACGGCATCGGCTTTTTAGCTTGGATGTGTTCACAGCTGCGCCTCCCTTCCTTCGTATCTTACGGCATAGGCTATCATTCCGGCAAAGGCGCCGCACACGGACAGCGAAACGCCGCCGTCGGAGACAAAGGGCAGCGTGATCCCCGTCATGGGGATAAGTCCGGTGGAGGCGCAGATGGCGATGAGCGCCTGCACGGTGATCATCACCGCCGAGCCGACTGCCACCGAGCGCACTATGGTGCTGCCCGACCGACGGGCGCAGTTGATGGCAGTGATGCCCACCAGCGCGTACAAGGCAATGAGCCCCACACCTGCTGCCAGCCCGAATTGCTGGATCACCGAGGGGAACGCCATGTCGCTGGCTGCGTAGGGGATGTGCACGGACGCTTCCCCTGCCACGCCTGCCATGCCGCCCTTTGCCATGGCTTTCATGCCGCACTCGACCTGATAGGAACCGTTGAGCCAGCCTTCGATGCGCCGGGTGAACTTGTCGATAATGAAGGGATAGACCTGCAGGATCACCGCCACAGCGGTCACCACGACCGCCATCGCCGGCAGGAATACGAATTTTCTCCAGCTGTCCCAGAAGGCTGCCCTGAGGGCAGCGCCCGGCTCGTTGAGCCACACGGTCAGCTGACCGATGTATGCCGCGAGGATGCACAGCATGGTGCCCAGCTCACTCTGCATGAGCAGCAGCACGCAGTGTATCAGGGTAAAGCCGAGGGTGAGCAGCAGCTTGCTGCTGGGACGCATCTTTCTGATGCACAGCACAGCCGCCGTGACGATTATATAGAGGGGCTTGCCCAGCTCGAAAAGCTGCATGGTGTGTCCGAAAATACTGACGCCCAGCGCGGCGCCGCCCGTTCGCTCGGCAGCCAGCAGTGTCACGACGTACAGCAGCACCGAGATCATCGCGGCGGTGATCAGAAACCACTGATATTCCAGCAGTCTGAGCAGCAGTCCTGTCAGACCGAACGCCAGCAGAAAGACCGCAAGGGCGCATACCGCCTTGCCGATGATATCCTGCGTCGGCAGTCCCAGCAGATCGCAGGTGAGGCATCCCACGGTGACCAGCGAGCCGAAAGCCGCGCACACCGTCCAGGAAAACAGACTGCGACCGAACGCCGCAGCCGCAGCTGCCGCCGCCATCACCAGACCGATGCATATACAGAGCGATATTTCCTGTTCTGCTCCCCTTCCCGAGGAACGATATATCACCCACGCAGCCAGCAGCACCGCCGAGGCTATGCCTGCTGCCGCGCAGACGCGTATGCCTTTCCTGTTGTCCGTATCCATTGTCATGCCCTCCGTTTCTGCGGTGCGCTCCGTCTATATGAAACGGGGATTGCTTACAGAGGATATGGAATCCACATACACGGTTCGGGGGCATCTGGGCGGCATCTCCGACCCGGGTATGCCGCAGACGACGTTCTCCACATGGAGCTCGGTGTCGCCGACACGGATGACCGATCCGTTCTTCAGCTCGGCTTCGGTAATACGGCTGCCGCTCCGGGCGTCAAACACGCCGTTCCTGGAGCCCTGGTCCCGAAGAATGAATCTGCCGTCTACGGTGAGCTGCACCTTTGCGTGCAGGCGGCTGACCATGAGATCACGCAGGATAAGCTCCACGCCCTGACGACCGATGGAGAAGGAGCCATGATACGTTCCGCCGCCCGCAGGAGCACCGCCGCAGATCGCTTTCACGGTCAGGCGGCAGCCCACACGGGCACTGGCTCTGAAGGCTTCCGAAAGCTCCGCACGAACCTTCATTCTGCCCAGGATCATGGTAAAGCTTCCGGCGTACAGGCTGACCGAGGTTTCCTTTGCCTCGTTTTTGAGCACGACGGAACCTCCGTCGCCGCCGTCGATGACCGTGCCGCAGGTGGAGCGGCAGTCACGAACCGAGATCACGCCGTTCTTTTCCTCCAGACAGACGTGCTGGAAGGAGACGGTAGGTTCGTTGACCACAATGCTTCTGCCACGGGCATCCGACCTGCCCCGTCCGATGATCACGGGCAGCTCGCTGCGGAGAACATCCACGAAATATTCCGGCGCGCCGTTGTCTCCGGTGATGGTCAGGCGTATTGCCATATTCTTATCCGGCACTCCGCGCATACCTTTTGGTGCCGAGCCGTGCCGAGCCGCATTTGCCGGAAACGCGGCGTTGACGGGAGGCACAGCGCCTGCGTGAGGTGCGGCGTTCATCAGCGCAGCGGCACCGACCGCCTGAGTGGCATTGCCGTAGCTGATCTTGCCCTGCTGTGCGACTGGAGATTGCGCTTCCGCAGCCTGCCACTCTACAGGCAGGCGATCGAAGTCCTGCATGGATCGCGGGGCAGGCGCGGATTTTTTCTTTGATGATCCGAAAAGAATCACTGCCAGAATAACGGCTCCCACAAGGAACACCACCGCAGCCAGCACGAAGATAATCAACTTTGTGGTTTCAGACATGATTCAGGCCCTCCATTGCTTTGTTGATCTGTGTCTGCCACAATAATATCTCATGCACCGGGGGTTCCGCAGGGTGTTTCACGATATGCCGCGGTACGCAGACCATCCTCCTCGCGGTCATAATTATGGTATATATACCGCTCTGCGGTTTATCGTGAAACGATTGTCTGTCAATACTATACATCTCTTTACACTGTATATGCAAGGACATTCGTGACAAAACAAGTGAAAACCTGTCACTGCCGTTTTTCGCGCCGGCAGCAGGCGAAAAAACATTCCAGCAGAAACTCATATCGAAAAGAAGGGCGGTTCAACCATGGACAACAGAAGCATTGACACATCCCATCGTCTCCCCGTTTTCGCGAGGATACTGATTTTTCTGATTTATCTGGCGGCAGGCGGCGCGGCGATGCTGTTCCTCGCCAACCGGATGCTGGGTGTGGATATCCCCTTTATCCCCGAATCGTGCTCTGTCGTTTCCGATTCGGCAGTGTCCGGCACGACGGTCACCACCCCGACCGTGCCCGATCCTGAGATTCCCGGCGCGCAGATCGTCAGCGTCGGCGACGCGGAACAGGATTATCCGCAGATCATTGCCGACCGGACCTATCCCGACGGCGGCGAGCTGCTGACGCTGACCGCTGTGGATGCCGACGGCGGCACGGTGTGGGAGTATTCCGCGGACTGCTCCACCCGCGTCAGCGCCAACGGCTCGACTTACGACACCATCGAGTGGATGGTCAACGGCGGCATGGTGTACATCAACAACGCCCACGTGGAAGTCCTGACCGCTCTTGACCTCCGCACCGGCGAAATGATCTGGGCGATACAGGGCTGCTTCGGCTGCCCCGTCGTTTATGACTTCGGCAGCGACGGCACTCTGTACATCGGCAGCTCCAACGAATTCTACGGCCCCGGCTGCGTTGCAGTCAGCCCCGACGGACGCGAGCTGTGGAGGGTGACGAAGTATTTCACCACCCGGCGCATCACCGCGTACGACGACCATATTCAGGTGGACTTTGACGACTGGGGCTATTCCTATTCGGTCAGCTTCGACCTCGACGGAAACGAGATCTGATATCTCAACGGCACGCAAAAACGGAGACAAAGCCGGCAGGCTCTGTCTCCGTTTATTATGTTATTTGCTCCGCTGTCAGTTTGCGGACTTTTCCAGATCCTTTTTGCGGATCTCCACGCGGCGGACCTTGCCGCTGATGGTCTTGGGAAGCTCCTCGACAAACTCCACGATTCTGGGGTACTTGTAGGGAGCGGTGTGTGTCTTGACGTACTCCTGGATCTCTTTCTTGAGCTCGTCGGTGCCCACGGTGCCCTTGGTGAGAACGATGGTCGCCTTGACTATCTGACCGCGCACCTCGTCGGGCACGGGAGTGATGGCGCACTCAAGCACATAGGGCAGCTCCATGATGACGCTTTCGATCTCGAAGGGTCCGATGCGGTAGCCGGAGGACTTGATGACGTCGTCGATGCGGCCCACGTACCAGAGGTAGCCGTCCTCATCCATGGTCGCCTGATCGCCGGTGTGATAATAACCGTCGTACCAGACCTCATTGGTCTTTTCCTCGTCCAGATAATAGCCGATGAACAGACCGCAGGGAGCGCCGTCCTTGGTGCGGATGCAGATCTCGCCGGTGTCGCCGGTCTTGCACTCGTTGCCGTCGGGATCAAGCACCACGACGTCGTAGAGGGGGCTGGGCTTGCCCATGGAGCCGATCTTGGGGGTGGAGCCCACAAAGTTGGCGATGGACAGGGTGGTTTCGGTCTGGCCGAAGCCCTCCATGATGGTCAGGCCGGTCGCCTTCTTGAACTGATTGAACACCTCGGGATTGAGCGCCTCGCCTGCCGTGGTGGCGTATTTGATGGAGGAAAGATCGTACTTGGAAAGGTCTTCCTTGATGAAGAAGCGGTACATGGTAGGAGGTGCGCAGAAGGTGGTGATGTTGTATTTCTTGAACAGCGGAAGAATGTCGTCGGAATGGAAGCGGTCAAAGTCGTAGGTGAAGGTTGCCGCCTCACACAGCCACTGGCCGTACAGCTTGCCCCAGAGAGCCTTGCCCCAGCCGGTGTCGGAGATGGTGAAGTGCAGACCGTCGGGGTCCACATTGTGCCAGTGACGGGCGGTGGGATAATGACCCAGAGCGTACTTGTAGGAATGGGTGGCGATACGGGGATAGCCGGTGGTGCCGGAGGTGAACAGCATGAGCATGGGGTCGCTGCCGCAGGGGGAATCATCCTTGCGGTGGTAACGGGTGCTGAAGCGCTCCATCTCCACGTTGAAGTCATGCCAGCCGTCCTTTTCGCCGCCCACGAGCACCTTGACCATGCCGGGGAATTCGGCGGCTGCCTTTTCGGCTTCCGTCGATACGTCGCCGTCGGCGGTGCAGACGATTGCCTTGACCTTGGCTGCCTTGTATCTGTACTCAAAATCGTGCTCCACCAGCTGATTGGTGGCAGGGATGGCGATG
>SVPO01000003.1 GCA_015065795.1 Oscillospiraceae bacterium | reverse complement strand
CCACCTTCGTCAAGGATGCCGACGGTACCTTCCCCCAGGGCTCCGCTGCCTATGAGAAGCGCGGTATCGCCGTCTTCGTTCCCGAGTGGGATCCCAACGGCTGCATCCAGTGCGGTCAGTGCTCCTATGTCTGCCCCCACGCCGTCATCCGTCCTGTCGCCATGACCGAGGCTGAGGCTGCTGCCGCTCCCGAGGGCGCCAAGATCGTTGACATGACCGGTCTGCCCGGCATGAAGTTTGCCATGACCGTTTCCACCCTCGACTGCACCGGCTGCGGTTCCTGCGCCAAGGTCTGCCCCGGCAACATCAAGAACAGCCCCCTGACCATGAAGCCCATCGACGATGTCCGCTTCCAGCAGGCTATGTTCGACTATGGCCGCGAGCTGGACGAGAAGCCCGAGGTCGCTGCCAAGTTCGCCACCACTACCATCAAGGGCAGCCAGTTCAAGCAGCCCCTGCTTGAGTTCTCCGGCGCCTGCGCAGGCTGCGGTGAGACTCCCTATGCCAAGCTGATGACTCAGCTGTTCGGCGACAGAGCTTACATCGCCAATGCCACCGGCTGCTCCTCCATCTGGGGCGGTTCCGCACCTTCCACTCCCTACACCGTCAACAAGAAGGGCTACGGTCCCGCTTGGGCCAACTCCCTGTTTGAAGATAACGCCGAGTTCGGTCTCGGTATGGTTCTGGCTCAGAACGCCAACCGTGAGCGTCTGATGGGCTACGTCGAGGAGATCATGTCCAAGACTGCCTGCGATGCCACCAAGGCTGCCTGCCAGGAATGGATCGACACCTATGAGGATTCCTTCGCCAACAGAGCTGCTTCCGACAAGCTGATCGACTGCGTCTCCAAGTGCGCTGCCTCCGGCTGCGAGTGCAAGGATGTTGCCGACAAGCTGCTTGCCGACAAGGACTTCCTCGCCAAGAAGTCTCAGTGGATCCTCGGCGGCGACGGTTGGGCATATGACATCGGCTTCGGCGGTCTGGATCACGTTCTGGCTTCCGGCCTCGACGTCAACGTCCTCGTCTTCGATACCGAAGTTTACTCCAACACCGGCGGTCAGTCCTCCAAGGCTACCCCTGTCGGCGCTGTTGCTCAGTTCGCCGCCACCGGTAAGGCCACCAAGAAGAAGGATCTGGCTCAGATCGCCATGAGCTACGGTTATGTCTATGTCGCTCAGATCGCTATGGGCGCCGACATGAACCAGACCCTCAAGGCATTCCACGAGGCTGAGGCCTATCATGGTCCCTCCCTCATCATCGCCTACGCTCCCTGCATCAACCACGGCATCAAGGGCGGCATGGGCATCTCCATGGCTGAGGAGAAGAAGGCTGTTGCTGCCGGTTACTGGCACTGCTTCCGCTTCAACCCCGCTCTGGCTGAAAAGGGCGAGAATCCCTTCTCCCTCGACAGCAAGGCACCTTCCGCCAGCTATCGTGAGTTCATCATGGGCGAGAGCCGCTACAACTCCCTGACCAGAGCCTTCCCCGATCGTGCTGAGGCACTGTTTGCCAAGGCTGAGAAGCTGGCAGAGGACAAGTATGCTCACCTGCTCAAGCTGCAGGAAGTCTACGGTAAGTAAGACTTTCCGGACAAGTAATTGTCTGAGTTATCAGAATCCCGTTTAGTATCTTCCAAATAAGCGACCCCCACCGGCGAAAGTCGGTGGGGGTTGTTTGCGTTGTGGGATTGGGATTCATCATGCCGGCGAGGCACGCGGTTTCCCGTTTCAGTCCGTCGGCGGTGCACGAAATATCGCACTGCGGTGCTGTTGTTGGGCTTCCGCCTCATGCCGGCGAGACACGCGGTTTCCCGTTTCAGTCCGTCGGCGGTGCACGAAATATCACACTGCGGTGCTGTTGTTGGGCTTCCGCCTCATGCCGGCGAGGCACTTACTTTTGCTCGCACAAAAGTAAGCAAAATGCGTTATATGCCTTTGCAGCCTCGGGCACTTACCGCAACGGGTGACACGGGGCATACGCCCCTCTGCGGTCACCCTGATTTGCTTCGCAAATCCTGCTCACGTGCCCCGATTACGAATTGGACTTCGTGCGAAACGTTACAGCGCAGTCTGCAGCCTCGGGCACTGGCGCAACGGGTGACACGGGGCATACGCCCCTCTGCGGTCACCCTGATTTGCTTCGCAAATCCTGCTCACGTGCCCCGATTACGAGTTGGACTTCGTGCGAAACATTACAGCACAGTCTGCAGCCTCGGGCACTGACGCAACGGGTGACACGGGGCATACGCCCCTCTGCGGTCACCCTGATTTGCTTCGCAAATCCTGCTCACGTGCCCTGATTACAGGTTGGACTTCATGCGAAACGTTACAGCGCAGTATGAGACAGTGCAGAGACTACGGATTGATTTACAAGCGAAACGTTTCCTTTTTGCTAATGTATTTGTACAGGTCAATCGAAAAAACTACCAATCTGCACCCAATCATACTTAACCACGGGCACGTGAGCAGAATTCCCGAAGGGAATTAGATCGCCCGTAGAGGTGCGTATGCACCGTGGCGATCGTTGCGGCAGTGCCAAAGCTGCCAAAGGCGGGTAACAATTCCGCAAAGAACCGAATCTGAAACCTTGGGCACGTGAGCAGAATTCCCGAAGGGAATTAGAGCGACCGTAGAGGGGCGTATGCCCCGTGTCGCTTGTTGCGGTAGTGCCCAAGCTGCCAAATGGCGAAAAAGCGCCTTTTTGCTTCTTTTTGGCGCAACAAAAAGAAAGAGCCCACGCCGGCTTGAGGCGGAAACTTGAAGTCAGCACTGAGCAAACACATCTGTCCAAATCGCCCACTGCGGTAGTGCGCAAGTTGCCAAATGGCGAAAAAGCGCCTTTTTGCTTCTTTTTGGCGCAACAAAAAGAAAGAGTCCTCGCCGGCTTGAGGCGGAAACTTGAAGTCAGCACTGAGCAAACACATCTGTCCAAATCGCCCACTGCGGCAGTGCCCAAGCTGCCAAATGGCGCAAAAGCGCCTTTTTGCTTCTTTTTGCATTGCAAAAAGTGTGAGCCCTCGCCGGCTTGAGGCGAATACTTGAAGTCAGCACTGAGCAAACACATCTGTCCAAATCGCCCACTGCGGCAGTGCGCAAGCCATCCAAAAGTGTGGAGGGCAAAAACAAAAAGAGCGCAGCCATGCCGCGCTCAATACTCCATCAATCCTGCGGAGCCGTCGTCCTCGCCCTTTTCGATGGAACGGATCTCGGCTTCGTAGGAATACTGATCGTTTACCACCACTGTGAAGCGGTCGCCAACGTGCTTGCCCAGAAGCTGCTTGCCCAGCGGCGACTCCTTGCTGATGAATCCGGCGTTCAGGTCGATGCGCACGGTGGTCACCACGCGGTAGTATTCCACCTCGTCGTCCTCGGGGATGTAGACGCCCACCTTGTCGTACAGACCCACGGTGTCCTCGTCGGAAGTATCCTCGATGACCGTGGCGGTGCGGATCATCCGCTCAAGAAAGCGGATGCGGCTCTCGTTGCGGTTTTTGGCTCGCTTGGCTTCCTTGTATTCAAAATTCTCGCTTAGATCGCCGAACTCGCGGCAGCGCTTGACTTCCTCCAGCAGCTGATGGCGCAGGTTGACCTTGCGGTCCTCCAGCTCCGCCTGCATTTTTTCGATATCGACCTTGGTAAGTTCGTTGTACATTTCAAAACCTCCGTTGGGTGGTGCAATGTCTACTCTATCGGAAAATCCCTCCGATGTCAAGAGGCGGCGCGGAAAACGGATTTGCATAATCACCTGCTATGATATATAATATAATCGAAAAAGTATAGACACGAAAAGAGGATTGCTGACCATGAGCGAAGCCGCGGAAAAGAAAGCCACAAAGAAATCCAAAACCAAAAAGAAGTCCGACGTGCGCCTGCCCAGCAAGGTGCTGTACGGACCCGCGCTGGCGATACTCAACCGCACCCACGGCAAGAAGTACCGCCAGACCATCACCCGTGAGGGCATGGAAGGATACCAGCCGCCCTTCATCGTGCTGAGCAATCACATCACCCGAATCGACTGGATCCTGGTGGGTCTTGCCATGCGCCCCCATCGGCTGAACGCGGTCATCTCGCGGTTCTATTATTCCGTGCCGTCCCTGGTTCCTGCTCAGAAAGATGGGAGCCATCCCAAAGGATCAGTTCTGCCCCGACGTGGCTGCGGTCAAGAGTATGCTTGCCACGGCAAAGATCGGCGGCAACATCATGCTGTTCCCCGAGGGACGCATGGCGCCCGGCGGCGTTAGCGAGACCTTTGAGAAGTCCACCGTCAAGCTGCTGCGCCATCTGAAGCTGCCCGTTGTGGGCATCCACCACTACGGTGCCTACATGACATGGCCCAAATGGGCGTCCAACCTGCGAAAGGGCCGCATCGACACCCATGTGAAATTGATCCTCACCCCTGAGCAAATGAGTGAAATGACCGATGATGAGATTTATGAACTCATGGTCAAAGAACTGAAAACAGATGAAGCAGCGTGGCAGAAGGAGCATCGCGTTGCCTACAAGGGCAAGAAGATGGCTGAGGGTCTGCACGACGTGCTGTTCCTCTGCCCCAAGTGCGGCGCGGAGCATCGCATGACCACCAAAAAGGACGTCATCCGCTGTGAGGAATGCGGCAACGGCGCGCGCCTCAACGAGTATTACGACCTCGTACCTCTGGACGACAGCTGCGTCATTCCCGGGAGCATCGGCGACTGGTACGAGCTGCAGGTGGAGCACATCCGCAGGCTCATCGCCGAGCAGCCCGATACATACATGACCGACACCGCCACCCTGCTGATGACCAGAAAGAACAAGTGGCTCAAGCCCATGGGCAAGGGCACCATCCGCGCCAACGCGGAGGGCTTCAGCTACATCGGCGAAAAGGACGGCCAGCCCTTCGAGCTGCGCATCCCCATCTCCCACCTGACCGCCGTGGCGTTCTCGCAGGGCAAGTCCATCGAATTCTACTACAAGGGCGAGTTCTATTCCTTCGAGCCTGACCGCGGCGTGGAATGCCAGCGCTGGTCCATGTTCATCGAGCAGATGCACAACGCGGTGTGCGAGAGCAAGTAAAGCAGGTTCATCACGTCGAACGAAATTCAGTAATCAGGAATATTGAAAGGTGGTTCAACAATGGATCAGAGAAACGATAACCTGACCGTCGCCGAGTCCATCACCGAGTCCGCTGCCGAGACCGGCACTGAGACCGTCGCCGAAACCGTCGCCGAGAACGCCACTGAAACCGCTGCCGAGACCGTCGCCGATACTGCTGCTGCGGCCGTGATCAAAAGGGATTTCAGACTGGGCGGCAAGAACCGCACACTGCTGTTCATCGGATCGCTGCTGCTTCTGCTGCCTGTGGTGGCCTGTTATTATGCCTGCACCAAGCAGTTCTGGTTAGCCGGTCAGGTTGACGGCATCATAGCACGCGTCGGTCTGCATGATGTCATGTACAGCGGCGGCGCAGGCTTTTTGATGGAGGCTTACAGACTGTTCCATGTAGGAAGCCCCGACGGAAGCACAATGGGTCTGATCACCATCATCGCACTGCTTGTAACAACCTTCTTCAAGGTGCTTCCCTTCACCTTTGCCTTTGCTTCCGGAATGAACACCCAGGCAAAGAAAAACCTGTACAGCTTCCTGAACGGTCTGAGTATTTTCGTGCTCTCGGTATACTGGATCGTCGGCATCGGTGTGGAATTGTATGAATATAACAGGAGCGGTTATATCGGGAATAACATCCACTATTCTATCTGGTTTATCGCCAGGAATGTCTACGCCGCTGCAGGCACCGCCGCCGTAAAGAACTGCTTCGGAAACACGGTTCTTATCAGAATGACCGCGGCAAAATGCAGACGCTTTGGTATTGCGGCTCTGGTTATCAGTGCGCTTGCGGTGGCGCTGGCTACGGGCAATTCCGTTTACCATGGACATGGAATCGATTCAGGCGTCGGTGCGTTCCTTTTCGTTATGATCAGCAGGCTCATCTGCTTCCCCTGGCTGGCGATCTTCCTGATAAATATCGCCCGTGAAAACGACACCAGCAAAAGCACCGTCGAGGATAAAAAGACCTACTACGCCATTCACAGGATCAACCGTCAGAGCTCCAAAGCGGTGACGACCACCGCGATAGCCATAATTGCCTTTGAGGTATTCTTCCTGATTTATGCCGTGATTACCAATGGACGGTAATTACGGAGATTTCTCTGAAGGCAGACAGAATTACGCTGAAATCCGGTAAGGCATCCCAAACAGAAATTTGAAAGGTGGATAACATCAATGGAGCGATTCCGGGCCTACGAGGGAAAACAGCCCTACGCCTTTATCAGCTATGCCCACATGGACAGCGACAGGGTGTACGAGATAATCAGCGCCCTGAATAACGACGGCTTCCGCATCTGGTACGATCAGGGCATCGAGATTGCCCGACGCTACAAGGCGGTTATCAACGAACACATTGAAAAGTGCTCTGCCTTTGTGGTGTTCGCCACCAGAAACGGCATCAAGCGCGAGGAGGTCATCGACGAGTGCGCCTATGCCATCGCCCTGCGCAAGAAGATGATCATCGTCTATCTTGAGGACATCCCGGCAGGCGAGCTGGATGCAGCCCTGCGCGCTACCTTTGCCATCAACCAGCGCGTCATGTGGGGCGAGCTTGCCGACTGGGAGCGGAAGTACAAGCTGAGAGAGGCGCTGGCGGAATGCGGCGGCGAACCCAAGGCTCAGCCGGTGATGGACAGCGTGGAGACCGCTCAGTCTGCTCCGGCGGCTGCGGCGGCTATGGCTGCTCCGACAGCTCCGAAGGCGGAGGCTGTATACAGTCCGCTGCTGGAGAGAGGGTTCTCTCTGGGGAAGAAGGGCTGGGCAATGCTCTGGATTCTTGTCGGGATATATCTGTTGCTGCCGGGATTGTTATTTGATTTATTAGAAGGAATGATCCCGCTACTCGAATTCGAAATGGAATCTGGAAGTGCGATTACGGCGATGCGTCTTGATCTCGCCTATAGCGGCGGATGGCATTTTCCATGGAAATCGATTATGGAAGTGTTTAGGCTGGATGGCTTAAACGCAAGAAGTGGTCTTTTGGTGTGTACAGTATATGCGCTGCTCCGACTAAGCCCTGTTATTTATGCTTTTACGACTAAATTAAATTCATCCTCAAAAAACAAGATATACAAATCACTTACATATATCAGCCTTATTGCAACTGGTATACAATGGATAGTTTCATCAATTGGCGGAGACTTTGTTGCGAGGTTTTCCACAATTATCAGTTTCCAAACCTGTTTCTTCGCAATGGCGCGTGATTTTGCCGTTGTAGCGGCAGGTCATGCTGCAGTATCAAGTAGTATTAAAGGGAGATTAACCCCGCGAAGTACATTACGTCGCTATACTCGAATCGGTATACTTACTTTGGTGATATGCGGCGTGCTGGCATCCGTTCGTATAGGATATTGGCAGTATTGTGAGTTTGGCGGAAACTGGATTCTATGCACAGTAGCATGCTTTATCTCAAAACTCATCTGCTTCCCGTGGCTGGCGCTGTTTCTGATGAAAATCGCAAAGGACAATGCGCCCCCTGAAGGTCACCCGGGTAATTCGAAAGCCGCCACGATTACCGTATGCGTTGTGTCGGCGGTGTTAGTTGTTCTGGCGACTGTCGGAATGATTACTGCCTTCATGGAGTGAATATTGAATTACCCCCATACTTATGTTATAATATTCTATTAGCAGGCCGACCGGATCTGTTCTTTCCGCCGGTCTGAGCAATATCATTCAGAACGAGGTATCACAGTGGACGAAAAGAAACGAGATTATTACGAAGTCATCGGCGTGGACAAGGGCGCAAGCGAGGATGAGATAAAGCGCGCCTACCGTACTGCGGCGAAGAAATATCACCCCGACCTCCATCCCAACGACAAGGAGGCGGAGGCTAAGTTCAAGGAGGTCAACGAGGCATACGAGGTGCTGTCCGACAAGGAAAAGCGCGCCCGTTACGACCAGTTCGGTCACGCCGGTGTTGATCCCAATTACGGCGCAGGCAGCGGTTTTGGCGGCTTCGGCGGCTTTGACGGCTTCGACCTGGGCGACATTCTGGGCAGCTTTTTCGGCGGCGGCTTCGGCGGCGGTGCCACACGTTCCTCCAACGCTCCCCGTCGGGGCAAGGACGTGCACCAGACCGTGGTGCTCTCCTTTGAGGACGCGGCAAAGGGCTGCAAGCAGGAGGTCAGGTACCGCCATGTGGAAAACTGCAGCGAATGTAAAGGCTCCGGCGCACAGCCCGGTTCCTCACCCAAGAGCTGTCCCACCTGCGGCGGCGCAGGCTACGTCAAGAGCCAGCAGCGCACACCCTTCGGTGTGATGCAGACCCAGCACGAGTGCGACACCTGCCGCGGTACCGGCAAGATCATCGAGCACAAGTGCTCCAAGTGCAAGGGCGTGGGACGTGTGGGCGTCAAGAAATCCTACACCGTGGAGTTCCCTGCCGGCATCGACGAAGCGCAGATGATCAAGGTGCGCGGCGAGGGCGATGTGGGTCTGAACAACGGTCCTGCCGGCGATCTGATCGTGGAAGTGGACGTGCGTCCCCATCATTTCTTTGAGCGCGACGGCTTTGACGTGCACTGCGAGGTGCCCCTGACCTTTGCGCAGGCGGCGCTGGGCGCGGAGATCGACGTCATGACTCTGGACGGCACCAAAAAGGTCAAGGTGGCTGCCGGCACTCAGCCGGGCGACCGCCACACACTCCGCTCCGAGGGTATCCAGCGTCTGGGCAGCCGTGGACGCGGCGACCAGATCATCCACTTCAACGTCACCATCCCCCGTTCGCTGAACGAAAAACAGAAGCAGCTCATCCGCGACATGGACGCTGCCATGCCCAAGCAGACAGCCAAGAAGGGATTTTTCGATCTTTGATAAATGATCCGCTTACAAAGGAGGGATCATCATGCTTCTTAAACTGAAGCCCATCCCAAAGGATTACATCTGGGGCGGCTCCCGGCTGGTGGATGAATTCGACGCGCCGGGTGATTCGGACAAGGTGGGTGAGCTGTGGATGCTCTCCTGCCATCCCGACCACCGCAGCCGCGTTGACGGCGGCGTGTACGACGGCAAGAGCCTGCCCGAGGTGCTCACCAAGCATACAGATTTCATGGGTACCCACGCAAAGAAGTTCGGACGCTTTCCGCTGATGGTCAAGCTGATCCACGCCTGCGACGATCTGTCCATACAGGTGCATCCCGACGACGAGTATGCAGCCGACACCCCCGACAAGCAGGGAAAGACCGAGTTGTGGTACGTCATCGACGCCGAGCCGGACGCCGAGGTGGTGTGCGGACTCAGCGAGGAGCTGAATCAGGATCAGTTCCGCCGCGCCATACAGGACGGCACCTTCCTTGACAGCCTGCAGAGATACAAGGTCAAGGCTGGCGACGTGTTCTTCATCGAGGCAGGTACCATCCATTCCATCGGCAAGGGCGTGCTGCTGGCGGAGATCGAGCAGAACTCCACCACCGCCTACAGAATATACGACCACGGCCGCGTGGATGAGGACGGTCAGCCCCGTCCCCTGCGCATCGACCGCGCCATCGACGTCGCCATCACCGTGCCCACCGACAATCCCCCGGGACCGCTGGTTGGCCCTCGTGAGGTGGAATCGCGCACCGAGACCGTGCTGGGCGAGTGCGACTACTTCCGCAGCGTGGTGATGGAGACCTTCATGCCCACAAGCTTTGAGGTGGGAAAGGAATCTTTTGCCTCGGTGATCATGCTGGATGGCAAGGCGGTCTTTATGACCGGCGAGGAGACCATGACCGCAGCCAAGGGCGAATCGCTGTTCATCAGCGCCGGAACAGGCAGGGTCAGCGTCACCGGAAAGAGCACATTTATTGTGACTACCATATAACTGTAAGATATCGAGCAACAGATATGGTTTATTACAAAATTCTCTCAGGAGTGGGAAAACGGATGATTGTGCGGTTCTTTGGATATGAAACCGCGATTGATGCCCTTGTGTGGGCACGGGGATGAAAGAAATATGAAAAGAGATATGATTGCTTACAAGATGATATGCATGAGCCCCTTCGAGAGCGGCGGCGATTTTGCCCGCGCGCGCAGGGGCGATTCCTCGCTGCTTATGGAGCTGCACGCCGAGCAGGAGGAGATCCGCAGCAAGCGCCGCGTGATGCAGGAGCGTCTGACCATGTACACCCGTCAGCTCGCCGACTGCTCCAGAGAGCAGCCCAAGGTGGGCAGCAAGAGTGTGCAGGCGTGGCTGATCGGTGCCGCTGTGGCGATGATATTCGGACTGCTGTTTTCGGTGAGCGGAATCAGCCTGTGCGGTTCCTGCGGCAGACTGGGACTGAGTGCCTTTCTGCTGCTCATCGGCGTGATTCTGGCAGTGCGCGCGTGGAGCGAGTATATGCACGAAAACAACGACAAGAAGAACCAGACCGGCCGTCTGGCTCACTACCGCAAGCAGTGCGAGCACCTCAACGAGGAGATCAGCAAGCTGAATCTGCGCGAAGCCGAGATCGAAGCCACCATCCGATCCGCCAACCGGTTTATGTAATGGATGTGCCCGGCGGGGCATGGGCAAGGTATTGTGTCTCCGTTTCCTGCGGATACAGAATATGACACTTCGATCTGGAAGCTATTATATATAGTAATATTACAATATATAATCATTCAATCCGCGACGGGAATTATTACCGTGCGGCGAAAGGAGAACAAAATGAACAACAAAAACAGCACCACCCGTGTGGCACTTGTCCTGATGGCAATTCTGGCGGTCATTCTGGCAGTGGTATGTATTCTCAGAACCGAAAAGACCGTTGAGGAGGACACCCAGTCCGATCTGTCCGGCTACGGCACCGAGGTCCCCTCTGTGAATCAGGGCGACGACGGCCTGATTTTCGAAGATGACGCCACCGTGGAGATGGATTCCATCCCCAACGACGCCATGATTACCAGCGGCGGAGATGTCTCTGAACCCGCCTCCACTGCAGACGCCCAGTGATCATCGCTGTTCGCTGCTGAGCACAACCGTAATCGCGTTGCTGCGCAGTGTTAATATGATACAAAACTGCTCTGCCGCCGGCTTGTCCCGGCGGCAGTTTTTCGCATAACCATGCGTGTTTTCGCCTGTTCGGGATACGGAAATCGATTTATTACAGGTTTGTAACAGCTCGATTCTGCCAATTTGCACAGATTCGAAAGGGTATTTTAAACCAAGTTGCAAAAGTCGCCTCGTTAAGTTCGCAGTATAATTAGGTTTTTCGGGGGTGCCCAATTTTCATGCGGTGCGGCAAAGCGACGTTTATTGTGAATGTTGCACAGAATTGTGTGCCCTCAGTTATTTGACACATCCAAAGGAGTCGTTTATAATACCCACGATACTTGAAAAGGGGTATCCATGACCATTGACCGGGTCGGCTGCTCAGGCGGTTTCCGACCGGAACGAGTCAGGTCACAGGGCGTGATATGAGCCCTGCATCCGACCATGGGATACGGTCGGAGCTGCATAAGCGTATACAGAAGGTTTATGAAGGTTAGGAGATAATAGTATTGAGTAAGATAACAAACGCTGCCGTTCGTGCCGCACGTTTCGTGAGCGGCCGCCTCGGCGCAAGAATGTTATTGATCCTCGGCTGCCTTATCTGCGTTTTAGTCTTCTCCCCCTACCTGTCCACCGTCAGCATCGTTGCCGACGGCAAAACGCAGACATTTGTTACCACCCGCGGAGGCAACCCTGAAGAACTGTTCAGCAAGGTTGGTCTGTCTCTGGATTCCGGGGATCAGTATTTTGAAGTAGCAGACAACGACGAAGATCATTCTGAGTATCACATACTCAGAGCCTTTGATATCACCATCACCGACGCAGGCGTTGCCGGCACCTATGAGGTCACCGGCGGCACCGTTGCTGAGGTTCTCGCCGACGCAGGCGTTGCCCTGCCCGACGGCGACGACATCATCAACTGCTCCCTTGACGAGGAAAGCTATGCATACATGGAGATCGTCATCGACCGCGTTGAGTATGTCGATAGCACCAATGAAGTGGTCATTCCCTATCAGGTGGTAAAGCGTGAGACTTCCTCCCTCCTCGCCGGAGAGACCGAGGTCGCCACCGACGGCATCGACGGCAAGAAGTCCGTCGTCAGCCGCACCAGGTATGTAAACGGTCTGTATGTCTCCGAGGAGATCGTGAGCGAGACCGTTATCCAGCAGCCCATCAACGAGATCATTGACGTTGGTACCGCCAAGCCCACTACCACCACCGTCACCGCTCCCACCGGTGTGCTCAATTCCAAGCCCACCGCCAGTTCCAGCAATGCTGCCGGTACCTTCACCGATTCCAATGGCCGTACCGTCAATTACAGCAAGGTCCTTACCGGTAAGGGCACTGCCTATACCGACACCCCCGGCTCCCTGACCGCTTCCGGTCGCGAGGTCGAGGTGGGCTGTGTTGCCGTCGATCCCAAGATCATCCCCTACGGCACCCGCCTGTACATCGTCTCTGCAGACGGCAAGTATACCTACGGCTACGCCATCGCCGCTGATACCGGCGGAGCGCTCAAGCGCGGTGAGGTTATTGTCGACCTGTTCTACGAGACCGAGTCTCAGTGCCGCGCCTTCGGCCGCCGCAACGTGGTGGTCTACGTGCTCGACTGATAACAGCAAGCTACCGCGACGCCGCCTGTTTACGCAGGCGGCGTTTTTTCATGGAGATAATGCATAATTTTGCACTGTTATCAATTACATCTTGCATTTTGCGGAAAAACGCTGTAGAATAAGGGCACAAACTAAATGGAGGTGCTTGTATTATGGCATACAAAATTTCTGCTGACTGCATCGCTTGCGGCGCTTGCGCCGATCAGTGCCCCGTTGACGCTATCGTCGCCGGTGACACCTACAGCATCAATGCTGATGCTTGCATCGACTGCGGCAACTGCGCCAGCGTCTGCCCCGTCGAGGCTCCCAAGGCTGAGTAATTAAAGCCAACACACAGATCGCGGGTCGCTTTCGGGCGGCTCGCGATTTTTGTATATATGCGCCGCCGCTATTTGCATCTTGAATTCTCAGCCGAAAAGCGGTAAAATATATATGTATATCCCCACGTGCGGCTGTGGTTCTGCGCCGAGGGAAACAACGCGCGCGTGACGCGACGGCTGCCGCCCGTATGGCGGAATACGGGAGGTGAACCCATGGTGACAGACGGACAGGTCCGCATCGAGCCGCTGGGCAGCGGACGCAGGATCCTGGTCAGCCGTTCCCACGGCTTCGGCACCGACGCGTTCCTGCTGGCGTCCTTTGCCTCCCCCTCTCCACGGGAGAACGCCGTGGACCTGGGCACAGGCTGCGGTATCATCCCCACCCTGTGGCTGGGCGCAAAGACCGTGCGCACCGCGCTGGGCATAGAGATAAGCGCCGAGGCGTGCGAGCTGGCGCAGCGCACCATCGACACCAACGGCGACGGCGTTCGCTTTGAGGTGCTCAACATGGATATGCGGCAGCTGGAAGGCAGCGACGTGGAGCGCGAGCATTTTGATCTGGTGTGCTGCAATCCCCCCTATTTCGTGGAGAATTCCGGATACGTCTCCCCCGACCCCGAACGGGCGAGGGCGCGTGCTGACGCTGACTGCACCCTTGAGGATGTATGCGCCGCGGCGCGCTATCTGCTGCGCTGGGGCGGACGGCTGTGTATGTGCTGCCGGCCCGAGCGTCTGTGTGACCTTTTCTGCGCCATGAGGGCAAGCGGCATCGAGCCCAAGAAGCTGCGGCTGTGCCAGCAGCGCCCGGAGAAGGCTCCGTGGCTGGCGCTGGTGGAGGGCAGACGGGGCGGCAAGCCCACCCTCGACATCCTGCCGCCGCTGCTGATGCTGGACGAAAAGGGCGAAAGCTCCGCCGAGGTAGAAGCCATCTACGGCTGCTACCGCGAGGGCAGAAGGTCCGACAAATAAACAGCGTCCTGCCGCCTGACAGCGCGCGGGACGGATATTTCATCACCGCAATACCGCTGACCGGGAGGGGAATATTATAGCCGGTTCACTCATACTTGTGGGCACGCCCATAGGCAATCTTTCCGACCTGTCTCCCCGTGCGGTGGAGACACTCAGTCAATGTGATTTCATCGCGGCGGAGGACACCCGTGTGACCCTCAGGCTGCTTAACCATTTCGAAATAAAAAAGCCGCTGATAAGCTACTATCAGCACAACCGTGCCCAGCGCGGCGAGCAGATATGCCGGCGCATCGAGGGCGGCGAGACCTGCTGCCTTGTGACCGATGCCGGTATGCCTGCCATCAGTGACCCCGGCGAGGAGCTGGTGGCGCTGTGTGCGCAGAGGGGCATACAGGTGTTGTGCGTGCCCGGTCCCACCGCCGTTGCCACGGCTGTGGCTCTCTCGGGACTGCCCAGCGGACGCTTCTGCTTCGAGGGTTTCCTCAGCGTGGCAAAGCAGAGCCGCCGGGAGCATCTGGAGGAGCTGACCGCCGAGCGCCGCACCATGGTCTTTTACGAAGCCCCCCACAAGCTGACCGCCACGCTGAAGGATATGCTGGCGCATTTCGGCGACCGCCGCTGCGCCATCGTCCGCGAGCTGACCAAGCTGCACGAGGAGGTCATCCGCACCACCCTCGCCGCCGCCGCAGAGCGGTACGAGAGCGAGCCGCCCCGAGGGGAGATCGTGCTGGTGGTGGAGGGCGCCGCCCCTGCCCCCAGGGAGAGCATGACCCTTGAGGAAGCGGTGGAGGAAGCCCGTCGCCTGACGGCGGAGGGAATGTCCGCAAGCGAAGCCGCCAAGACCGCCGCGAAGCAGTCGGGCTGCAAAAAGAGCGATATCTACCGCCTGCTGTCCGGCAGCTGATGCCTGCAGGCGCGGCATAGAAATACATAGCCCTCCGACCTATGTTCGGAGCGGCTTATCCCAAGGCAAAGTTTTTCGTGCGCCGCGGAGGATCGTCCGCACAGGCGCAGAAAGGAGCAACGATATGAAGAATATACTCAAGGTGCTGGCAGCCATGGCTGTCATGGCAGGCGTGTGTCTGGCTGTGTACGAGCTGTTCCGCCGCTGGGACGAGTACAGACGCGAGCAGCCCAATGCTGGTCTGAGAAGCTTTATCAACCACGGTCTGCGCAAAAAGAAGGCAGACGATGACGATTACGCCATTGCCGACTACCGTGACGATGACGACGATTTCCTCTTTGACGACGACTTCTTTGCCGATCTGGACGGCTCGGGCAAGGTGGAAGTGGAGATCGAGGAGAACGCCGGTGACGATGACGACGCTCCTGCCGTCAGCTTCGACCTCTCCGAGGACGCTCTGGAGCAGCTTCTTGATAACTGATCAACAGCAGGATACTTTCGGGCTGTTCTGAACGCTGACAGTGCACCGTTTCTGCTGCCGCTCCCGTTGATCGTGCGCTTCTGACAGACCACGGCACAGAACATGGCACCCTCTCTGAGGAAGCAAACAGGCAGCAAATCACAGCGAGAACATGGCTCCCTCTCTGAGGGAGCTGTCAGCGAAGCTGACTGAGGGAGCAAATGCGCAGCAAACCACGGCACAGAACCATGCCTCCCTCTCTGAGGGAGGTGGCTCGACCGAAGGGAGAGACGGAGGGAGTGACGGAGGGAGTGACGGAGCGAGCCAGCCACCTGTCCCCTGCTGTCAGCCCTGCACGTACATCCACGAACCACGCGCAACGATCCATTAAGATATATCCCCATCATAAATAAGGAAGTGACCACAAATGTCTGTTAAAATCCGTGAGGGCGAGTTCGCCCCCTATGGCAAGTGCCTTTACATCTCCAACGACTGCTGCGAGGCTGCTGTCACTCTGGACATCGGTCCCCGTATCATCTCCTTCAAGGCTCTGGGCGGCGAGAGCTTCATGTTCACCGACGCCGATAAGCCCATGACCACCGATCATCCCTCCATCAAGGCTTCCTACGGCAAGGACGCCTACCGTTTCTTCGGCGGTCACCGTCTGTGGTGGACTCCCGAGCGTCTGCCCGAGACCTACTTCCCCGATGAGGATCCCGTTGCCTACGAGGTCAGCGGCGACACCGTCACCTTCACTCCCCCTGCACAGCCCTCCGGCGTGCAGCTGGTGGTCGCGGTGACCATGGATGCCGACAAGCCTGCCCTGACCATCGCCCAGAAGGTCATCAACACCTCCGACGAGACCCGTCGTCACGCCGCATGGGGCATCACCCAGTGCAGAGCCGGCGGCGTGTGCGTCGCTCCCCAGAACACCCGTGAGTGCTCTCCCCTTGCCAACCGCCTGTTTGTCCACTGGTGCTACAACGATATGCTGGACAAGCGCTTCTGCCCCGGTAAGAAGTACATCACCCTGCGTCAGGATACCGCCGCCACTCAGGCGTTCAAGTACGGCATCAACAACGAGGCAGGCTGGTGCGGATATGTCGTCGGCGGACAGATGCTCTACAAGACCTTCCCCTTCGCCTTTGGTGATACATATCCCGACTACGGCTGCAACTTTGAGTCCTACACCAATGACCGCTTCCTGGAGATCGAGGCTCTGAGCAAGGAGATCGATCTGGCTCCCGGCGAGGCTGTTGATCTGGTGGAAAGCTGGCAGGTCGTGCCTGTTGGCGATTCCGGGGACTTCGATGCCGACATCGATGCCGCTCTGGCTGCCCTGAAGTAATCACAGAATCCCCCTGCAGCGCCCGAACGTGAAACGCGTACGGGCGCTGTTTCTGTTTGGGATATAATATCGCCCGATACAGGCGCAGCGTGAATTTTCGCTGTGGACATTGGCACGCCGTTGTGATAGAATCAAAGTATCAAATTCGTTCCGGAGGACAGGGAAATGTTCGACAATATCGGCAGCAAAATCAAAACGCTGGCAAAGGTTCTGTGCTGGGTCGGGATAGCCGTGTCGGTGCTGACCGGAATAATCCTGATGATCTATGAGTTTACGCTGTACGGACTGCTGGCAATGGTCGCCGGTTCGCTGCTCTCGTGGGTAGGCTCGTTTGGTATGTACGGATTGGGTCAGCTCATCGAAAACACCGACATCCTCGCAGGCAGAGTGCCTGCTCCCGTGCGTCCAATGCAGCCGGCTTCCCCTGTACAGCCGATGGCGGCGTGCCCTCCGGTTTCGGCGGCGCAGCTGAGCCGCCCCGCTCCGGTGGAACACAGGGCTGTGAACCCCGTTGCCGCAGGTTCTGTCAGAGACGCGGCACCGCAGCCCGTGAGCGTTGATCCGGAGTCCGGCGACGAATTCGTGGATATGTACTGCTCTGCCTGCGGCGAGCTGCTGAGCTTCTACCGCAGAGACCTGCAGCAGGAATACCAGACCTGTCCCATGTGCGGTGAGAGCATCGATGTAAGACAGTACCGCAGACAGAATAACTGAGGATGATCCAAATAAACGGTGCCCGGGCACCGTCAGATGAGGAGAGTAGAAAACAATGGAACCGTCAGGCAGAAACGACTACATCGCTGCAGGAGGCGGCGGATACATCGGCGGCTGCATCGTCACCATCTTTGACGGCAGCGATACTCCCCGTTCGGTAAGGCTGAACGAGTTCGGAAAGCAGTATGTCTATTTCGGACGCGATCTGAGCAACGATATCGTTCTCAACTCCCCCATTGTCTCCCGTGAGCACGGCCGCTTTGCGTGGAAAAACGGACAATGGCACATCGAGGACAAGGGCGTCTACACGCGCAGCCCCAGCACCAACGGACTCATCTGCAACAACACCTCCATCAGGTGGCGCGCGGTGAGCGACGGCGACTTCATCCGCATCGACGACGGTGTGGAGACCATCGCCGAGGGTGTGCTGTTCGTCTTCTCCGACGCGGACACCCAGAACCGCTGGCAGTCCATGCCCTTCACGGGCAAGACACAGCTGTCCGTGGGCAGAAGCAGAGACTGCGACATCGTCCTGCCCCACATCACCGTGTCCCTGCACCACGCCGTCATCGTGCGCGAGCCCGGCGGCTGCTATATCATCGACAACAACAGCACCAACGGCGTCATCGTCAACAACCGCCGCATCTCCGGTAAGGTGAAGCTCCATGAAAAGGACGTGGTGTGCATCACCAACTCCAAGCTCATCTTCTCCGAGAAGCAGATATCCTACTGCTGCTACCGCAGCGGTATTTCGGTGGACGCCGCCGACGTTGTCATTCGCCGCGGCAAGGGCAGAAAGTCCTTCATCACCAGCAACCATGTCGACCTGAACATACGTCCGGGCGAGCTGGTCGCCATCATCGGCGGCTCGGGCGCGGGCAAATCCACCATCCTCAACAGTATGTGCGGATATCTCAAGCCCACCCAGGGCAACGTCTACATAAACGGCGTCAACCTCTACGACAACTTTGACGGCCTGAAAAAGCTCATCGGCTACGTTCCCCAGTCGGATATCGTTTACGACAACCTCACCCTGCATCAGATGCTGGAATACACCGCCAAGCTGCGTCTGCCCAAGGATATCTCCGAGGCGGAGCGCGAGGCTGCCATCACCCGTGCCATCAACATGGTGGAGCTGCC
Organism: Oscillospiraceae bacterium; assembly: GCA_015065795.1. GTDB lineage: Bacteria > Bacillota > Clostridia > Oscillospirales > Acutalibacteraceae > SIG598. The sequence goes on along the minus strand of SVPO01000003.1, from coordinate 37,586 downwards.
CGAAAAGAGAGACAGCTTCATCCGCTCCCTCAGCGGCGGCCAGCGCAAGCGTGCCAGCATCGCCGTTGAGCTGCTGTCCGACCCCAACCTGCTGTTCCTTGACGAGCCGGCATCCGGTCTGGATCCCGGAACGGAGCGCAACCTCATGCAGTCCCTGCGCAGAATGGCAGACGGCGGCAAGACGGTCATTCTGGTCACCCACAGCACCCTGCAGCTCAGGATGTGCGACAAGATCGTGTTCATGGGCAAGGGCGGCAATCTGTGCTACTACGGTGCCCACGACGACGCGCTGCGCTTCTTCGGCGTGAGTGATATCGTGGACGTTTACAACATGATAACCGACAACGCGCCCTTCTGGCGTCAGCGCTATGAGCAGACCAGAGCCGAGCCGGGCGAGATCCGCCCCACCGTGGCATCCCCCGGACGGTTCAGAGACAGCCGCCTCAGGCAGCTGGCGGTCATCAGCGCACGATATTTCAAGCTGGTGACCAACGACCGTCAGCGATTGCTGCTGCTGCTCATACAGGCGCCGCTGCTGGCGGTGCTCATCTCCTTTGTTGCCGACGGCGAACAGTTCAAGCAGTACGAGATGTCCAAGAGCCTGCTGTTTGCCCTGTCCTGCTCGGCGTTCTGGGTGGGTATGCTCAACGCCATTCAGGAGATATGCAAGGAGCGCACCATCATGAAGCGCGAATACATGACCGGTCTTTCCCTGAGCGCCTATGTGTCGTCAAAGATACTGGTGCTGGGCGTGCTCTGTCTGATCCAGAGCCTGATGATCACCGGCGTGTTCAGTCTGCTGGTGGGTCTGCCTGAGGAGGGCGTGATGATCCACCCCTTCATCGAGCTGCTGATAACCATATTCATCACCGCTGTGGCATCCTCGGCGATGGGTCTGTTTGTGTCCTCGCTGTTCAACAATGCCGACCGCGCCATGACCGTGGCTCCGCTGCTGCTCATGCCCCAGATCCTGTTCTCCGGACTGATCTTCGAGCTGAGCGGCGCCACCAAGATCATTTCCTGGATCGCCGTATGCCGCTGGAGCATGGAGGGTCTGGGAACCACCGCCAACCTCAACAGCCTGCCCCTGCAGCTGCAGCAGCAGGGCATTATGATCCCCCACGATGCCGAGGACTTCTTTGAGTTCACCGCGAGCCATATGCTCGCCTCATGGGGCATCCTCATCGGCTTCTCCGTGCTGTTCCTCGTCCTTGCGAGAATAGTGCTGTCCGGTGTGGGCAAGGAAAAATCCTGACCGTAAACGCAGATCGACCCGGAATAGCCCCGTATCGGGCGGCTCCGGGTCCTTCTTTTGCCCATTAAAGCGAAGAACCCTTGACACAGACAATCACAAATTTATATAATATAGTCGGCAAAAGTGCCGTAAAAAAGAAACTCAGAGAATTATTATCGAAACCAGGAGGTTTTGCCGAATGAAAAAATGTATGCGCTGCGGAAAGACCGTAAACAACGCCAAAATCATGTTCTGCCCCGACTGCGGCGGTGAGCTGTCCGTCATCAACCGTGCGCCTTCCGCGCCCGCCGCTCCGATAGCGACCACGGATTTCTGTATGTACTGCGGCAGCCGGTTCAACGAATTCGGCGTGTGCCCCCAGTGCGGCAACCGCGCTCAGGATCAGTCCAAGACCCTGAACAAGCCCGAGCCCTACGGCAAGAAGCTCATGGAGTGCGTGAAGGCGTTCTTCTCCTCATCGCCCTTCAACGGCATCGAAAATGCCGGCAGAGAAACAAAGAGCACCATCTGGCCCATCTGCGCCGGTGCGTTCGTGCTGTTCCTCTCCCTTGTGGTGACCGTCATCAATGTCAGCTCCGCATCTCCGGAGGATCTGGGCAAGGAGCTGCTGGCAGGACTTATCACCACCGGCGGCATGAGTCAGGAGGTCTATTTCTTCAAGACCTTCATCAAGGTCATCATCACCACGGCGGCGGCGTTCTTTGTATCCAGCGCGCTGCTGTGGCTGCCCCTCAACCGCAGCGACAAAAAGCTTTCCTACGTCCAGCTCATGAACGTCAATGCCTTTGCGCTGCTTCCAGTGGCACTGGTCTCCCTGGTGGCGCTTGCCGCTTCCTTATTCAGCACCGACCTTGCCATGTGCCTCATCCCCGTGGGCGCGGTGCTCAGCGGCATCCTGCTCTACTACGCCATCCAGAAGCTGGCTGCCTTCAAGTCCAGCCCCTTCTGGTATTTTGCCGGCGCGCTGGCAGGCAATGCCGTCCTGTGCTGGCTGTGCTCCTTCGTTCTGGACAAGGTTATCGTCTGACGCCGGCGATGAACAGATGAAACAGGAGGCGTGAGATGAACAAGGATAACGTAAAGAAAGCGCAGCCCAAGGGACTGCTTGGATTTATCTTCCTGCTGCTCTGTCTGACCGGCGCGGCGGCAGGCGTGTTCTATTTTCTGAATACCACCGTCACCATCTCCCAGCCGGTGCTCATAGCCGGCATGGCGATCACCTGCGCCTACGCTCTGGGTGCGCTGGTGTGCTTCTGCTGCCGCAGGAGCGGCGGAACGGTGCTGCTGTCCCTGACGCAGACCGTGATGACCGTGGCGCTGCTGGGTATGTCCGTGCTGACGGTGATGGAGTTCGTGTCGGTGTACAGGCCGCGCAGTCTGGAAAACGCCATCGACACCATCCGCAGTGCCGTCGGGCTGAGCGTTGCCCCGGTGTGGGAGCCGCCCATTGAGGGCACCATCCCCTTCCGCGCCGCCGTGGCGGCGGTGTCCGTGGGCGCTCTGCTCCACGCGCTGCTCTCCTTCGCGGTGCTGTCCGCCCTGAAGAAATTTTACAGGGGCACATATAAAAAGACCGGCACAGTGGTGCTGTTCGGCTTTGTATCCATGCTGCTTGCCGCCGGAATGGGTCACCTGTTCTCGGTGATGAGCTGGGGCATCCCCCACGAGGAGTCCCTCACCATCGACGGTATATTCATGCGCAGACACAGCGTGGTGTTCAACGACACTCTCAGCTTTGAGCGGTACGCCCTCACCGACTGGGCGCTGCTGGCATGGATAGGCAGCGCGGTGCTGGCTCTGCTGACCCTGAGCTTCTTCTCCTTCCGTCTTGCAGGCAAAATCAGCAAGGCAAAGCGCGAGGCAGCCTTTGAGGAGGCTATCCCTGCCGAAGGCGATTCGCTCTTTGACGATCTTGCGCCTGCAGCGGCAGCCGCCGGTGCGGCAGAGGCGCTGTGGGACGAGGATATCCCCGACGAGCAGCCCCAGAGCCATGCGCAGGATGATTTCGGCGCGGTGGAGGATGAATTCGGCGATATCACCCGCGAGCTTCCCGAAGGCAGCGGCGACGCCATTCCCGTTCCCCCGGCAGGCAATGAACAGGAGAACAGCGGATTCTTCTTCGGCGATCCCGAGCCGCAGTCCTCTGCGTCGGAGCAGAAGCCTGACTTCGAATCGCAGCCATACAGCGAGCCCTACGACGAGTTCAAGGATGTCACCGCTCCGCCTCCTCCCCGTCAGGAGAGCAGCTGCGCTCCTCAGGAGGATGCGCAGCCTGTGTATGCGCAGGCGGCCGCAGCAGTCCCCGTTGCCATTCCCGGCACCGGTCTGCTGGATTACGGCTACAGCGAGGACACCATTATCTGATATCTGATTGCAGACATAACAATACCCCGGCAGAAGCGAAAGCCTCTGTCGGGGTATTCTGCGTTATGTAACGATCAGTAGTTCCTGTCCTGAATGACGAAGTTGCTGAAACCGGCGGAGCTGACCCAGCTCAGGCTTCTCTGGGTGCTGGGCATAAAGGCGATGGCGTTGAAATTCATGGGCTTGTCCAGCTCCACGCAGCCGGTGTGCTTGGGATACTCACCGTCCTGCTTGGTGTAGTTGAAGCTGTCCACATAGACCCATTTGTTTTTGTCGGTGCGGATGTAGATCTTGAATTTGCCTTCCACCTTTCCTTCGGAAACGGACTTCACCCTGTAGGAGTATTTGAACTGGGAGCAGTTGGTGACCGTTTCGGACAGCTCGGAATAGTACACGGTGAAGCCCGAAAGATCAACGGCGCGCTCGCTGTAGTCCCAGTCGATGGATTCCACCAGACGGGTGCGGTTGACGAATTCGTTGTTGGAGTTGTAGTGATAGGTCCAGTAGGTGCCGTCAGGCTCGGTGGCGGTCAGCCGCTGACGGTCGGCGTTGCAGCGGTAGGTGGTCTTGCCGTCCTCATTGTAGGCGAATTCCATCATCTCGGTGATGACCTCGCCGGAGGGAGCTCCGGTGTCGTAGCTGATCTGCCACAGCTTTCTGCCGTCGGTGTCGTACTCATGCTCGGTGTGCATGATGTTGCCTTCGCCGTAATCCTTCTGTCTGCGGCAGGGGAACACATCGAAATTGTTGTTGTTAATGTACTCTGAGATCGATCCTGCAGGAGCCGCGCCCACCTCGTTGAAGGAGTAGTATTCGATGACCCTGTTCAGAGTGCCGTCGCTGTTGTACAGGGTGCATTTGCTCAGGTTTCCGTCGGCATCATACTCGATCAGGCGGCTTGACGCAGGCTCGGTTACGCCTTCCACATAGGTGATCGAGTCGTCGAGCTCGGAAAAGTAGATGATATTCGAGGGGCGGCCGCTGCGGTCGTTGTAAACCGCGTATTCCACGGTGGTGAAGTCGCTGTTGTGCACAAGCGTATCGGCAGGCTCAGACTCTCCGGCGCTGTAAAAATCCAGATCGTTGACGCTGCCGAAGCTCTTGCTGTAAAGAAAATACGAGCCGTCGTTGAGATCGATCCGCTCCTCATAGCCGGAGAAATGGATGAGCAGACCGATGCCTGCGCCCAGAAGGAGCAGCAGTGCCGCGGCGGCGTACCAGTATCTGCGCAGAAAAGCCACAAAGGCATTGGGCTTTTCGGGGGCTGAAGCAGCGGCAGGTGCGGCGGGCTGAGGATAGAAGCTTTCCGCCTGCGGCAGCGGCTCCGAAGGCGGCGCGCTGATGCTGTCGGGGGCATAAAACGGCGAACTCTCTCTTGCCGCGGCATAAACCGGGGGTTCCTCATACGGTCTGCCGCACACCTCACAATAGTGCGCGCTGAGGGAGTTCTCGGTTTCACACTCATTACACACCCAGCAGTTTGCAAGGGGACTGCGCTTGAGCAGAAGCATATCGATTTTGTTTGCGGTTGTTGTACTCATAATCAGGTCTCCATCTGTTCGCAGCGAAGGAGGCTGCTGCGGCGTGTGATCAGTCTTACGCGAGTAAGCGGTGACACTGGATGCTATATGTAAATTCTATGATGACAAGGGTTTTTTGTCAATAGTTTCAAGCAGAAGAATGGGGACGGCATATATCCTGTTGCTATTGACGGAATTTGGATGAAATGTTATAATTTAATATCCGAAAGTGTAATTAAATTCCGTTTTTTTCAAGGAGGATTCACTATGTATTGCAATAAGTGCGGAGCACAGCTTGTCGAGGGAGCAGGATTCTGCGCTTTCTGCGGCAGCCGCAGACCGGCTCCCATTCAGCGCACCGTAAACGCAGACGGTCAGGCGCCGACTATGCCCGGTTCCCCAGATCAGACGAATTATCAGCAGCCGGTTCAGCCGCCCATGCAGCAGCCGCCCATGCAGCAGCCGGTTCAGCAGTCCACACAGCAGCGCTCCCCCGAGCAGCTGCAGGCGCAGCGCAGGCTGTGGCTCATCATCGCCGCTGCCGTTCTCGGCGCGCTCCTGCTCATAGGCGGCGGAGTGGGTATTTTCTGCTGCGTTGCCTGCGGAGACGAGGAGCCTGTCGAAGATCAGCCCGGTTATGTGGAAACCATCCCTTCGGATGAGGACGCTGCCGCGGACTTCACCGACCAGCTGGCTCTCCCTGAGAACGGCGAGGAGATCGCTGTCTTTGAGACCACTGCCGGCACCTTCAGGATGCGTCTGTTCCCCGGGAACGCTCCCGAGACCGTTGAGAATTTCACCAATCTGGTTCGCTCCGGCTACTATGACGGCATCACCTTCCACCGCGTTATCAAGGGCTTTATGATCCAGAGCGGCGATCCCACCGGCACCGGTGCCGGCGGTGACACCTTCACCGGCGAGCCGCTGAAGGATGAGTACGGCAACGGTCTTTATCATTTCAGATACGCTGTCTCCATGGCTAACACAGGCATGCCCGACAGCGGCAGCAGCCAGTTCTTCATAGTCCAGGCAAATACTGTTTTTGCCGGAATGGACGAGAGCGGCAAGGTCAACGAGTTAACTGTTGATCAGCTCATCACCCAGCTGTACTACGATGAGGGCGTTGCAAACTTCTACAGACTGTTCGGCGGCACTCCCACTCTGGATGCCGAATGTCGTGTGGGCAGCGGAATACCTGCGCACACCGTTTTCGGTCAGGTCTTTGAGGGTGCTGAGGTCATCGACACCATCGCAAATACGCAGACCGATGCAAACGACAAGCCCCTGGAGGATGTTGTCATCACCAGAGCTTATCTCGACACATATACAGCAGAATAAGTTTCCGTATCCCCCGAAACCGCCTCGCGGTCGGAGCATAACGGAAAAAGGCTTCGTCCCGGTAATGATTCCAAAACTATAACCCACAGGAGGGACACCATGGAAAAGAATAAACTGCGCGAGCTTGTTGAGCAGGCGAAGATGAACAACCGCGGAGCGATGGATCAGCTGACCGCCGAATACAGGCAGCAGGTGATCGATTCCTGTCTGGCTATGAGCCGCGACCGCGATGAAGCGGCAAAGATCGCTCAGGATAGCTTCCGTATCGCTTTCGAGCGGCTGGGAGAGCTGGACAGCGCGGAGAATTTTCTGCCGTGGGTGTCGCTCATCGCCCGCGGACGCTGCGGTACAGGTACCGGTACCGGTGCAAGCACCGGTACCGGGCTGAAGAAGTTTGAGGGACTGGCGACCACCGGTCAGCCGGGACAGTCCGGGCAGCTGAGCTGCCCCGATGCCCCCGGAGCGCTCAGCACCGACGCGCCTGCGCATATACCCATCACCCTTGGCGGCAGCAAGCCGAAAAAGGGAAAGATCGTGGCTGCCGTGAGCGCGCTGCTGGCTCTGGCACTCATCGCAGGCACAGCGTACGTGATGCTCTCAAGGGGTAAGGACAGGCAGACGGCAGATCAGTCCGGCGTATCCTGGAGCGCCGCCGAGGTCAACGGCTCGGAGCTTCATCAGGCGTATGCCGAATTCTTTGACAGGACCTACAACGCCATGAAGGACAAGGTGCTGCTCACCGACGTCACCGATGACGGCAGCGACGAGCTGCTGGTAGTCCGCACTGACGATGCAGGCACCAAGCTGAACATCTACACCATCGACGCGGATGGTCGGCTCATGGAGCTCTACAACGTGGATGAATACGGCGATCTGGAATCTATGGGCAGCGTGGGTTTATGCGAGTACGAAGGCAAGCAGTGCATCTATGAGTTTGTGCTGCCCACATGGGCGGGCGAAGATGCCCAGTACACCGAGACCATCTTCTACTTTGACGAAAACGGAGAACGTGTGCCCCTTGCCTATTGGGATGAGACCATAGACCGCGTGCCGCTGGATACCGGCAGCGGACATTTCGCGGAGTTTTCCGACGTCCGCAGAGAGGCAGACTGGGCAAAGGATGCCTTTGGAATAGGCGGCTGAGCCTGCCCGGAATGAAAGAATCTGAGAAATCCAGAAAGATGGAGAATAGCAGAATGAATAGATTCAGAAAGACAGCAGGCATCGTCATCGCGGCGCTCATGCTCGCCGCCTGCCTTGCCGCCGTGGGCTGCTCGTCCTCCGATGGAGAGGCACCGGCACAGCCCGTGGTCAGCTACGCGAACGTCCCCGAAGCCTACTGGGATCTATTTGACGGCGGCTCCTTTGACGCAGACAACGTCTGGACCACCGACGACGAGCGGTTCAGCGCGATGGCTGCCGAGCTGAAGGCGGTGTGCGAAAGCAAGGCGTGCGGCAGCGTCATCGTTGCCACCGACGACAAGGTGCTCTTTGCCGGCGGCTTCGGAGATACCGAAACCGACGGCGTGACACCCCTCAGCGCCTTCACCACCTACGAGATCGGCTCGGTGACCAAGCAGTTTACCGCTGCCGCCATCATGCAGCAGGTGGAGCAGGGAAAGCTGAGTGTGGACGACACGCTGGATAAGTTCTTCCCCGACTACGAAAACGGCGCGCGGATAACCGTGGATCATCTGCTGCACATGGATTCGGGCATCGAGGATTTCCTCGACGCGCCGCAGTTCTTCAGAAAGGCGACCATGGAGGAGCGCGAAAGCTTTACCGCCGGTGAAATGCCCGACGAGACCGTTCTGAATTACCTGTACAAAACCAGACAGAACATGGAGCCTGGAACGGCTTTCTACTACTGCAACACCAACTACTGGCTGCTGGCTCTCATTCTGGAGCAGGTGAGCGGTCAGACCTACGAGGAGTACATCGCCGAGCATATCTTTGACGTGTGCAATATGCCCTCCTCTACCTGCTGTGAATATGGAAATATGACCAGCGTGCCCAGAGAGGGCGATTATCACACATACGGCAGGTGTTCACGCGGCGCGGGCGACATTCACTCAAGCGTCTGCGATATGCTGCGCTGGGACCGCGCGCTGTTCGGCGGCAAGCTGGTGGGCGCGGAGCAGATGGATTACATCACAACCATGCGCCACGGCTATTCCTGCGGCTGGATGAGCGTGAGCGATGAGATGCTCTACCACACCGGAAGCACCGATTCCTATATCGCGGCAAACACCGTCTATAATATCGAGGGCATCGGCAGGGTCTATGTGGTGCAGCTGTGCTCCTTCCCCTGCAAGGTCAGCGAATTCATGCCGCACGTGGACCGTATCATTGAGGCGCATATCTTCACCGACGAAAGGGGAACTGCAGAATGAAACATAATCTGAAAAGAACCGCGGCGTTTATCCTTTCCGCCATTATGCTTGCCTCCTGCGTCGGCGCGGGCGGCTGCGGCGAATCGGCGACGCAGTCTGCTCCTGCCGTGTCCGACAGTCAGATTGCGGCGGTCTCCCCTGCTGACACGGAGGTCGTGTACGAAAACGTGCCGGAGGAGTACCGCGACCTTTTCCACGGCGGTTCCTTTGATGAGGCAGGCATCTGGACCACCGACGACGAGAGCTACGCCGAGCTGATCGAGAAGCTTCGCGAAAAATGCGACATGCATTTCGACGGCAGCGTTATGGTCGCCACCGACGACAAGGTCATTTTTTCCGGCGGCTGGGACGCCATGGAAATCGACGGCGTGACACCCGTCAATCCCTTCACCACCTACGAGATCGGCTCGGTGACCAAGCAGTTCTGCGCCGCCGCTATTCTCCGGCAGGTGCAGGCGGGCAATATCGATGTGAACACCACCATCGACAAATACTTCCCCGATTACCCCCATGGAAACAGGATCACCGTGGAAAACCTGCTGCATATGTCATCGGGTATCCCGGAAATGCTCGAGGGCAAGTTCCACGAAGGCGGCGACTACCGCAAGAACGAAGCTTTTATGCAGGGAACGATGACCGACGGGGAGATTCTTGATAAGCTGTACGGGTTTGGCCTTGATTTTGAGCCGGGCAGCCGGTTCACCTATTCCAACACCAACTACTGGCTGCTTGCCCTCATCCTTGAGCAGGTCACCGGCCAGAGCTACGAGGAGTATCTGCAGCAGAATATCTTCGACGTGTGCGATATGCCCCGTTCCTCTGCCTGCGCCACCGGCGACGTTACCAGCGTGCCCAAGCTGGGCTACGACTATATGTACACCGCCCACTGCTCCCGCGGCTCGGGCGACATTCATTCCAACGTGTGCGATATGCTGCGCTGGGATCGCGCGCTGTTTGACGGAAAGATCATCAACGATGAGCAGTTTGCCTATATGACATCGCTGCGCGGCGGATATTCCTGCGGATGGATGAAGGACCCGATTGACGCTCTCTGCCATTCGGGCAGTACATGGGCTTACGTTTCCTACAACTGCGTGTTCAAGAACGCCGACGGCGAGAATGTCTACGTCATCCTGTTGACATCCAACAGGGGCAGCGCTGCCATGGGTATACGCGGAGTCCTTGAAACCGTGGACAAAATCCTGCCATGACGTATAATCAAAAAGGAAAATTACAATGAGTATTCGAAATATCGCGTTATTTATCTTTGCCGCTCTTATGCTGACCGTCTGCATCGCGGCGAGCGGCTGCGGCTCCGGGCAGGAACAGCCGGCAGAGCAGGTGATCAGCTGGTCCAGCGTCCCCGAGGAATACTGGGGTATGTTCAGCGGAGGCTCCTTTGACGAGGATGATGTCTGGTTCACCGATGATGGGCAGTACGCCGATATGCTCAAGGAGTTGAAAGCATACTGCAAGGAAAACTATCCCGGTACCATCGTGCTGGCTACCGACGAGAGGATGCTCTTTGCCGGAGGCTGGAACGGACAGGACACCGACGGAGGCACCGTCGATCCCTTTACCGTATACGAGGCAGGCTCCTACACCAAGCAGATCACTGCCGCAGCTGTGCTGCAGCTGGTGGAGCAGGGCAGGCTCAGTCTGGATGACACGCTGGATAAGTTTTTCCCTCAGTGCCCCAACATCGCCGATGCCACGGTGGGGAATCTGATGGATATGAACGCAGGTATTCCCGAATTTCTTGATACCATGAAATTCTTCAAGGGCTGCAGCAGCGAGACAAAGGAAGCCTTTGCTGGCGGTACTCTGCCCGACGAGGAAGTGCTGGCTGTTCTCAGCAAGCTCCACTGCAATGCTCCCGGCTTGTACTATGAGTATTGCAACACCAACTTCTGGCTGCTTGCCCTCGTTATCGAGCAGGTGACCGGTCAGCCCTACGACGAGTACATTACCGCGCAGATCCTTGAACCCTGCGGAATGGAGAACACCTCGAGCTGCGCGCAGGGCGACGTCACCATCGTTCCGTATCAGGAGGACGCGGCGTTCTGGAAATACTGCAGGAATATGCGCGGCGCCGGTGATATCCACACAACCGCCTGCGACATTCTTCGCTGGGACAGAGAATTCTTCTCCGGAAGTGTCCTCAGCCCGGAAATGATGACATATGTCACCGACCGCGAAGGTGATTACTCCTGCGGCTGGATGAAGAAAAACGGCGGTGAGGTCTTCACCCACTCGGGCGTTACGGATGCCTGCTCTCTGCAGACGACCGTTTACAGGCTGGAGGGCGGCAACGTCTATCTGATCCAGCTGCTTACCAACCCCCGCAAGGGTCCTCAGCTGTACGAAGCCAAGAAGATCGTGGAGGAGTTCCTGCAGGTGGAAAAATGGGGATGAGGTGTGAACTGATATGATCAATATCGAACGGCTGCACCCGGAGGATACCCATACCATCGTGGTCTGGCATCGCGGCAAGGACGAGGATTTCCTCCGCCAGTGGGCAGGAATGGGCTACTACTGGCCCCTTGCCGAAGCGCTTATATACCGTCGGCTTGTCGCCGGCGCGGAGATATTCGGCGCGTACCGTGACGGTAAATTTGTCGGAACCATCGAGATCATCGAGCGCGATCCGCAGAACGATTCGGTGCTCATCGGACGATACCTGGTTGACCCTGCCCTCACGGGAAAGGGGCTGGGTACGGAGATAATGAACACGTTTCTGGATTACTGCCGCGACACCGTCGGGGCAGCCGAAGCAAGGCTGTTTGTCTTTGACTTCAACGAAGGCGCCCACAGATGCTATCTGAAATGCGGCTTTGAGGAAACGGAGCGCGTGCAGCGTCCCAACGGCTGGATCGCCATCGGGATGAAAAAGACGCTGTAAAAGCGGCTCGCCGCCCACGCTTAACGAAAATGAAAACCCTCCCGCGGGGCACATTGATGTGTGCCTTACGGGAGGGTTTGGTATTTGTTGGGGGATAATGCAGCTCTGCCGTCAGGCTGTCTCCACAAGGATGACGGTGCAGTTGTCCCTGCCGCCGTTTGCCATGGCTTCGCCGACAAGGGCGGAGACTTTTTCGGGGCAGGAGGTGTTCGCGGCGCTCAGAATGCCTGCGATCCTTTCCTCGGTCACCATGTCCGTCAGACCGTCGCTGCAGAGCAGGAAGCGGTCACCAGCCCGAACATCCACGCGTATGCTGAAGCAGGGCACGCGGTCGCCGTCGTCGGAGGAAGAACCCAGAAAGCGTGTCAGGGAATTTCTTCCCTTGGTTCTGCTTGCCTCCTCGGGGGTCATCACGCCCGAGCGTATCATGACACCTGCCATGGTGTGATCCTCGGAGATCTGCACCAGTCCGCCCTCCGAGAGCCTGAACACCTTGCTGTCGCCAATGTTGCTGATGTACGCTCTGTTGTTCATCATGACCAGAATGGCGGCGGTGGTGCCGGATGTGGCGCGGATCTTTTTCGACAGTTTGCGCACGGAGTTGTTGGCGCTGCGGTAGAATCTGTTCAGAAGCTTTTCCAGCTTCTTTTCGCTGTCGACTTTATGGATTTTTGCAAAGTGCTCGCGGAATGTATGGGCGGCTATCTCGGATGCCTTTTCTCCGCAGCTCTCGCCGCCCATGCCGTCGAACACGGCAAAGGCGCAGCTGCCCGGGAATTCCCTGCAGCCGGACACGACGGACAGATTATCGTCGGCGGAATTCAGGCAGATGCCGTCAAAGCAGAAATTATCCTCGTTGTTTTTTCTGATGCGGCCGACATTTGTTTCAGCCGCGGCAATGCAGGTGATATTGTTCAAGTTGTTTCCTCCTGTTCAGCGGACGGTAATTGTGTGGCGAGTGAAAGCTTGCTGCATTGGGCATCCGGCAGAACTTCCTGCGACTGGTAATCGTAGGACAGATTATCGTCCTGCGGCGCTGACCCGGAGCCGGAGGAAAAGGACAGGATCGCCACTGTTATCAGAACAATTGCCAGCAGAACCAGCAGGGAGATGGCGGTGACCATGTATACCGATTTGCCGCCGTTGTCGCTGTCTTCGCCGTTGGTGCTGACAGGCATGGTGGGGGGCGCGGGCGGCATAAAGCCGGGAGAGGGCTGGCGGTATCCGGCTGCCGGGGGCTGCGGCGCAAAGCCGCCGGGACGCGGCACGGAGGAACGTCCGGAGGCACTGTTGTTGGTGGGTGCGGCAACCACAGGGATGGTTCGCCCCACGGGGATGCCGTCGCGCACGCACATCAGCGCCTGCTTGAATTCCGTGGGATTGGCAAAGCGTCTGTATTTGTCAAACTGCGTTGCCCTGAGAATGACATCGGTCAGATCGCCGTCGGAAAACGCCGGCGCGGGCAGCGGTTCGCCTGCCATTCTGCGGGCGAGGGCGTTTTCGTTGTCATTGGGCTGGATTTTGGCAGAGCCTACGGGCAGGAAGGGAGCGCGGTTGCCGTTGAGCAGGCGGTACATGACGATGCCCAGAGAGAAGGTATCGGCGGAGAAGTTGGCAGGCTCTCCGCGGTAGACCTCCGGCGCCATGTAGATGTATGTACCCTTTTTGCTCATGCCGGCGGTGGTGTGATCCAGCTCACGCGCCACGCCGAAATCGCCCAGCTTGTAGTCGCCGGTGTCGTTGACGAAGATGTTGGAGGGCTTGATGTCGCGGTGAACGATACCCTTTTCCAGACAGACCTCCAGCGCCGAGCATATGTCGATGCCCAGCTTGACGACATCCTTGTTGGTCATCTGGCGATGGCGCAGCATATCGTTCAGACCGGTGAGCAGCTCCATGCGGATGATGATGTCGTAGCCGATGCCGGTCGCCTTGGGAATGATGAGGTGATCCTCGTAGGAGACGATGTTGGTGTGCCCCTTGACCTCGTTCATCAGGGTGATCTCCTTGACGAGGTTCTGAGCCATGGCGGAGAAGTAATCTCTCAGAGATTCCCTGTCGTCAGGGATGCCCTGTGAGACGGCATCGGTGATCTGCGTCTCGGAGGAGGGGATGGAGATATGCTTGACCGCGGCGTAGTATTTCTTGCCGAACTCCTCTCTCCACGCGCGGTAGACCACGCCGAAGCTGCCCTGACCGAGGGGTTTTTCCTCGGTCCGCCATACGCCCCACAGGGGCTCGAATTGTCTGATGGTGTTCATCTTTTATTCCTCCGGGGAAATATATACTTCAATTTCGGGTCAGGAATGGATATCCGTCAGGGCAGTTGCATATAGCCTGTGCCGTCCGTGCGGATGCGGCAGAGGGGGTTGGCCCACGGATCCTCGTCGATGTCCACGACGCCTTTATAGTCGATGAAATATATCCAGTCGCCCGCCGCGCCTACGATATCGCAGTATCCGTCAAAGATGCAGGCGGTTCTCATTTCGTCGTCGGGAGACAGGTCAACGGTGTATATTCCGCTGCTAGACAGATAGTAGCCTACCTCGTCCTCGGTCATATACTCGTGGCCGTAAATGAATTTATCGTCGATGACAAAGCTGTATCCGTATGTGGGGTAATCCAGCTCAACGGAACGTATCAGATTGCCGTCATAATCATACACGTCAACATAGTAGTAGGATCTGCAGACGATCTGCGTGTCTGTAAACACGCAGGCGTCGGAGCAATCGGCAGCCACAAACTCAAAGAGTATCGATCTGCGGCGGCTCTGCAGGTCGTATTTCCACACATACGTGGAGGAGGCTTCGCCGTCATCCGCGTCATCGCGTTGTTCGGTGGCAAAGTACAGGCAGCCGTCGGCGCAGCGCAGATCGCCGTACCAGAGGGGGTATTCGTTCTCGTTGAGCTCAAGCAGCCGTGTGGTCACGTTGGTGTCGATGTTGGTGCTGTAGATGACCGAACGCTGATCCGTCCATACCTCGTCATTGGGGTCGGTTTCGTAGTCGATGATGAAGTACAGCATATTACCGTCCACGCAGAAGCTGCTGCATTCGCCGTTTTCGATGATGGATTCGATGTCCGCGAGGTAGCGCGAGTTACTGCCGTCGAGCAGATCGATGGAGTAGAAAGAATGGGAAATTATGCCGTTGTTATAGGGCACGAGCTGAAAACCGAACCAGTCGAGGGCTTCGGATGAGGTTCCGTCCGTGCTCATTTTCTGAACGGAGATGCCGTTGTAATAATATACGCTGTCGTAGTTTTCGCACACCATGGACAGACCGTAGGTTCCGCTGGGGTTCTCGTCTGCGCCGGAACCGGGCAGAGCAAGGAAGATTATTCCCACCGCGACAAGCACCGCCGCGGCGATGGCACCCCAGATCCAGCCCGTTTTCTTTTTGTTTCCGCCCGGAACAGAGGGGGCTGCAGATACAGGGACGGGGCCGGGAGGGATCATATTAGCGGGGCGGGCAGCAGGATCGTTGACCATGGGAGCGGCAGGGTGCATATCCATCATATGACCCATCCGCTGAGGAGGAATGACGGGAGGAGGCGTGTTGTTGGTGGGTGCGGCAACGATGGGAATGGTTCTGCCTGCGGAGGAACCGTCGCG
This sequence comes from Oscillospiraceae bacterium, assembly GCA_015065795.1. GTDB lineage: Bacteria > Bacillota > Clostridia > Oscillospirales > Acutalibacteraceae > SIG598. The sequence continues at coordinate 22,201 of SVPO01000003.1, read as the reverse complement.
CACGCGTATCAGCGCCTGCTTGAATTCCGTGGGAGTGGAGAATCTTCTGGACCGGTCAAACTGAGTGGCTTTCAGGATGACCTGAGCCAGCCCGGGATCGGCAAACGCCGGCGCGGGCAGCGGCTCGCCCGACATTCTCCGGGCGAGGGCGTTTTCGTTGTCCACGGAGCTGATCCGGGCATTGCCCACGGGCAGGAAGGGGGCGCGGTTGCCGTTGAGCAGGCGGTACATGACGATGCCAAGGGAGAAGGTGTCGGCGGTGAAGCTGGCAGGCTCGCCGCGGTAGACCTCCGGCGCCATGTACATATATGTACCTTTTTTGCTCATCCCGATGGTGGTGCGACCCAGCTCACGCGCCACACCGAAGTCGCCCAGCTTGTAGTTCCCCAGATCGTTGATGAAGATATTGGAGGGCTTGATGTCACGGTGTATGATGCCCTTCTCCAGACATACCTCCAGCGCCGAGCAGATATCAATGCCCAGCTTGATGACATCCCTGTTGGTCAGCTGGCGGTGGCGCAGCACATCGTTCAGACCGGTGAGCAGCTCCATGCGGATGATGATGTCGTAGCCGATGCCGCCGGGCTTGGGGATGATCATGTGATCCTCGTAGGAAACGATGTTGGTGTGACCCTTGACCTCGCTCATAAGGGCGATTTCGCTGGTAAGGTTCTGGGTGATGGAGGCGAAGTAATCCCTGAGGGATTCGTTGGTATCGGCAACGCCCTCGGAAATGGCGTCGCGGATCTGCGACTCGGAACCGGGAATGGAGATGTGCTTGATCGCGGCGTAGTATTTCTTGCCGAATTCCTCTCTCCACGCGCGGTAGACCACGCCGTAGCTGCCCTGACCGAGAGGCTTTTCCTCGGTTCGCCATGCTCCCCACAGGGGCTCGAATTGCCTGATGCTCATAATGCCCTCGCTCCTCTTAATAGTCGGTTTTCAGGAAAAACCGGTTGTGTTTTTTCTGCCTGTGATTCGGCTCACGCTGCTCACGCAGGATTCACCCTGCCGATCACGTCATCAATACAGTAATCTGCGGTCAGTTTCAGATCGCAGTCGAGATCATCGTACATACCGTGCTTTGCTTCCAGCATCTTTTCCACAGGAGGCGGCAGATGGCCTCTCATCCGCTCCCGGAACCGTTCCTTTATATCATCCAGCTCCGCGGTCAGCACGATCCTGAATGTACCCTCGGGCAGCAGGTCGAGATGTTCCTTTTCGGTGATGAGGTAGATGATGTTTTCCCCTGTGACCGATGCCCTGAGCAGCTCTCTGAAGGATTGCGCCGCCGCAGAAGGGTTCTTTTCCAGCCGCAGATAATCCTTGCCGGAATATATATTTGCGTTGAGCCGCTCGTTCAGTCTTTCTGCCAGCGTGGATTTGCCCACGCAGTTTTCTCCGATGATCGCTATCAGCATTTTGCTTCTCCTCTGTCGATCCGGTGCGAGTGTTTGTTTTCATTATACACTATTCACCGCGCTGGTGCAATAAGTATGTCGGAAACATCCAATGCCTGCAGAGTGGAAGTCAGCTGTGGAAAAGCGGCATACCCACGCCTTCCGGCAGCGTTGCAATCCTGCCCGTCCCGTGATATAATAGCTGCACGAAAGCGAGGTAATATCATGCCAAACGTCATGTTCGTCTGCCACGGCAACATCTGCCGTTCGCCCATGGGCGAGTACATATTCAAGCACATGGTCCGCGAGCGCGGTCTGGAGGACGTCATCGGCGTTGCCTCCTCCGCCATCAGCGATGAGGAACGGGGCAACCCAGTCTACCCTCCCGCCCAGCGCAAGCTGGAGCGCATGGGCATCGACGCGCCGCCACGACGGGCACGCCGCATCACCAAAGCCGACTACGCCGAATACGACCTCATCCTGTGCATGGAGAATTACCATGTGGAGGCGGTGAAGCGCATCTGCGGCGGCGACCCCGAGGGCAAGGTCATGCGCCTGCTGGACATCACCGCGCGCCCCGGAGCCATCGCCGACCCGTGGTACACCGACGATTTCGACACCGCTTACGACCAGATATGGTACGGCTGCGAGGCGATTTTCGACCGTCTGGGGTTCTGACAGTTTTGTGAGCAACGACAAAGCCGCCCGCGTCTCCTTTGGGGAGATGCGAGCGGCTTTCTTTTCTGTTATCGCCTGAGAAACGGGCAATTACGGCTGATACTCAAACCAGCGGTCGGGAGAGACGATCACGTCACCCTCGCTGCTGGTGGTCACATCCAGCGTGAAGCGGAATTCCTCCACTGCGGCGTCTGTGCCGGAGGCTTCGGGACGGAAAACCATATGATCGTAGGTTTTGCGGTAGGGTGACATGCCATAGCCGGAGATGTCGTTTTTCACGGTGATGCCGTTGATCGTGGATTCCTCGGTGGAATAGGTGATGGCTTCATCGGTTTTATTCTCAATGTAGCAGTGCACCATATACATTTCATCGTCGAAGCGCTCTGCGCCGAAGATGATAAAGGTGAACCGGTCGTCGTCATAGATGACGGTTTCCGTCTCCTCGGCGTTGCGGGGATATTCGGGCAGAGTGTCCGCGGTATAGCCGTTGAAGTACAGCTCAAAGTCGGTATTTTCCACCACGCGGTTGGAGTCATCGTCGCTGACCTCAAGGCCGAAATCGATGTGATCCACGGTGGACATTCCGTATCGGGTATAATCGGAGGTGTCCAGACCATAGGGCAGACATGCCTTCGCGCCGGGGGTCAGCTGCACGGTGTTGAAGATCGCAAGGCTCAGGTCGTTGACTGCGTACACCTGCAGGTCGGCGTACAGGGTCCTGTCGGTCTTGTTCTCCATATAGAACTGGACGTAGTGCTGTTCGTCATAGCCAAAGGCGGTGCCGAGACCGGCGGTCTGCGCGATAAAGGTGAATTCATCGGTGTCCACCAGCACCTGCTCGCCCTCGACGGGCACACGGGCGGCAGGAGCCTGCCCGGGAGCGTCCTTCACCGTCAGAACGACAGTTTTTTTGTCATAATCACTCATACCGATAACTGTGCCCAGGTCGAAGCGCACGTCATAGATATCGGTGATGCCGCTGCGCTCCAGAATGTCTGCCTCGGCTATCACGCAGGTGCCGGTGCGTTCGCCCTGCGAAACGCCGCTGGTGTCCGTGTAGTGATGGCGGTACGCCATTGCCCAGCCGTTGATTTCCACATTGTTGAAGTTTGCGATCAGGGAATCCTCGCCCTTCGCGGTGGCAGTGTAGTCGATGCAGGCATTGCCGTCGCCGTCGATGTAGACTCTGTCGGCGCGGAGAGTGCCTGCATTGCTGCTGTACAGCGTGACTCCGTTCTCGCCCATGGTCAGCGAGGTGATGCCCTGAGAGGTCACCGCCCAGAGGATGGCTCCTGCGGAGATGGCGATGATTATTGGGAGGACGATCCATAGCACAAGCCTTTTGTTCTTCATTTTCCGAATACTCCTTTTTCTTTTTTTACGCATCCTGTGCGTCGGTAACAATTATATACTCTTATCCCAGCTTTTCAAGACGCAGCTTGGTCAGGCTGCGGTAGAGCAGCAGGCAGGAGATGATAAGCGCCGCTGCTATGGCAGCCAGCAGTATCATCGTCATCGAGGCGGGGATAAGGAACAGGGCGATGGCAGGCAGGAGTGCCAGTGCCCAGCCGCCGAACATGGTCACGGAAAGAGCGCCGCTCTGCTTGACCACACGGGCTTCGTTCTCCCAGTCGAAGATGGGCATGGCGGCGTTGAGACGCAGACCCATCAGAGCCGCAAGGAGAATGTACAGCAGGGAAACGGCTGCCATCCAGATGCGTGCCCACAGGGAGGCGTCCACCGCGATGTTGAACATCACCACGCAGGCGGCCCACACGGGCAGCGCGATGGTGAGGTTGACCAGCAGCTTGCTGTTCACAAGGGCACGGGCAGAGACGGGCAGGGATTTGACCAGCCACCAGTTCTTGCCCTCCATGGAAATGGCGGAGGAGGTGCAGGTGGACATGAAGGCGATCAGACCCACGACGAAGGGCGCGAGGATGGCGATGATATCCATCGAGCCGAACATGGCGCTCGCGGCGCTCAGGTCAAGGAACTGCAGCGCCACGCCGATGCCGATGAGCAGGACATAGCCCACGAGGGTGTTGCTCATCCACAGGCTGTGGGAGAGATAACGCTTGAACTCCGAGCGGTAGAGCGCGGAGGTCTGGGAGCCGGTGCGCAGCTCGCCCATTTTGTAGTTGCCCTTGGTGCTCACGGCGTTGAGGGCGCTGCACAGGGTGCCGAACTTCGGGGTAACCAGCACCACCAGCAGCACGGGCAGCGCGACGGACACGGCGGCAAGCAGTGCCAGCGAGAGGAGGTCGCCGTCAAGGATGGCGGAGCCGAACCATGCCGCCGGGGGATACATACGGTTGATGACGTTGCCGGCGGTGGTCGCCATATCGATCATCATGCCGGCGAAATCGGCTTCGTTCTCGGCGACGGAGGTCAGGGACATCTCGCCCCAGAGAATGAGCATCACAAAGCCGATGGTCAGCACGGTGCTGAAAATGCTCTTGTACTTCATACGGGAGGTGATGGCGGTCACCAGCGCGCCCACGAGGGATGCCGCCGCAAGGGGCAGCAGGGGCAGCAGGATGACACCCAGCACCATGACCACCCAGAACATCGCGTCCACGGGCTGCAGGATGGCGTAGAAGATCAGTCCGGGCATCAGGAACACCGCCGCCATGAGCATATCGTAGATATACATGGTGATGAAGCGGCTGGCAACGATGGCGGATTTCTTCAGGGGCAGAGCCGAGAACGCCTCAAAGGAGCTGCGTCCGAACAACATTCCGGCAGCCTTGAAGATGCCGAAGAAGAAAGTGATGAGGGATGTGATGGTGAACAGATAGGAGGGCACCAGGCGACCCATGCCGCCTGCGCACAGACCGTAGGTCAGCAGGCAGATGTAGCCGATGAGCAGCGCGCCCAGCAGCAGCCACAGAACGGTCATGGCGACGTATTTTGCCACCTTTTTGCCGCTGTGGGAGTGGCGCAGCTCGTTGAAACCGAAAAGGTTGCAGGTCTGCAGCGATGTGAGCAGGCCGACCTGCCGCAGCATCGACAGCTTACGCATTCTTATCCACCTCCATGAATACATCCTCCAGGGAGCAGCCCTCGCGCACCAGCTCCTCGGTGCGGCCGCTGACCACCAGCTTGCCGTCGCGGATGATGGCGACCTTGGTGCACAGCCGCTCGGCAACGTCCAGAACGTGGGTGGAGAAGAAGATCGCCGCGCCCTTCTGGCACATTTCGCGCATGATCTCCTTCAGGGTGACGGTGGCCTTGGGGTCAAGTCCCACGAAGGGCTCGTCCAGCACCAGCAGCTTGGGCTCGTGGATGAGCGCCGAAATGACGGTGAGCTTCTGCTTCATGCCGTGGGAGTAGGAGGACACGGAGTCGCCCAGAGCGGAGGTCAGCTCCAGCAGGTCGGCGTATCGGGCGATGCGCTCCTGACGGTCCTTCTTGCTCACGCCGAAAACGTCGGCGATGAAGTTGAGGTACTGGATGCCGGTGAGATAGTCGTAGATGTCGGGGTTGTCGGGGATGTAGGCGGTGACGGACTTGCACGCCATGGGCTCGTCCTTTACCGACTTGCCGTCGATGAAGATCTCTCCCCCGTCAAAATCGTGGATGCCCACGATGGCTTTGATGGCGGAGGTCTTGCCGGCACCGTTGTGACCGATGAAGCCGTAGATGTCTCCTGCCTCGATGTCAAGGGACAGGTCGGACACGGCAACCTTGCCGCCGGGGTAGGTTTTGGTCAGATTCCGAATACTAAGCATGATATTACCTCCTGAAATTACTCTTGGTTGTTCGAAAGACAGTTATTTTCCCTCTGTGAGGTCTTCTTCACATGGTGACGAGATGAAGGTGATGCGCCGCGGCTTGCGTCCCTCGGCAGGCTTGTTGGTCATGGCGCCCTGTATCAGCTGCCCCACTCCGGCGGTGAATTCCTCGAATTCCCCGTCGGTCATCATCAGCGTGGAGGTGCCAAGGAACAGCCGGTCGGCAATGGGGTCGCGGTCGGGCTTGCCGAAATAGGCGCGGAAGGAGCTCATCAGCGACATCAGCGCGTTGTATATCGCAGCGGCTGCCTGATCGTTGCTGTTCGTGTCCACGGGGGTCTGACGCAGGCGGTAGGCGCGCAGGATGGTGCCGCGCACCTTGGTTTCCTCGGCGACCTCCAGCAGTCCGCCCTCGTGCAGCAGCTTGACGTGGCGGTAGAGGCTCGCCTTGGGCACGTCGGTCAGCTCCTCCAGCATCTGGGCGGTGGTGACGGTGCCGCGCAGGGCGATACATTGAATTATACGCTGGCGCACTGGGTTCATCACCAGTTCGATCATCTGTTTTTCCATAGGTTAACCTGAATCCTCCATCGTGAATTGCAATTCGGTCGGGATCTCATTATCAATTGTTCGAATATTCTTGAATATTATAATAATCTCAAATCTGAGAATTGTCAAGAAAAATCGTGAAAATTTTGTCAGCCTGCTTTCCGGAGACGGGAAAAACGGCTCAGTGACAGCAAAAAGCCCCACCGCGGCAATGCGATGGGGCTGTGTGTTTTACGGGGTGCTACAGGTACAGACTGACGTATGTTCCAAGACGAAGGGCGTCCTCGAGGGCACGGGTGATGACTTCCAGCCGCGCGTCCGGGCGGCGTGCGATGTCGAGGGCTGCCGCCAGTCCGTGGGTGGGTATGATGTCATCCTCGTATTCGTCCAGCAGGATGCCGCAGGCGGCGTTGATGCGCTCCATCGCGCCGCTGCCGCAGAAGCGCCGGAACTCCTCCGGCGATATGATGTATTCAAGGATGTTGGGGCTGTGCTCAACGCCCATGTTTTCCTCAGCCATGCCCTGTTCGTTTATGGGCACGAAGGCAAGATATCGCCTGCTCACAGGGCGATACCGAACAGCGCGGAGGCATTCTCCGCCGCTGCTCTGCGTATTTCGTCGGCATCGCAGCCGCGCACCTCGGCGATCCTGTCCGCAGTCAGCGCGATCATGGGCGACAGGCACCGCTCGCCGCGATGGGGCACCGGGGACATATAGGGACAGTCGGTCTCCAGCAGCAGTCGGTCAATGGGGGCTGCCGCCGCCACCTCCAGCGGCTGACGGGCGTTCTTGAAGGTCACCGCGCCGCCCAGACCGATGTGCAGCCCGTAACGCACCGATTCCTCCATCAGCTCCACGCTGCCGGAGAAGCAGTGCATCACGCCCTTCAGGGGCGCGTAACGGCGCAGGATGGAGTACATATCCCCGTGAGCCTCGCGGTCGTGGAGGATGACCGGCTTGCCCAGCTCGGCGGCGATGGTCAGCTGACGCTCCAGCACCTGCCGCTGCATTTCACGGGGCGAAAAATCATAGTGATAATCAAGACCTATCTCCCCCACCGCCACGCACTTTGGATGCGCCAGCAGCTGGCGGATGCGCCCTTCGGCTTCGGCGTTCCAGTGCTCGGCTTCGTGGGGATGGAATCCGGCGGCAAACCAGACGTGGTCGTATTTTTCCGCAAGCTGCGCGGACAGCTCGGAGGATTCAAGGTCGCTGCCGCAGTTCACGACCCACTGCACGCCCTTTTCCGGCAGGGAAGCCAGAACCGCGTCGCGGTCGTCATCAAAGCGGCCGGAATCGTAGTGGGCGTGGCTGTCAAAGATGGGATAGCTCATTTATTGTATGCATCCTTTCGGGTGGTTTGTTCCGGGAGTATATTACCATATATATTGAAAAACTGCAAACATCAAAAGAGCCGCCGCGAGGGATTTCGCGGCAGCTCCGTGAGTATATCTTATCTGTCAGCTTTTCATCTTCCGACGGAACACCGCCGCAGCCAGCGCGAAGATGACCGCGGTGTAGCCCAGCACCCACGCCAGCTCAACGGGCAGAGCGGCGTAATCGCCTGCCAGGGCGGCACGGGCGGCGTTCACCGAATGGGCAAAGGGCAGCAGATTGCATATCGTGCCGAAGGTGTCGCCCATCATCTCCAGAGGGAACCATGTGCCGCTCAGCCACGCGCACACGTTGATGATCAGGGAGGATATTCCGCCCACGGCTCCGGCGGTGGGCAGCACCGAGCCCATCAGCAGACCGATGCCGATGAACAGCAGCGCGGTGGGCATCAGCGCAAGCAGGCATACCAGCAGATTCACTCCCGGTTCCAGCCCGAGGATGACCGCGTAGCCGAGGCACACCGCCGTCTGCGCCGCCGCGATGGGCAGGGCAGGCAGAGTGTAGCCAAGAATGTAGTCGGTGGCGCGCAGGGGCGAGGCAAACATTCTCATCAGGAAGGAGCCGGTACGGTCACCCGTCACCAGCGAGCCAAGGAATATCAGCATGAAGGAAAGCCCGAACACCGCCATGGAGGGGGCGAAGGTGTCGATGCCGAAGATCTCCTGCGGCATTTCGGGCAGACTGCGTCCCAGCAGCCACATCAGCGTCAGCAGTGCCACGGGGAAGCCGATGCCAAAGACAAAGCTCAGGGGGTCGCGCCACATTTCCTTTGCGCAGCGCTTTGCGAAAATGTTCATCTTCTTCATCACTGCTCCACCTCCTCAGCTTCGGTCAGGGTGAGGAAAGCGTCCTCCAGCGTGGCGGCGCCGACGCTCTCCCTGATCTGCTCGGCTGTGCCCAGAGCGGCGAGCTTTCCTGCGCTCATGATGGCGATGCGGTCAGCAAGGGCTTCCGCTTCCTCGAGATAATGGGTGGTGAGCACGATGGTCATGGTTCCCTTGAGCGTCCCGATGTGCTTCCACAGCTCGCGGCGTGCACGCACATCCAGTCCCAGAGTAGGCTCGTCGAGGAACAGTATCTTCGGCTTGGATATCAGCGCCATGGCGATGCTCAGCCGCCGCTGCATACCGCCGGAAAGGGTCTTTGCCCGGTCCTTTGCACGGTCGGTGAGGGAGAAGGTCTCCATCATCTCCTGCGCCTTTGCCCTTGCCGCCCTGCGGTCAAAGCCGTACACACCGGCGACAAACTCGAGATTCTCGCGCACGGTGAGTCTTGCGGCGACGGCAGTCTCCTGAGGGGAGACGTTGATGAGCTGCTTGACCGCCTGCGTGTCGGTGACCACGCTCCTGCCCATGAGCAGAGCGTCTCCCGAGGTGGGGGTCAGCAGTCCGCACAGCATACGGATGGTGGTGGTCTTGCCGGCGCCGTTCTGTCCCAGCAGGGCAAAAAGCTCGCCCTCGCCCACGGTGAGGTTCAGTCCGTCCACCGCCCTGCGGCTGCCGAAGCAGCGCGTCAGTGCGTCTATGCGAATGGCATCCATGGTGGTGTCTCCTTTCAATATATAAGGACTTATCTTCGTCAGTCGTTTTCCGCGGCGACGATCTTTGCGTTCATGCGGTTGACCGCCTTGCGGTTGACGGCGAAGATTATCACCCAGATCAGGGCAAAGCCTGCGGCAAAGCACAGCGTAAAGATCCAGATCCTGCTGACGCTCAGCCAGTTGTTGAGCAGATAGATGATGAGATAATCGAGATACAGCACCGCCGCGTGGATGAGTATGGCGATGCCCCGGGGCAGCTGCTCCAGCTGATGTATCGCGGTGATCCCGGCGGCGATGAAGGCGATGACCGTGCCGGAGATCACTCCCTTTGTGACCGTGGCGATGTCCATCGGGCCGAGCACGCCTGCCGCGTCGAGGCAGACCCACACGATGCACACTGACACAGGGCCGCACCACGCGGCACTGCTGCCTCTCATAAAGAAATCCTTCCAGAACTTTTTCATAATGAATACTCCTTTTTAAGCTCGGCAAAGCATCTTCTTGAAATGTAGTCACTGAAACCGCTGCCAAACACGGCGTCCACCGCGCCGTTCAGTCCCGAGCGGTAGCGGACGATGCGCTTCATGTTGGCGATGGCGGATTTGTTTATCCTGCGGAAACTGCCGGGAAGGATGGCTTCCAGCTCGTAGAGAGGCATCCTGATACGGTATTTGTTTCCGTCGGCGCAGGCGGCGTAGGTTCTGCCGCTTTCGATATAGAAGGCTTCCACGTCGCCGAGATCCAGCATGACGATGTCCTCGCCGATGTATCCCACGATCTCGCCGGTGCGCTCCCAGCGGCTGACCAGCTCCTCGATCTCGTCGATGAGAGGAGTTCTCTCGTGCACACGGGCGACGATCTCCTCATCTTTTTCCCTGTCGATCAAAATCCTGAATTTCATGTTGTCCCTCCTGTGACTTCTATTATAGCCTTTCCGAAGGATTTGTCAGCAGTTTTCCGCTCATCGGTATGTTTTCGGCGGTGAACGGTATTTTGGCAGGCTTTTGCCACAAAATTACGATACGAAGCGCAATATTAACGGGTGAGTATACTTCCGGTATTCAGAATCCGTGCAATAACATCAAAATTACCCCTTTGATTTTACGCAGATTTAACATTGAATTTGTCGAGAATTCGTTGACATCACCGCCTGATATGATATTATTTATATAGCAACAATACAATCAGGGTACAATCGCACCCGTATGGGTGACAAGGAGGGCTACTTTTGGAAAGCATAGGCCTTATGGATTTTCTGCCAATGCTGCTGGAACACCCCGTGCTGATCATCACATCGCTGCTGACGCTGGGTGTTATTCTGGTCAACGGCTGGACCGACGCTCCCAACGCCATCGCCACCTGCGTATCCACCCGAGCCATGCGCCCCGGTCCTGCCATTCTCATGGCAGCGGTCTTTGACCTGCTGGGCGTGCTGGTGATGACCTCCATCAACGGTCAGGTCGCCACCACGGTGTTCAATATGGTGGATTTCGGCGGAAACCCCAGAGACGCGCTGGTCGCCATGTGCGCCGCGCTCGTTGCCATCGTTACCTGGGCGACTGCCGCGTGGTGGTTCGGTATCCCAACCAGTGAAAGCCACGCGCTCATCGCCGGTATCTCCGGTGCAGCCATAGCTGTGCAGGGCGGTATTGGCGGAATCGACGGCAGCCAGTGGATCAAGGTCATCTACGGCCTTGTGCTGTCCACCGTTCTGGGCTTTGGCATGGGCTTCCTTGCCACTCGCACCACCGAGGCTATCTGTCATCGCATGGATCGCCGCCAGACCGATAAATTCTTCGGCAAGGCGCAGATCGCCGGTGCCGCCTCCATGGCGTTCATGCACGGCGCTCAGGATGGTCAGAAGTTTATCGGCGTGTTCATGCTGGGTCTCGCCCTCTCGCGGGGTCAGGTCGTTCCCGGCAATGTTGACGCTCCCCTGTGGCTGATGATCCTTTGTGCCGGCGTCATGGGTCTGGGCACCTCCATCGGCGGCTACCGCATCATCAAGGCGGTGGGCATGGACATGGTCAAGCTGGAGAAATATCAGGGCTTCTCGGCGGACATCGCCGGCGCGGGCTGCCTGCTTATCTCCACCCTCACCGGTCTGCCCGTTTCCACCACCCACACCAAGACCACCGCCATCATGGGTGTCGGTGCCTCGCGCAACATCAAGCGCGTCAACTGGGGCGTGGTCAAGGAAATGGTGCTCACATGGGTGCTGACCTTCCCCGGCTGCGGACTGCTGGGTTTCGCCATGGCAAAGCTGTTCATGTGGATATTCTAAAGAGTATACAGATAAAAAAGAGATAAAGAAATCACAACAAGACGAATATAAATATTCAGGAGGGCATTATGGCCAAGAAAGAGAGCTTCAGCTATTTTGGTTTCTTCCGCGAAATGATCGCACTGGCTTGCGAGGCTGCCCACGAGCTGGACGAGCTCGTCGGCACTTTTGACCGCGATCAGCTGACCAAGCGCAGCCGCGCTCTGCGCGACATCGAGCATCGTGCCGATTCGCTCAAGCACAATATGCTTGAGCAGCTGCTCAAGGAATTCCTGCCTCCCATCGACCGCGAGGACATCATGCGTGTCGCCAGCCGTCTGGACGACATCGTGGACGCCATCGACGATGCCGCACATTGCCTGCAGATGTTCGACATCACCACCTGCCGTCCCGAAACCAAGAGTTTCACCGAGCTTATTGTGCGCTGCTGCGAGTGCCTGACCAAGGTCATCGACGACTTTGAGGGCTACAAGAAGAAGGCGGAATCCCTTCGTGCCGGTGTCATCGAGGTCAACAGCCTCGAGGGCGAGGGCGACAAGCTCTACACCGAAGCCATCCACGCCCTGTTCACCGACGGCACCGATGCCGTTCAGGTGTGCGCATGGAAGGACATCTTCGATTATCTCGAAGCCTGCTGCGATGCCTGCGAGCACGTCGCCGATCAGGTTGACACCGTTCTGATGAAGAACTATTGATCCCGTATGACAGACAAATCGCCCCGGACGATGCCGTCCGGGGCGGTTTTTGCGTATCTGTATTTCGGTTGTCAGTCTGTGCCGTGCGCAGGAAACAGCTCGCGCCGCCTGCCGTTGAGCACGCAGTGCAGGTCGCCCTCGCCGATGACCTCCGCGCGGCTGCCGTTGAGAAACAGGGTGATCTCCTCGGGCAGAACGGCGATCTCCCTGCCTGCGGGAAGTCTGCGGAGATATTCGTCGCTGTGGGCGGTGTGCTCCGCGGAGCCGCTGCCGTAGTGGCAGAAGAATGACACGCCCTCCATCACGTCAAAGCCATCGAGGTCGCGCAGACCTGCCTCGTTCTCGTCCTCGAACTTCGCGAGGTCGATGGACCGGCCGAGGATTATGGCGCCCGCGCTGCTGCCGAACACCACGCCGTCGTGCCTGAGATAATCGCGGATGCTTTCAAAAGCACCGCTCTCCTTCAGCTCGCTCAGCAGCTTAAAGGTGTTGCCGCCGCCGATGAACAGGGCGGAATATCCGCCGAGATCGGCAGCCGCCAGCTCTGCGCCGCTGCGCACCATATCGATGCGCGGCACGTCCACCTGCGCAAGCTCGCCGCTCACCCATTCGTAACAGCTGTCGTAGGTGTCCGCAGGCAGTGCCAGAGGGACGTACAGTATGGGCTTTGTGTTGTCAATGACCTCGCTGAGCCGGCGGTTGGCTTCGGCGGTCTGTTCGCCGCACCCTCCGCCGCAGATAAATGCTTTCATGCGCGTGCCTCGCTTTGGGATATTGTAATAGTGATAAACTTAGTGGGGCGTGCTTCAGACGATTCTGTTATTCGACTTCCACGCCTGATGCCCAGGCGAAGAATGGTTCCTCCATTTCAGCCACTCTGTCGGGAGGGCAGAGAAAGCGCACGACAAAGAAAGCGTCAGAGCCCTTGTAGCAGAAATTATAGAAGCTGGCGAGGTCTTCTTCGTGCCTTACAAAGCAGCAGTGATCGTCGTTGATATGCAGTTCGTAGTTTCGGTAGTTGGTTGCATCAGGGTAGTAAGACGCAAATTCCTCCAGAGACATATCCTCAAGACCCTCTGTTTTCGAGAAATCCTCCTTTATCACATATACCATGCATTCAAAGGACGAAGACGAAAATACAGTGTAGTAGCGGTTGGTCGAGTCACCCTCCTGCAGGAATTTATCAGTCAATGTGATCTTAAAGCCCTCGTGTTCAAAATCCATCGTTTCTCCGAATTTGGGATCGACCGTCACCTGCGGCTTCGACGGGGCACCGCAGCCGCACAGCAGCAGACAAAGGGTCAGGATCATTGCGGTAAGAGTGAGCAGTTTCTTCATGATTATACACTCCTTTTGTATGTTACCGGACATATTATTGCATATATATACGAGAAAAGCAATGACAGATTATTGCGCGTCAGTGCCGCTTTTCACGAACGCGCGGCTGCGCCCTTCCCTGCCGTCCTCGGCGATGACACCCAGCTTCAGCAGCGCCTTGATGGCTCCGCTGGTCTGCAGGGAGGAAAACCCCGCCGCGGAACTGAATTGAGCCATGGTGAACCGATCGGGCAGAGCTTCGGGGATAAGCTGGCGATAGTCGTCGGGGCAGTCAAAGCACATCTCCCCCACAAAGGCGGTGGGGATGCGCTCCACGCCGTTGAGTGCCCCCCGTCGGCGACGGCTGCGGACCTGTCCTGCCGGGCGGTATTCGTCCGCCTCCAGCATGGCGATGACGATGCTCAGGTCGGGATGGAGCAGCAGGTCGCCCAGCCCCCACAGCTCGCACAGCAGCCCGTACCGGCTTGCCTTCTTTGGAGAACGGCGCACCGACTGCACCTCGCCGGTGGCTTTGTCGATGGTTATCAGCCTCTTTTTTACCACGCAGGGCCACACCACCGTCACCCGTGCCGCCTCCAGAAAGGCGGTAAGCTTCTCGCGCAGCTTGTAAAACCCTGCGGTCTGGATCTCGATGACGCCCCTCTCCCCCACGATGTCGGCGACATAGCCGCCGATGGGGATCTCGTGGCAGGAAACATCCGGCTCGTAGTAGTGCTTGAGGGTGCTGTGGACGCCCTTTTCGCCCATGGTGCCGATGCCGGTCTGACGGGCGACGCCGTCCTCGTCGATTATAATGCCCTTTTCACGGGCGGCGGCTGCCTCCACCGCGCGGAGGAATCTTTCCTGATCCATGTGCGCTCCTTATGTTTTCGATCTTTGCGGAAGCGGAGAAACAAAGAATTGGTCTGACCTTTCTCTCCCTCCGTCACGGCTGCGCCGTGCCACCTCCCTCAAGGAGGGAGGCAGGGCGTTTTCTGTAATTTCCGCAAAGGACCCGGATATGCTCCTGTGGTATATCCGTAGTATAAATCAGTTGACTTTATGCGAAAAATGTGATTAAATCTAATGGTATCAACATAGAACGTATTTATATGTATTATACGATCTGAAAAATCGGAGGTCAATATGAACGTTTTCGACGAACTCAAGGCGCGTGGTCTCATAGCCCAGACCACCCACGAAGATAAGATCCGTGAGCTGCTGGGCAGCGGCGAGCCTGTGACTTTCTACATCGGCTTCGACCCCACTGCCGACAGCCTGCACGTCGGTCACCTGCTGCAGATGATCATCATGGCTCATATGCAGAAGGCAGGCCACAAGCCCATCGCCATCATCGGCGGCGGCACCGCAATGGTCGGCGACCCCTCCGGTCGTTCCGATATGCGCTCCATGATGACCAAGGAGACCATCGCTCACAACGGCCGCTGCTTCGTCAAGCAGATGTCCAACGTGGTCGACTTCGGCGAGGGCAAGGCAAGAATGCTCAACAACGCCGACTGGCTGCTCCCCCTGAACTACATCGACTTCCTGCGCGACATCGGCGTGCACTTCTCGGTCAACCGCATGCTCACCGCCGAGTGCTTCAAGACCCGTCTGGAGCGCGGTCTGTCCTTCATCGAGTTCAACTACATGCTCATGCAGAGCTACGACTTCCTCTACCTCAACCAGCAGTACGGCTGCCAGCTGGAGCTGGGCGGCGACGACCAGTGGTCCAACATCCTGGGCGGCATCGATCTCGTGCGCCGCGTGGAGCAGAAGGAAGTATACGGCATGACCTTTGCCCTGCTCACCACTGCCGACGGCAAGAAGATGGGCAAGACCATGGCAGGCGCCGTGTGGCTTGATCCGGAAAAGACCTCCCCCTACGATTTCTATCAGTACTGGCGCAACACCGAGGATGCCAGCGTCATCAAGTGCCTCAAGTTCCTCACCTTCATCCCCGTTGAGGAGATCGAAGCCATGGCAGCATGGGAAGGCACCGGCAAGATCAACGACGCCAAGGAGATCCTCGCCTACGAGGTCACCAGGATCGTCCACGGTCAGGAAGAAGCCGACAAGGCCCGCGCCGCCGCCCGCGCAATCTTCGGTGCTGGTGCCGACAGCGCCGATATGCCCTCCACCCAGCTGGAGGCAGCCGATTTCGCCGACGGTGAGATCGAGGTCAGCGCCATGATGGTCCGCTGCGGACTTGCCAAGTCCAAGGGCGAGGCTCGCCGTCTCATCGAGCAGGGCGGCGTATCCGTCGCCGACGCCAAGGTCACCGACGGCTTTGCCAAGGTCGCTCTGGCTGACTTCGCCGACGGTCAGATCATCATCAGGAAGGGCAAGAAGGTCTTCCACAAGGCTCTTGCTCCCACCGAATAATTCCGAAAGAGTCAATGCAAGCCGCTGCGGATCGCGTGTCCGCGGCGGCTTTTTGCGTTGTTGACAAAGTGAATATGTTGGTTAAGAATGAAAGTAATTAAGTGCAATTTCCGTGCAAAAACCGAAGGAGTGCATATCGACAACCGCAAAGGCGGCGTGCAGGTGCTCAGCTATGAGGGGCTGTCAGGCGATCCGTGCCGGTGACGGCAAGCTCCTCTGGCAGTTCGACGAATGGGTTCTGGAGGGCGACGAGTAGGTATTCAAGGACATCATCGCCACAGATAATTGTGTCGTTCTGGAATACGAGCCCTATTTCAGCGAGGGTTTCAGTGTGGAGGTTTATCTCAGCCTCGACGGCGATTACATTGACCAGGAAGCCTTCGGATGATGATCGTCTGAAAATGAAATTGCTGACATAAAGGTGTCAGCTTATAGGTGAAAATATGAAAAATCGAGCAAATTAAGGAAAACCATGGTGTTTCTCGAAATCTCCGTGCCTGCCGCTTGCTGTACCGTGGGGAGCACTGCGGTACAGTCGGAAAGCCGTCTGACCGATTGACGCGGCAAAAACAGATATCTGTGCCGAATATCCGTGCGGTGAAAGCCGTCCGGTGAATTATCGTGAATCGTCTTTCGGGCTGGAAGATCCGGTGGCTTACAATGCGGTTGAGCTGATTACAGTTCGCTGAAATCGAAAAGGATGCAGGAGGAAACAGACATGGTTATTTGCCCGAATTGCGGAACGGCATGGGACGGTCATAACGATTACTGCAGATGCTGCGGAGTGCAGCTTGTCCGGAGACAGGCACCCCCGATGAACAACGGGTACGGTGTGCAGTACGGTCAGGGGCAGTCCGCACCTCAGTGGCAGATGCCCTCGCGACAGAATCATCCCGTTTATCAGCAGGATTCAAGCTCCGGAACAGCGAAAAGGAGCAAGTGGCCGTGGGTGGCTGCGGTGGTGCTTGTTCTTGCCGCAGGTGCGGTCGCCGCGTGGATGCTTATGGGCGGCGGCAGCGTTATCGGTCAGGGCGGCAGCGTTGTAAGCATCGGCACTGGCGGCATTGGCGGCAGCGGCGCCGACAGGAACGCGGTCAGGGGCGACGGCGGCATACCGATCTGCGCGGCTGCCTGCGGCAGTGACATATACTACACCGACTACTACTATGACGAAACGATCGTAGGGGACTCGGAAAAGTCGCACATAAGCTGCACGGAAGGCAACATCAGCGATTCTGAAGCCGTATACGACAACCAGGATGAATTCAACGAATCTTGGGTTCTGGGAGTAACAGAGAAATATGTGTATATAGTCGATGAATTCGGTGAAGTGGTCGCGGTGGACAGAAACAGCCTGCACGGTGAATATGTTCGCGGAGAAGACGGATACAAGTTGAGGCATGAAGAACTGGGATATTACAGCACCACCATGTATACCGTGGGAGAACAGCTCTGGTACGGCAGTTTCTATATCGATGAGAGCACACTGACGGCTTACCGTGAGCAATGGGTGATCGACCTGATGTACGACACGGACATTCTGGATGATGACGTAAATATTGAACACGTCATGGCACTTGAACGGATAGACCTCAGCGAGGAGATCTATGACGCCCGAGTAACCGAGAAGTACGCGTATGTTGCCGTCAGATCCGAGGATATGACAGAGGTGCTGGGTCAGGAGCACTTCATGTACGCGCTGCTCAGGATCGACCGCACCACCGGAGAGCGGCTGGATCTCGTGCCTGATCTGGAGGCATATGTGCGTAGTCTTGCCATCTACGGGGACTACATTTATTACGTCAGTTCCGGCGATATCCTTCGCACACGCCTTGACGGAAGCGGCTCGCCTGAGCTGGTGGTCCGCGAAGATCACGGCTCTGCCGGAAGATATTGGAAGGAAATCGGCTACTACATTTACAATTCCCAGATATACTACAATCTGAAGGACAGAGACGGTTACGTCACCGTCTACCGCAGCGATCTGAACGGCAATAATACGGAGAAAATGGATGCTCCCGGATGCATCTTCGGCGTCTGCAACGGTATGATGTTCTGCCTTGATACCAATGGAAAGAGTATGGATGAGATGGATCTGGCGCAGATGAGTTTTGTCCCGCTGCCCTGAGCGTACTCGCCCGGAGCGATCGTCAGCACAAAACCGCCCTCACCATCGCGTGAGGGCGGTTTTTATGATCTGCGGATATGATTGGCGTTACTCAATGACGATGTCGGCGATGCAGGTGTCGGCGTACCGATCACCCTCATAGACATCGTCGATGACCACTCGGACATATCGGGTGGAGACCGGCTCGTCCAGCCAGAGGAACTGAGGCGGCTTGGTGTCGGTCAGAGAGAAGCTCTTGCTGCCGCCCTCCCAGTAGACGGTGATGGCCTTGACTCTGGAGTTGCCGTTGTACAGGTCCATGCTGTTCTTTTTCTGGAAGCCGTTGTAGAAGGTGATGCAGGAAACAAGCTGGTTGCTGCTTGCGCTGGCTTCCAGCCATTCGCCGATGCCGTAGCCGTCCACGCCGTCCTGCCAGCAGGTGCCGGGTTTGTTGTCAAAGGCGTACTCGATCTTGCACTTGTTGGCTTCATCCTTGTAATAGAAGGAGGAGGCGGTGAACTTGGTGAACTTGGGAGGATAATTTCCCGGCTCGGTGGTTGTGGTAGTGGTAGGCGCGGCGGTGGTTGTGGTTGTGGCAGTGCTGTGAGTGGCGGCAGGCTCGGGGGCGTTGCCGCCGGAGCCGCCGGAATTGAACACGCCCTTGTTTATGGCGAACAGTGCCACAACAACGATTATCGCGATCAGAGCCACCGATGAGATGGCGATCCAGATGGCGTTGGAATTCTTTTTGCCGCCGGAGGGAGTGCCGTTATGGGGGGTCTGCCGGGCAGGCGCGTATCCGCCGGGATAGCCCATGGGAGGAGCCTGATAGCTGCCGGGATAGCCCATGGGAGGAGCCTGATAGCCGCCGGGATAGCCGACTGCCTGTGTGCCGCCATTCTGTTCCTCGGGGAAATTCACGGCCTGAGTTGCCCGGGTAGCCTGAGTGACAGAGTTTTCCGAAATGGATCCGCACTGGGGACAGGTGCCGAATTGGTTGTACGGAACATTACAGTGGGGGCACAGACCGGGGTTCATGGCTCTCTGCTCGTTTTCCTGAGCAAAGAGTGTCTTTCCGCATTTTTCGCAAACGCCGTTGACGAATTTGCCGCCGCAGTTGAAACAAAACTGATTCATGCGAGTTACGCTCCGTTTCATAATTTTCTGAATCGGCACCTCAGCGCAGCGGGCGATGACAATATCGCGCGGTGGCCGCTGTTCTGCGCCGATCATTCATGCTCATGATACCTGAATTTCAGGCTTCTGTCAATGGCTGCGGAGACAGAGCCTGCGCCTGTCGGATTTTATCAGAACTCAACGGTTTCCGGTGCGGCGGTGAAGGAGGAGAAGGTGGCGACGGCGCTGCGGAAATACAGCACCTGAGTGTTGCCGTCGTTCTCGTCGTACATTCCGCGCAGGTTGGGATAGGCGTCCAGCATGGACTTCCTTGCCTCGACGCGGTCGTCCTCGACAAGCTCGCCTGCAATGCGCACCCATGTGCCGTCGTGGAAGGCGGAGATCTCCACCTTTGGATTGGCGGCGATCTGCCTTGAGCAGGGCTTGACCCTGCCGGTCTGGATGTACAGTCTGCCCTCGAAGATATGGGCGGTGCCGAAGGGGCGGACACGGGGCTGATCGCCCTCAACGGTCGCCAGATAATAGACTCCTGCATCCTTCAGAAATTGACATACGCGTTCCATGGTCAGTCCTCCTGTGTGTTGTTTTGTGTTGTGGCTTCGATGATGGTTTTTATACCGCACCAGACCAGATACAGTGCCACGATCAGCGATCCGGCGAAATCCAGCCAGCGTGAGACGGCGGAGCCGGGGGCGATGACCACCGACAGCAGGGCGGCGGTGACGCAGCCGTCCACCAGACTTTTAGCCCGATAGAGCCGCGACTGTACCTGCAGGATGGCGTTGGGTTCCTTTTTGTTCAGACGGGCGTATTTTATCCAGAAGATGGTGTTGGCAATGACGCCCAGCACCGCAATGACCAGACCGGGGATGACGTTGCCCTTGTCGGAGCTGTCCGAAAGGAACGCCAGCAGCACCATGAACGCGCCGCCGATGCACATCATCGCCCCCACAAAGGCGTTGGAGCGCCGCTCCAGCCGCTGTCTTCGGTCGGTATGGCAGGTGCCGTCCTTTGTGGTGATGCGGTAGACTGCGAAGGACATCACGATGGCGAGCAGCTCCGCGGTGCGGCGCACAAAATCGGCGATCTGGGTGGAGCTTCTGCCGGCGAGCAGCCCCAGACCCACCACAAGAGGACCGGGCGCGCTCATCAGCACCGACATCAGCAGCGTCCGTGAGCCGGAACGGGTGTTCTTGTCAGACATGGCGTCAACCTCCCAGAAGCGTGGTCAGCGGCAGAATGACCGCCATGGCGGCGATGGGACAGGTGACGGTGTCCATGCCGCCCTTGGAGCACAGCTCCACATAGGTGCACACTGCCGCGGCGGCAGCGGAGATGATAAGGCAGCTGCCCACGCTCAGACCGCCCCGGATCAGCAGGACGGTGAGCACGGAAGCGGCGGAGACGATGAACATGGCGGCGGTGCCCTCCACGCTCTTGCGGCTGTCGGCAAAGGGCAGCCGGATCTTATGCCTGCCGAACCGCTTGCCCACGAGGGCGGCAAAGGCGTCCCCCGTTCCCCAGGCGTAGACGCAGGCAAGCACCAGCAGCCGGTCGCCGTACCAGCCCCAGCAGATGCAGGTGCTGATAGCCATCATGGAAAGGGCGAGGACCATGCTGCTTTTGAATTCGCCCTTCTTTCGCTCGTTGACAAAGGAGGAGAATATCGAAAGCCGCTCCACCAGCGACAGAATGGGATAGAGCAGCACCATCAGACCGGCGGCAAAGCCCGCGGCGATCCACCATGTCTCAAAGGCGAATACCAGCGGAATATACGCCCCCAGAAGTATAAAATGGAGGATCTTGCGGAACAGCTCGTCCGGGATGCGCAGGATGCGCCGCGCGATGAGCATGATCGACGCCGCCGGGATCAGATACAGAAAGAAAACCAGAGCACCGTGAAGAAGTTCCTGCATATTTCCCTTACCTCTCCTGTTGCTTTTTTGCTATTATACCACAGTGAGATACGCCTGACAATACGGCGCGCCTCCCGGATATTTGTGCGCCTTGAGCTGCTTTCAGATGGTCTGCTGATCAGGGGTTTCACAATTCGTTGGAATATTCGTTCACAGATTATTTACATTTGTCTGTTGGTGTGTTATAATCAGCTTCAGCAATGCCTGGAGGCAGGAACGATGAAAAAAGCTGTATCTGCGATTATCATGCTGTGTCTGCTGGCTGCCATGATGGGCGGCTGCGGTCCCGACACAAACGGTCTCTGGCACTGGGAATGTGGAGGCTGCGATTTCACCGGCTGCGATTATGACGGCTGCTACATCAACGGCAGCAGAGTGTGCACGGATACGGCGGCAACAGACGACTTCAACAGTGAGGTGGAAGCCTGCAAGCAGGCTCTGGCGGACTACGCTGACGAGATGGATACCATCGCTGAGGAGCTGGCGCAGTACGGCTCGGTCATTATTGATATCAGAAAGCCCTGCAACGGCGAGCGGTTCAGTGTATACTCGTACATACTGGATGAAAAGCTGGACGAGAGCGAACTGAGCAGCGAGACGATCGCCGCCATCGAAGCCCTTGAAAACAGCGGACGGTTCACCTCTTTCGGAGTTTCCGGGAATGAAAACGGAATCATTGACTGTTGGGTGGACTTCTATGCACACACTCCGGGATACTCCACAGGCGCTCACCGCAGCAGCGACAAGGCTATGTGCAGCAGCTTCTGCGAGCCGCTGGATGACGGCTGGTGCCTGAATATGTGGCCAAATGTGTGATGACCGCCCATAATGAACAACAGGAGATATTTTATGTACCGATTCAACTGTGATTACCTTGAGGGTGCCCATCCGGAGATCATCGAGCGGCTGGTGCAGACCAACCTCGAACAGACCGCCTCCTACGGCACCGACGAATACAGCGCCTCGGCAAAGGAAAAGATCCGCGCCGCCTGTGAGTGTCCCGACGCACGGGTGTATTTCACCGTGGGCGGCACCCAGACCAACTACGCCGTGCTGGATT
>SVPO01000102.1 GCA_015065795.1 Oscillospiraceae bacterium | reverse complement strand
CAGTACCGTGGGTATGCATAATGTCTACAACGCCTGTGCCGCCTTTGTGTGCGGTATGCTTGCCGGCGTCACCCCCGACGAAGCGGTTGCCGGTCTTGCCGGTTATGTTCCCGACGGCAGACGCCAGAAGTTCACCCGCCGCAGCGGTATGGTGTTCATTGAGGACTGCTACAACGCCAGCCCTGACTCCATCCGCGCTTCCCTCGCGGTGCTTGCCGCCGCCGAGTGCAAGGGCAGGCGCATCGCCGTGCTGGGCGATATGCTGGAGCTGGGCGATTACGCAAAGACCGCCCACACCGACTGCGGACGCATGGTTGCCGAAAACGGCATCGACGTCCTGCTTGCCTACGGTCCCAACGCCGTGTACTACGTCGAGGGCGCAGGGCAGAAGGTCGAGTGCCGTCATTACGCCGACAAGGCGCAGCTCACCGCCGAGCTTCACGCGATGCTCGCGGAGGGCGACGTGGTGCTTTTCAAGGCAAGCCGAGGCATGAAGCTGGAAGATGTTTTCAACGAGCTGTATACTAAATTTGAATAATTACTGATCGTATTCGATACGATGCGTTTTTCCGGGAGGTATGGGAACGCCGGGCAGTGGATAAAAACACTGCTCGGCAGTGTCCTCTCCCGGCAACAGGAGAAGCGGATTATGACTTATGCCATCGTGTGTCTGCTGACCGCGGCACTCTCCGCCGGAGCGACCTGGCTGCTGTGCAGAAAGCTGTCAGCCCGTCTGGGTATGCGCGAGCTGGGAGTAAAGGAAATTCCCCTTGCGGTCCGCGACATCCCCGGTAAGGATGAATATGTTCCCCGATGCGGCGGACTGCTGCCCTCGGCGGCGGTGTTCGCCACGGCACTGGTCATGCTGCTGCTCCACGCTCTGCTCTGCCGTCTGGGAAGCCCGTCGGGCACGCCAAGGCTGAGCGGTCTGCAGAATATGTACGTCTGGGGCGGACTTATCCTCGCTCCGCTGTTCTGCGCGGCAGGCTTCATGGAGGATTACGCCGAGGTGTTCCGCAGCGTGCGCAGGGCGATGCCCCGTTGGCAGAGCGTGCTCATCCGCATGGCTGTGGCGACCGCCTTTCTGGCGGCGATATGGCTGGCAGGTGACCGCGGTGCCGGCATGACCGTCATCCCCTTTGTGGGTGAGGTGCGGCTGGGCTTCTGGTATTATCCGCTGTCACTGCTGCTTATCACTGCTGTGGTGCGCGGCGCGGAGCTGTCGCAGGAGGCGGAGGGCACCGTTCCCATGGTGGGCTTCTTCTCCTTTCTGCCGCTGGTGCTCACGGCAGGTATCCTCTCCTCGGTCAACGCAGGCATGGCGGACGCAGGGATCATGGCGATAGCCGGAGCCTGCGGATGTCTTGCCTTTCTGCCCTTCAACCATATGCCTGCGCGGCTGCTGACCGGCAGAGCCGGCGGCGCGTTCATGGGCGGACTGCTCTGCGCGGCTGCGTTTGCTCAGCGGATGCCGGTGCTTCTGCTGCTGGTCGGAGGAGTGTTCATCGCCGAATCCGTGACAGCACTGTTTGCGTGGGTAACGGAACGCCTGTGCGGCAGGATGGTTGGAGCGCCCCTTCACCGTATGATCGGAAGAAAAGAAAAGAACGACGAACAGATAACGCTTATTCTGGCGGCAGTCACCGCCGTGTCAGGAGCGGCAGCTGCTGCCCTGGCGATATTTACAATATAAAGTGGATGGGAAAAACATAATTTCAGGAGGAACGAGATGACAAAAGAAACCAACATCAGAAAAGGCAAACCAATCGAAGAAGAAAACAGAAGCTGGTTCAGCGGCGTGTGGGGCAGTGCCAAGAACACCCTGCTGGACCGCAAGCAGAACGTGGATATGGTTCTGCTGTGGCTGATCATCGCCCTTGTCGTGTGCGGCATCATCATGATGTATTCGGCGAGCTTTGCCTACGCCTACTACAACAGAGACGGTGACAGCAACTTCTTCTTCCGCAACCAGCTGATTTTCGCGGTCATCGGACTTGTGGGTATGTTCGCCGTATCCCTCTTTCCTGCGGTCCGGTTCAAGAATTTCAATCTGCTTGTGCTGACGATCTCCACAGTACTGCTGATCGTGGTGCTGTTCCTGCCCAAGGTCAACGGAGTTCACCGCTGGATCAATCTCGGCGTGACTACCTTCCAGCCCTCGGAGATAACCAAATTCGCCGTTATTCTTTTCGGCGCAACATGGGCGGATTCCCATGCCGATAAGATGCACACCTTCAAATGGGGCGTGCTGCCCTTCATGTGCGTGCTGGGAGCTTCGGCTTTCCTGCTGATTCTGGAGCCGCATCTTTCCTGTACCGTCATCGTCATGCTGCTGGGTCTGACCATGATGTGGGTGGGCGGCACACGGCTCGTCTGGTTCGCAGGTCTGGGCATAGTCATCGCGACGGGCATCGTCGCCGTTATCCTTTCGGGACAAATCGGCTACAGCTCGGCACGAATCGAAGTGTGGCTGGATCCCTTTGCCGATCCTCTGGGCGACGGCTGGCAGAACATTCAGGCGCTCTACGCCATCAGCTCGGGCGGTCTGTTCGGCTCGGGTCTGGGCAACTCCCGTCAGAAATATCTGTACATCTCCGAGCCCCAGAACGACTTCGTCTTTTCCGTCGTGTGCGAGGAGCTGGGCTTCATCGGCGCGGCTCTGGTCATTGCGCTGTTCGTGGTGTTTGTATGGCGCGGCTTCACCGTCAGCGTCAACAACCCCAACCGCTTCTGCAAGCTTCTGGGCATCGGCATCACCGCTCAGGTAGGCTGGCAGGCGCTGCTCAACATGGCGGTTGTCACCAAGATGGTACCCAACACCGGCATCAGCCTGCCTTTCTTCAGCTACGGCGGTACCTCGCTGGTCATGCTGCTGCTGGAAATGGGCGTGCTGCTGGCGATATCGCGAGGCTCAACGGCCAAGCGTATCTGACGAAAATCACCTGATTTCTGCAATATCAAGCGCATTTAATACAAACAGTATTCAAAATATACCCAAAAACATCAAGGCGGTGGATTAACAATGAAAGTTCTTATCGCAGGCGGAGGCACCGCAGGACACATCAACCCGGCTCTGGCTATTGCCGGAGAGATCAGGCTCAGACAGCCCGATGCCGACATCACCTTTGTGGGCACACCCACAGGCATGGAATCCCGACTGGTTCCTGCCGAGGGCTACAAGTTTGAGACCATGAACGTCGCAGGCTTCCAGCGCAAGCTCAACTTCACCAACATCAAGCGCAATTTCAAGGCGGCGTGGTATCTCGCCACCTCCGGCAGACGCGCAAAGCAGATCGTGAAGAAGATTCAGCCCGACATCGCCATCGGCACCGGCGGCTATGTCAGCGGTCCCATTCTCCGCAAGGCTGCACAGATGGGTGTACCCATCATCATTCACGAGCAGAACGCCTATCCCGGTGTCACCACCAAGGCGCTGAGCAAGAAGGCGAAGAAGGTCATGCTGGCAGTTGAAGACGCACGCAGCCGACTGGATGAGAATCTTCCCATCGCCATCACCGGCAACCCCATCCGCCATGACATCATGACCTACGACAAGGGCAGAGCACGCAAGGAGCTGGGCGTGGACGACCGTCCCCTCATCCTTTCCTTCGGCGGCTCCCTTGGCGCACGCCGCATCAACGAGGGTATGCTGGAGCTGCTGTGCCGCAGCGCGCAGGACGGACGCTACAACCACATTCACGGCTACGGCCAGTACGGTCACTTCGTCATGGATGAGCTTGCCGCACGCGGCGTCGATCCCGAAAAGTGCGACAATCTCGACGTGCGCGAGTACATCAACGATATGCCCCGTGTCATGGCAGCCGCCGATCTGGTCATCTGCCGTGCCGGCGCCATCACTCTCTCCGAGCTTCAGGCGATAGGCAAGCCCGCCATTCTCATCCCCTCTCCCAACGTCGCGGAGAATCACCAGTACCACAACGCCATGGCGCTTGTGCGCCGCGGTGCTGCCGACATCATCGTGGAATCCGACCTGACCTGCGAGCTGCTCAACGAAAAGGCGGACGCCATCCTCTCCGACACGGAGAAGCTGCGCGCCATGTCCGAAAGCTCCCACAACATGGCGATCACCGATGCCTGCAGCCGCATCTATGACATCATCACCGAGGTGCTGTCTCAGGAGAAATAAGCTCCGCGCGCCTCAGAACGACCCTTTGCAGTGACCGTCTGCGTCCTTTCGGCATAATATGGCGTGAAAACGTCATTATGATCCGAAAGGGTGCGCTGTATGGATAAAATAATCATTCACGGTCAGAACCGCCTCTCCGGAACAGTTCGCTGCCACGGAGCAAAAAACAGTGCGCTGCCCCTGCTGGCAGCCTGCCTTGCCGCAGGGGATCCCTGTCGGCTGTATAACTGTCCGCGTCTGGCTGACGTGGATACATCACTGGACATACTTCAACATCTGGGCTGTCTTGCTGTCCTTGACGACGGGACAGCCTTTGTTGACCCGACGAACGCCTGCTATCGGGAGATACCCGATGCCCTCATGCGCAGAATGCGTTCCTCCATAATTTTTCTGGGAGCCATGCTGGCACGCTTCGGCAGAGCCGAGCTGTCGCTGCCGGGCGGCTGCGAACTGGGAGCGCGTCCGGTGGATCTGCATCTTTCCGCGCTGCAGCGCATGGGCGTTCATGTGGAGGAGCAGCACGGCAACATCCGCTGCCGCTGCGACCGCCTGTACGGAGCCTCCATACCGCTGGAGTTCCCAAGCGTCGGCGCAACGGAGAATATCATGATAGCCGCTGCGTCCGCAGAGGGCGAAACGGTCATCCGCAACGCCGCCCGTGAGCCGGAGATCGTCGATCTGGGCAATTTCCTCAACGCCTGCGGAGCAAAGATAAGCGGCTGCGGCGAATCCACCATTGTCATCAGCGGTGTCCGGCGGCTGGGAGGCTGCGGACATACGGTCATCCCCGACCGCATCGAAGCGGCTACATACCTCGCTGCCGCCGCGGTCACCGCAGGGGAGGTCACCCTCACCCACGTCTGCCCCGAGCACCTGATCCCGGTGCTCTCCGCTCTGGAAAAGGCCGGCTGCAGGCTGGAAAACAGCGCAGACACCATCCGCATCACCGCGCCGCAGCGTCTCGGTCCTGTGGGATACATCCGCACCATGCCCTATCCCGGGTTTCCCACGGACGCTCAGGCGATAATCATGGCTGCCGCCTGCACCGCCGAGGGCACCAGCGTCTTTGTGGAGAATATCTTTGACGGCAGAATGAAGCACGTCGGCGAGCTGTGCCGACTGGGCGCGCGCATCACCACCGAGGGACGCATGGCGGTGGTGGAGCAGAGCCAGAATCTCACAGGCGCGCCCGTGACAGCCTGCGATCTGCGCGGCGCGGCTGCGCTCATAATTGCCGGTCTGGCGGCGCGTGGCGTCACCGAGGTGAGCGGTCTTTGCCATCTTGATCGCGGCTACGAAGCCCTCGACCGCAATCTGCGTTCGCTGGGCGCGGATATCATGCGAGTGTCCGCGGAATAACAAAGAAAATTATGCTGCCGCATCGGTGTTGCGAAAACAGCTGTATGACGGTATAATCAATATGTATACGAAGGATGAGGAAGGAAAGGACGTAATATGAACGAGAAAGACAAGAAGAAAACCGGCACATCCGGCAAGACTGCCGGGAGCAAGGGCAAATCCTCGTCGGCATCAGGCGGCAAGGGTAAATCCTCGTCTGCCTCGGGAAGCAGGAGCAAATCTGCCTCTGCGTCCGCAGGAAAGGGTGCGACACGTCCCGCCGCAGGCAGAAGCGGTGCCGCGAAAACGGGAAAAGCTCCTGCGAAATCTTCTTCCGGCGCGGCAAAATCGTCATCAAAGACGGCGAAAAGCAGCACCGAGCCTGCCCGTAATCCCAGACGGGATTCTCAGGCGGAGCGCGATCTGCACAATTCCCCCAACGCCAAACGCCTTGCGGACGAACGCCGCCGCAGAAAGTACAACAAGAACCGCCGCCTTTACAATTTCATGTTCTACGCGGCGATCGCGGTGGCGGTCATCAGTGTGGTCATCATCCTTTCGGTGACCGTGCTGTTCAACATCTCCACCATTACGGTTGAGCGCGGCCAGAATGTGCCCTACAGCGACGAGGAGATCCTCGCCGCCTGCGGCATCGAGCCGGGGGACAATCTCTTTGCCATAGACACCGAGCAGGCAGCTCTGGATGTGACCACAGGACTGCCCTACATCGAGGTGTGCAATGTTTCCCGTCGCCTGCCCTCCACCCTTGAACTGGATGTCCACGCAGCGGTGGTTCTGGGCAGCGTCACCACCACCGACGGAGCATACATCGTGCTCAGCGCCAACGGCAGAGCGCTGGAGTACGCCGATGCTCACGATCCCACGCAGCCCCTGACCCGGCTCAACGGCATGGAAATGGAATTCGGCGGCATCGGCAGCCCCGTGGAGATCACCGACGAGGATGAGCTGAGGGTGGCAGCAGAGCTTGTGGTGGGCTTCAGCCTCTACGAGCTGCGCCTGGATGAGATCACCTTCGACAAGGCAGGAGCCGTCAGTGTCATATACGACGGCAGGATCAACATCGAATTCGGAATGCCCACCAACCTCTCCCAGAAGGTGCAGGTTGCCGCCAGCATGATCTCCGAAGGCAAGATAGCCCGAAACGAGGCAGGAACCCTCGATCTTTCCATCAACGAACGAGCCGTTTTCACACCCGATTATCTCATAAGCAGCGATTGATCCGGCGTATTTTCGAAAAACGCCTGTCGCAGGCTGTCGGCATATACGTTATCTTGTGTTAATTTGTGCTCCGAATTATTGATAATCACAAAATGTTGGAAAATTCAAAAAATAGTCATTGCATTTTGCGGAAAAAAGTGTTAAATTTAATAGCAAGGGTGTAGAGGTATGTCCTTTTGACCGTCTGCACCGCAAAATATTGTGGAATTCACAACCTGGGAGGAGTCCAAAATGGCGTTTGCCTTTGATAACGAGTTTGAGAATGTCGTTCAGATAAAAGTTATAGGCGTAGGCGGAGGCGGCGGCAACGCAGTCAACCGCATGATCCAGATGGGCATCAGCACCGTCGAATTCATTTCGGTCAATACCGATATTCAGGCATTGAACCGTTCGCAGGCTACCCACAAGATCACCATCGGCGACAAGATCACCCGCGGCAAGGGCGCCGGCAGCGACCCCACCAGAGGTCAGCGTGCTGCTGAGGAAAGCCGTGAGGATATCGAGGCTGCACTGCGCGGCACCGATATGGTCTTCATCACCGCAGGTATGGGCGGCGGCACCGGCACCGGTGCGGCTCCCGTTATCGCCGAGATCGCCAAGGAGCTGGGCATCCTCACCGTCGGTATCGTCACCAAGCCTTTTGCCTTCGAGGGCAAAAAGCGCATGGAGCAGGCGGAGCAGGGCATCGCCGCTCTGCGTGAGCACGTTGACTCCCTCGTTGTCATCCCCAACGAGCGCCTGAAGCTGGTCTCCGATCAGAAGATCACCCTCATCAATGCGTTCTCCATCGCCGATGACGTTCTGCGTCAGGGCGTTCAGTCCATCTCCGACCTCATCAACAGCCCCGGTCTGGTCAACCTCGACTTTGCCGACGTTACCGCTGTCATGAAGGATGCCGGCTACGCTCACATGGGCGTCGGCTCCGCCACCGGTAAGGAGAAGGCTTCTCTGGCTGCTCACGCCGCCATTTCCAGCCCCCTGCTGGAGACCTCCATCAACGGCGCACGCGGCGTCATCATCAACATCACCTCCTCCAACGACATCAACCTGGAGGAAGTCGATCTGGCTTCCAACATGATCACCAAGGCTGCCCATCCCGATGCAACCATCATCTGGGGTGCCGCGTTCGATGAGAACATGGATGACGAGATGCGCGTCACCGTTATCGCCACCGGCTTTGCCGTTGACAATCTCCCCGGTGTTGCCGCTCCCGTTGAGAGCACCGAGCAGGCTTCCGCTCCTGCCTCCGAGCCCAAGGCAACTCCCGAGATCGAGGTCAGCGATTCCGAGAAGGACTACTTCGACATCATGACCATCTTCAACCGCAACAAGTAATTTCCCTGTAAACACCGAGCCCCTGCACGATCATCCGTCGTGCAGGGGCTTTTTGCGCGCGAAAAAGCCCACCGTTCCGATCAGGGGACGGTGGGCGATATACATTCATCAGATGGTTTCTATCTTCAGCATATTGGTGTTGCCGGTAACGCCGTTGGTGATGCCGCCGGTGATGATAATGGTGTCGCCGGTCTGCAGTCCGAAGGTGCG
>SVPO01000101.1 GCA_015065795.1 Oscillospiraceae bacterium | reverse complement strand
GACTGAAAATCCGTGTGTCGTTGGTTCGACTCCGACCGGAGGCACCATTTGCGGAATTAGCTCATCTGGTAGAGCGCCACCTTGCCAAGGTGGAGGTAGCGAGTTCGAGCCTCGTATTCCGCTCCACAAATGCAAAACGACGCTCCGGCGTCGTTTTGCACTAATACGGCGCCATAGCCAAGTGGTAAGGCACGGGTCTGCAAAACCCTGATTCACCAGTTCAAATCTGGTTGGCGCCTCCAAAAAAGACGATTTCTTCGGAAGTCGTCTTTTTCTTTTTTCGGGAATTACAGAAATCGATATAAATAAATACGCCGGTCAGAAAAAGATTCGCTCTGTCCCGGCGGATATCCAGTTGACAGTCAATTTATCTCGTGGTAATATTAATTATATTATTATTACATATTTTTTCTTTTTGGGAACATTCAACAACCACTCATAACACGAAAGGGGATCACCTATGCTTTGCCAATACTGTGGCACTCCGCTGGCTCCCGGTTCCACCGAATGTACGATCTGCGGCTCTCAGTCGTCAGCCTTGTACAGCGGATCTTCCGGACAGAGCAGCTACGGATCATCATCCTATTCTTCCCAGAGCACACAGCAGTACGGAACACAGTCCGACAGCTATGATTCTCAGAGCGATTACGCTGCCCCCACCACTCAGGTCTACACTCCATCCGGCAGCTACAGCTCTCAGAGTGATTACTCTCAGCAGTATGGCATGCAGTCCTATTCGCAGCCTGACAGCTACAGCGCCCAGTCCTACTCGCAATCGGCAGGCTACGGTGCTCAGTCCTACTCGCAGCCCGCAAGTTACGGTGCCCAGAACAGCTATTCCATGCAGCAGTACGGTGCACAGAACGGCTATTCCATGCAGCAGTACGGCGCACAGAACGGCTATGGCTATACACCGCAGCAGTATGGTGCTCAGCAGGGATATTCCAACGCCTATGCCGCCAATAATGCCTATTATCAGCAGAACGCTGCCGCTTACGGATCGTCTGCTTACGGCAGATCCTCTGCCGGCGGAAATGCAACGAGCGTCGCCAGCTCTACCATCCGTTCGCTGACCGTTTCTCCGCTGTTTATCATCGCCATTTCTCTCGCCTGCATCTCCATGCTTCTGGGTATCTCCATCTCTCATTCCAATGGTGAGATCCTTGAATCCAGCAGTTCACATTACGTCGAAGGCGATTACGGTCTTGAATTCTTCGAAGTTCTCGTAGATATCGCCGAAGATCCGGACGACATTGTGGATCTTCTGGAAGATCTTCTGGTTTCCGTGATACCTACCTTCTTTGCCGGTCTCTGCTCTATCGGCGACCTGATCAACACGCTTCCGTACATACTAATGATAATCGGATTCTGGGTAGCGCTTGGTTCCATGGCGTCGAAAAGAAGCGTTCCTTTCGGTACCGGAGGCTTTACCTGCATAAAGGTAGGTCTGGTCTTCCGAACCGTCCTCTCCTGCATAACCGGCAGTATCATTATGATCATTCTGGCTATCTCGCTTATCGCAGGAGCGTCGGTCCTCAGTGATTACGGCGGAGACTACGCCGCTGCCGGATTTGGTGTTCTTTTTGCCATGTTCGCCTTGTTCGTCACATACTTCGTACTTCGCTGCATCTATTATTCCAAGCAGACAAGATCCCTGAATATCGCACGCACCACCGCTGCACAGGGCGTCTTCAACATCAATATGTCCATGTATGTGATCGTTTGCAACTTCATTCTGGCGGCGTTTCATCTGTACACCGCGATTTATTACATAGATGTTCCGCTGCTGCTCATCCGTCACCTCGCCAACTGCGCATCGCTGATCATGATGTCCATTTCCATGATCATGTACAGAAACAAGATCGACTATGTTCGCGGCTATTCTGTGCCGGTACATATGTCTTAATCCGCATAACGATTCTGCGTCGGCAGATAAGCTTTCTTGAGCTTATCTGCCGACATTTTTATCTCCCGTAAATAACTGTGCAGATTTTTTGTTGGTTTTTTCTACATTTCACATAATTTCAGTCGGTAAATTATTGTAACAGTCCATAATATGTGATAAAATGTTGCAAAGGTCCCATTACTGCTACAGGAGCATAATTAAAATGCTTAACAATAACCATGCCGAAAACGCAGTGGAGATCAACGATCTGCGAAAATACCGATCAGGAAAAAGCGAGGACTTCACCGTTCTGGGCTACAGGGGCAGCGACGGTCTGCTGGTACATCGAGAGGGCGGTCTGCTTGAAAGCTGCGGCATCACCCCGCCCGGCAGTCTCGACGCTATAGTCACAGGAGCGGTACTGTGGCCTGTTGTCCCGGAGCATCTCCCCTCCCTCATCTCCTATCTTGCCGCTGTGCTGAACAGCGGTGATTCGTCATGCCCTGCAGACGTTGAGATACAGCTGAGATGCGATGGCAAAGACACCTGGATCAACGTATCCACCATTGCTCTGAGCTACGAAGATCAGCGAATTCTCGGCATACTGTTTCAAAGCATCGACGAAAAGAAACGCCAGCTGCTCCGATTGATCGATCAGGCGGAGACCGACTCCCTCACGGGCGCTCTCAACCGCTCGGCACTTGAGAGCGCGGTGAATCAGTTATCCTCCGGCGGTGAGGCGCACGCCTTTATCATGCTGGACATCGACGGCTTCAAGCGTCTGAACGATACCTTCGGACACGTTCTCGGCGACCGTATGCTTGTGGATATCGTCAGCAAGCTCCGTCAGGGTCTGCGCAAGGAGGACATCATCGGACGCATCGGCGGCGACGAATTCATGATCTGCCTGCGCAATGTTTCCGAGCCTCAGGTCATAGACCGGCTGGCAAAGCACATCTGTGTGCTCACCCGACATTCACTGCCCAACGGAATGTACCTGTCCGCCAGTCTGGGCATCGCTTTCAGCCCGATGAACGGAACTTCTTTCCGCGAGCTTTATCGCTGCGCGGATATTGCCATGTATTCCGCAAAGCGCAGCGGCGGAGACGGGTATACGATCTTTGACCCGGAAATGACCCGGAGCCCATCACCCCACGGGGAACGCAGCGACGCCGGTTCAAAGGAGGACAAGCCCTCCGATGTCAGCGCGCTCATACGCTTCGACATTCTCAACACCCACTTTGAATACCCGACACTGATCAGCGAGACATTCGACGCGCGGTTTGACGAGCGTCCGCTGTGGGATATCCTCTCGGAGGATGGTATTTCTTCTTCTGAATCCGCCATAAGGCTGAAAACAACCATAAACGAAATCAGCTGTTCCAATGTTCCGGAGGCTCGCTTCTCGCAGTATTTTTTCAAATCCTGCGACGGTATCTGGAGATGGTATCGCATTGGTTTTGTCCGCTCTCCCGGGGATGACCACATCTCCCTCACCCTGACCGATATCAACGAAGAAATAGTCTCCAACCGCAGACTGAGACACATCGCCGACTACGACGAGCTGACCGGTCTGCTCACCAGAAACGCCTTTAACCGCGCGGTGGGTGCCGCGATAAGCAAGGATCCCGACGGCATCGCCAACGGTGAGTATGCCATTGTGTTTTTCGACATTCTGCGCTTCAAGGCAGTCAACGACCTGTTCGGAATGGCAGAGGGCGACCGCCTGCTGATCTACATCGCCGACATCATCGCTGCCGCGGTGGATTCCGACGGAGCCGCCAGCCGCATCGGTTCGGATCGCTTCGCCGTGTTCCTGCACAAGTGCGGCGAGGAGCTGGAATCCTTCATCCGCTCCTATCTTGACGACATAGCCAGCTACGACCTTGCCTTTGAGATCGTCAGCAACGCGGGCATTTATGTTCCCTGCAGCGCAAAGATGTCCGTTGACGCAATGCTGGATCGCGCTATCATCGCTCAGTCAGCCATTAAGGGCAGCTATGCGCAGAAATACAGCTACTATACCGAGGACCTGCGCAACGCCATGCTCAGTGAGCAGGAGATCGTGGGCATGATGACCACAGCTCTTGCCGAAAAGCAGTTCATCGTACATTTCCAGCCCCAGTACAATCACAGCAACGGCAAGCTGGTGGGCGCCGAAGCTCTGGTGCGCTGGCAGCATCCGGAGCGCGGTATTATCATGCCCGGCTCCTTTATCCCGGTCTTTGAAAAGAACGGCTTTATCTCAAAGATCGATTTGTATGTCTTTGAGCAGGTGTGCATCTTCCAGCGCGGTCAGCTCGACATGAACAAGCCAACCGTCCCCATCTCCGTCAACCTGACGCGCTACGATCTGTTCCAGAGCGACTTTGTGGATCAGATGGAGATCCTGCGCAAAAAGCACGACGTGCCCTCGGAGCTGATCCGCATCGAGATCACAGAATCCGCCATCGTGGGCAGCAATCAGCACGCCGCCGAGGTCATCGAAAAGCTGCACGCCTGCGGATACGTCGTGGAGATGGACGACTTCGGCAGCGGATATTCCTCCCTGAACGTCCTCAAGGATATCAAGATGGATATCCTCAAGCTGGATATGAAATTCCTCTCCGACGAGGAAACCAACAACCGCGGCGGAATCGTTCTCAGTTCCATCGTGCGCATGGCAAAGTGGCTCAACCTGCCGGTCATTGCCGAGGGCGTGGAGCGTGTCCATCAGGCGGATTATCTGCGCAGCATCGGCTGCGACTATATGCAGGGCTATCTCTATTCAAAGCCCATGCCCGTGGGAGAATACGAAAATCTTCTGCAGAACAGCGACATCAGCAAGACCAAGCGCCAGCTTGAGCTGATCGATAATTTCGACGCGAACAACTTCTGGAACCCCGAATCCCAGGAGACGCTGATCTTCAACAGCTATGTCGGTGCCGCCAACATCTTCTGCTATCAGGACGGCACCATCGAGGTCACCCGAGTCAACCAGAAATACATCAGGGAGCTTGGCTCCGGAGTCACGGAGATGTCCATTCTGACCACCGATCCGCTGGAGTATTTCGACCGTGAAAACCGTCAGGTGTTCACCGACTGTCTTGAGCGCGCCATCGCCTCCGGCGGCGAGGAGATCTGCGAATACTGGCGGCGCATCCCCGGCAGAAACGACGATCGCATCTGTATGCGCAGCTCAATCAGAATGATCGGCCGCAGCGGCGACGCGTATCTGTTCTACGAATCCATCCGCAACATCACCTCGGAAAAGGATGCCGTTGCCGAGATCATGCACCGCGAGACCCTGTTCCGCATAGCTCAGGAGCAGATCAACATCTACTACTGGGAGTACGATGTCAGGACCCGTATCATGAAGCCCTGCTACCGCTGTATGCGCGACCTTGGCCTGCCTCCCATCGTGGCAAACTACCCCGAGCCTGCCATCGAAATGGGCATCTTCCCTCCCGAGGTGGCGGATATGTACCGCGAGATGCACCGCAAGATCGAAAACGGCGCGGCAGAGCTTTCCGCAGACATTCCTCTGACCTCCGAGCGAGTGCTGTTCCGTGTGCGCTACACCACCGAATTCGACGACGATGGCAACCCCATAAAGGCTCACGGTTCGGCAACGCTCATCTGATACATCACCGCAACATATCAGCAAGCAAAAGCACCGTCCGACTCCGGTCAAACCGGTCATCGGACGGTGCTTATTTGTGTATGTTCAGGCTTTAGGCTTCGTCGCTTGCGGAAGTGTCGCTGCCGGAGACCTTGTCCTCGGAGATAACGGGAACTTCGATCTCAGCTTCCTCCTCGGCG
Organism: Oscillospiraceae bacterium; assembly: GCA_015065795.1. Classification (GTDB taxonomy): domain Bacteria; phylum Bacillota; class Clostridia; order Oscillospirales; family Acutalibacteraceae; genus SIG598. The sequence continues at coordinate 2,681 of SVPO01000101.1, read as the reverse complement.
GTTTCTTCCTCGGTATCATCACCACCGAAGATGCTGTCGTAGAATCTGTAGAGACCGTTGTCTGAACCGCACAGAGCCTTTTCACGGGTATCCATGGTAAACAGATGACCCTTGGGCATATAGCTCATGGAGATACCGTCAAGGTACTCAAAGTAGCTGTGATCGGCACTGTAATCCTCGGCATCGGCAAAGTCGTAGATAGCACCCTGTCTCATGCTGTTGCAGAAGTTGATTGCCTCCTCGGTATTGTAGAAGTATGTTTCTTCACCGCGCTCAAGTCGGGCGAGGTTGTAGAAAGTCAGACGGGTCTTGCCGGTGACGGCATAGTACGACAGGGGGCTGTAATCAAAATCAGCGTTGGGATCGGAAATGAAGCTGAACTTGTTGGAGTCGTAGATGGGACGATCCTCGGGTACGGTCACGGTCATTTCCTGAATGTATCCGTTGACCAGTTCGGCCTTGATCTCCATGTTGCCGTTGCAGAGACGTACGCCTTCTTCCAGATCAGCATCCTCGGGAATGGTCATATCGCTGAAATCGGGATAGATGAAAGTCATGTCTATATCGGAACCGGAGGGGATCATGCCATTGATGGAAGTTTCCAGTGTCTGGCGAAGATCATCATCCACCGCGATGGAGTTGAATTCACGGATAAAGTCATCAGCGGAATAGCCGGATGTGTTGAGAGGGCAATAGCACAGTAGCCATCCCAGGAACAGGAACAGCAGCACCGAACCTGCCACAGCCGCACCGAGAGTGATGTAAAGCTTCCTGGGCTCTATGACCTTTTCCTCGTCGGGATTGACCAGATTGTCGCAATATCTGTCAGCCAGCACGCGCATGACAGGACCGAAGCCCTCGACCACGCCGTCCTCTGCGGCGATATTCTCTGTATCGTTTACCTCCGGGATGTTATCAGTTTCCCTGTAGTTGCTCTTGGACATAACAAACTTCCTCCTCAAATAATCAACACGAATCCGCAGGTCGCGGAATCCTGTATATTATTTCATATTTTGAGCGAGATTGCAAGCTATTTGAGCAAATCACACATAATGCACAATAAATACCCAGTCAAAATCTTAACAATCTTGTGTTTGCGTACTTGCCTATTGCGACACTATTTGATATAATATCCGATGGTGTATAATCCAAAATACCGCATCACAGCGAAAGGAGTACCCTATATGAACTATTCCCATGAAGTGGAAAAAATGTGCGCTGTTGCCAAAGGTCCTCATCACGGACCGGCTCCCATCCCCGAAGAAGGCAGATGGGTCAAGGCGTATGAAATCAAGGACATCAGCGGTCTGACTCACGGTGTTGGCTGGTGCGCACCTCAGCAGGGCGCCTGCAAGCTCACCCTGAACGTCAAGAACGGCATCATCGAGGAAGCCCTCGTTGAGACCCTCGGCTGCTCCGGCATGACCCATTCCGCAGCTATGGCCTCCGAGATCCTCCCCGGCAAGACCATTCTTGAGGCTCTGAACACCGACCTCGTCTGCGATGCAATCAACGTCGCTATGCGCGAGCTGTTCCTCCAGATCGTTTACGGCCGCAGCCAGACTGCTTTCTCTGAGGACGGTCTGCCCATCGGCGCAGGTCTTGAGGACCTGGGCAAGGGTCTGCGTTCCCAGGTTGGTACCATGTACAGCACCAAGGTCAAGGGCGTCCGTTACATGGAAATGGCTGAAGGCTATGTTACCAAGCTTGCTCTGAACCAGAACGACGAAGTCACCGGCTACCAGTTCGTAAGACTGGGCAAGATGCTCGAGGATATCCGTCACGGCGTTGAGCCCAACGAGGCTTACAAGAAGAACATCGGCCAGTACGGTCAGTTCGACGGTGCCGCCAAGTACATCGACCCGCGTGAAGAATAATTAAAGGAGGAGGCAGGATAATGGCAAACGCTGTTAAGTTTGAAGGTAAAGAAAGACGTATGGCCAAAATCGAGAAGTGCCTGGCCGAGTACGGCATCGCAAGTCTCGAGGAGGCTCGTGAGCTGTGCCTCTCCAAGGGTTTCGATCCCGACGCCATCGTCAAGGGCGTACAGCCCATCGCATTTGAGAACGCCAGCTGGGCTTACACTCTGGGCTGCGCTGTCGCTCTGAAGAAGAACTGCACCAACGCCGCCGACGCTTCCGAAGCTATCGGTATCGGCCTTGAGGCTTTCTGCATCCCCGGCTCCGTTGCCGAGCAGAGAAACGTTGGTCTGGGTCACGGTAACCTGGGCGCAATGCTGCTCCGTGAGGAGACCAAGTGCTTCGCATTCCTCGCCGGTCACGAATCCTTCGCTGCCGCTGAGGGTGCTATCGGTATCGCCCGCACCGCCAACAAGGCCCGTAAGGAGCCCCTGAAGGTCATCCTCAACGGTCTGGGCAAGGACGCTGCCTACATCATCTCCAGAATCAACGGTTTCACCTATGTTGAGACCGATTACGACTTCTTCACCGGCGAGCTCAAGATCGTCCGCGAAGTCGCTTTCTCCGACGGCGAGCGCTCCAAGGTTCGCTGCTACGGCGCCAACGACGTCCTCGAGGGCGTTGCCATCATGCGCCTTGAGGGTGTTGACGTTTCCATCACCGGTAACTCCACCAACCCCACCCGCTTCCAGCATCCCGTTGCCGGCTCCTACAAGAAGTGGGCAATCGAGAACGGCAAGAAGTACTTCTCCGTCGCTTCCG
>SVPO01000100.1 GCA_015065795.1 Oscillospiraceae bacterium | reverse complement strand
GATGACCGCCTTGGGGATGCCGATGATCTTGTCGGTGTTTTCGTAAAAGCCGCTTTCGGTGATGGTGCTCATCCTGCCTATCATGTATTTGTCCATGTTGGCAAAGATACTGATGCACAGCACGGGAAGGAACAGCACCAGGATGGGCTTTATGTGGGGGACGAGCTGCGAGGGCTTCGGAATGGTCAGCCGCACCCGGCGCAGCAGCGGCGGCCACAGCAGGACGCTGCCCAGAAAGGTGGTGCCCGAAACGATGAGGGTGTATTTCCACAGGTCATCGGCGGTGCGCACAAAGATGAAGATACCGGCAAGCCCTGCCAGCCGGACGGCGCAGCTGCGTATGACCGTGATGCGGAACTCCTCCAGCCCGTTGAAGAACCACGTCACATCCAGCGCGCTGCTGAGCACAAAGAATATCTGCAGCCCTGCGATGAGGGGATATTTCACGGGGAAAAGTACCAGATACAGCACATACAGCAGCACCATCGCTGCCGATGAGATCAGCTGACAGGCGTAGATGCTGCAGAAGGCTTCGGAGGGATCCCCTGCCGCACGGGCAGCGGCGATGGAGCGGTTGCCGTAGTTGCTCACGCCCAGCAGAGCAAAGATCATGAAATAGAACACCACCGAGTGGGTCCACGAGTGCACGCCGATCATATCCGCGCCCAGCACACGGGAAATATAGGGCGAGGTTATCAGCGGAACAACGATGGCAAGCAGCTGATAGATTATGTTGTAGACAAAATTCTTCTTGACGCTTGGTTTTTCCATAACAGTTACCGGTGCAGATATCGGTGGATGATATAGCTGCAGAAGCTGCCGCCGTCCTTCGGATAGTCAACGTGATGGCTGAGCTTGTGGAAGGCAGACATACCTCTGAGCTGCTCCCAGCGCTCCTCGCTGAAGGGGGCGCACAGCTCCTGGGCAAGGATATGGGGGCAGGCGTTGCTGAAGGTGGGCACCGCGTTCCACAGGTCGGGATATCGCCGCGCCGCCATGGCAAAAAAGATATGAAAAACGAAGTATTCGCTCAGAGAGCGGTGATCCTCCCAGTACGCCTGCAGAAGCTCTCTTGTGAGCAGCAGGATGGGATGATTGCTGCGAGCGGATATCAGCCAGCTGGAGGCGATGACGGGGGGCGTGTCCATGCCCGTCAGGTCGATGGATTTGTAGACAAACAGCGGCGCGTCGGTGATATAGTCGGGCAGGTCGCTGCAGGTGCACAGCACCGTGGCGTCTATCCACATACCCCCGTGGCGGCACAGCAGCTCGGTGCGCAGCAGGTCGGAAAAATGCGCGTCGGAGATGCGTCCCTGAGCGCGCTTTTTTGTTATCGCTTCGGAGAACTGCGCATAGAGAGGGATGTTCTCCTCGGTGAGCAGAACGACCTCGCGCCCGGGCATATTCTCGCGCACGGAGCTTATGGCTGCCTTAACGATATCGGGAGCCTGCTCCCAGCCCTGCAGCCAGCATATCCACACCTTATTCGAGACCTGCTGCTCTGCCGCAGGCGCGTCCGGCGCGGCATTGACCACGGAGCGGTATTTCTTTTCCAGACGGCGGTATTCGCGGTCGGTGTAGTTTTCGAAAACCAGACCCCGTCCTGATATGCGATAGAGGGGAAAAAGGGAATGGAGCCTGCGTCCTGCGCGGCGCACGACCTGACCGCTGGCGGCGGCGTCCGCGAGCTTTTCTTTTATGGAGCGGCTGCCCATGGGCGTCATTCCTTTCTTCCGGTTAATTTTATGTAGATGGACTTGAACCGTGCGGCGGCGCGCAGGCTGCAGCGTCCCAGACGGTTCTGCAGCCGCAGAGCCCTTCCGGTGTGCGGTGAAGCCGATGCCGCAGGGGCGTGCAGGCGCAGCTCATCCCGATAGGCGGCGACGGCTGCCCTGTCAAGGGAGGCGGAGTGGCGGCGCACGCACTCCACCAGCCAGTTGCAGTACATCTGACTGGCGCGGCTGTGCAGCTCGCTGTCACCTGCGTCGCGGTAAAAGGCGATGCGGCGGCGGTGCATCTCGCACTTCATCTCGATCTTTTCCGCCGACATGGCGGAGTTGGTGATGCTGCCCTCGCGCTGCACATAGCAGTAGAGCGGCCGGGAAAGGATGCTCACGCTGCCGCAGTCGCTGAACAGCCGGAAGTGGATGTATTCATCCTCGAATATCTTCCCCTTGTCGTAGCGCAGCCGCTCAAAAAGACTGCGGTGATAGATCTTGTTCCACGCCACCACATACTTGTAGCCGTAAGGGGTGAGCACTGCCGAGAGGACATCCCGCCCACTGACGGTGCCGCTCAGCTCGGTGAGGGCTTCGGTTCTGATAATGCTGCCGTCCTCGTCCACCAGATCAAAGCCGCACAGTGCCGCTCCGGCTCCCGATGCGGTGACGCTCTCCAGCAGACGGGCGACGTAATCGGGACGAACATAATCGTCGCCGTCGATAAAGACGATATACTCGCCGGTGCAGCGGTCGATGCCGCAGTTTCTGGCGTCGGAAAGACCGCCGTTTTCCTTGTGCACAGCCTGCACCCGGGGGTCACGGGCGGCGTAGCGGTCGCACAGCTCACCGCTGCCGTCGGAGGAACCGTCGTCCACCAGCAGTATCTCCAGATCCTCATAGGTCTGGGAAAGGATGCTCTCCACGCAGCGGGGCAGCTGATCCTGTATATTGTATACCGGCACGATCACCGATACGGTGGTGCCGCAAAGGGAAGAATTCACTTCCGGGCCTCCCTGCCTTTGTGGAATTTACGTTTTTTCATGGCTTCCTTGGCGGCGAAGAAGCCGCCGATGATGCGCGGACTGCCGGTTTTTATCACCGCGCGCGTGACGCGCTGCAGGGCGTTTGCCGGCTTTACGGCGCAGCAGGCCTTGACAAGACTGCGGTGATCGCGCAGGAAGCCGGACATCTGTCTGCGTTTTTCCTTTGCGGACAGAGTGCAGTCCTGCTTATAGAAATTATTGAAATATCCGGCGCACAGATTCAGGGGCATATTCACCCCTGCGCTGAAAAAGGACTGCTCCGCGCCGGGGAATCGCCGGCACAGGTCGTCCCACAGCTCCAGCTGGCGCAGGACAGACTGCTCCATATCGGGGACATACCGCTTGGAGAGGGAGAGGGGATTTACGTTGCGGATGCGGTATCCCGTTCCGGAAACCTTGCCCACGCGGCTGCAGTGCCGCAGAAAGCCGCAGGTGAAGAAAAGATCCTCGCCCAGCCGCATATCCTCGGCAAAGCGCAGGGAATATTCTTCGATAAGGCCGCGGCGGAAAAGCTTTGCGCAGGCGCTCTTTACAAACAGATGGGCACAGCGCTCGCCGATGGCTTCGTCGTTCAGGGCGACAAAGGCTTCGTCGCTGCCGCGGTTGCCGCCGTAGACGGTGGCGTTGAACTCGCTGTGGTCGCAGGCGACAAGGTCGAGGTCGTGCTCACGGGCGAAGGCGTACATACACTCCGCCGCGTCGCTGTCCATCAGGTCGTCGGCATCCAGAAAGCAGATGTATTCCCCACGGGCGCGGTCAAGACCTGAGTTGCGCGCGGCGGAAACACCGCGGTTGTCCTGATGGATGACGGTGACGTTTTCCCGTGAGGCGTATTCATTGATGATATCCGCCGAGCGGTCAGCAGAGCCGTCGTTGACGAGGATCAGCTCCGTGCCGTCCGGCGTGCCGCCAAGCACACTGTCCACGGCGCTGCGCAGGGTGTCTTCGGCGTTGTACACCGGAATGATCACAGAAACCTTGCAAGCTGCCATCACACACTCTCCCTGCCGCGCAGCCGCTTTCCGGAGTCAGCGCCCAGACGGACATTGCACAGCCCCAGAAAGAAGAAATTAAGATAGGCAAAGCGCGTAAAGGTGCAGTTCCACGCCACGATGGCGATGATAAAGGCGATGGCGTAGACGGCGGTGAACAGCTTTTCCGGAGTGCGTCCGCCTGCACGGGAGCGCAGATAGCTCACCAGCACGCCCACGGGCACGGCAAGCAGCAGCGCCACGCCAACAAAGCCCAGCTCGGAAAAGGTCTTGCCCAGCTCGTAGATGTATCCGTCGGCGGCGGAGCCGGTGCCCACGCCGAACAGGGCGCGCACGGGATCGCTGCCGAACAGGTTTTCAAAAACAAAGGGGATGGTGTTGAGACGACCGGCGTAGTCGGTGCGTCCCTCGTAGCGCAGATAGCCCTCAAGGCTGAAGAAGGTGTAGAGGTTGTTGGGGAGCACCACGGCGATGATGTTGTAGGCAATGACGAACAGCACCGCCAGCACCGCCGCGCCCAGCGCGATGCGGCGTTTTTCCGCAGGGCTGTGACGCTTGAGAAGCACGGCGGCAACGGCGCACACCGCGAACACCACGAAGTATATCTTGATTTCCGCCACCGCGCATATCACGCAGGACATTCCGATGAGGGCAAAGCTCCTCGCAGGACCCCATGTGCCGCTGATGAAGCAGCACAGACCCAGCACACTCAGCGCCACGCAGAAACAGCCCTGAGCGGCGTTGTTGTATTCGACAAAGCCGAAGATGCCGTTGCAGAAGTCGGGATGCAGCTTCATGATGAAGTTCTGATATACCGTCAGCACCAGATTGACCCCCTGCGCGGCAGTCATCAGGTTGATGATGCGTATTCCGCCGCGGTCGGTCAGATAGCTGCGTGCGGCGTAAAAGGCCGCCGCGCCGAAGATGATGTAGCGCAGACGGGAGACGATCTCCGCCGGAGCAAAGCTGCCCCACGCCACCGCTGCCACCGCCCACGCAGCATACAGCGCCGGCAGCACGCCTTCCGAACCGCCGCGCAGGGTGAGCCGCGCGCCCCGGCGGAAAAAGCCGTGCGCCATGAGCAGTATGTACAGCGCGCCGATCAGCTCCGGCAAAAAGTAAATTACCCTGAGGGAGGGGACAAAGGATACTGTTATCTCCTCCAGCATACAGCAGATCATCTGCAGTCCCAGCAGACCCTCGATGACCCGATGCTTATCTTTCAGCATATTATTTATCCTCAAAAAGACTGTCCACCACCGCGGCAAATTCGCGGCAGAAGCGTTCGTTGTTGCTGCCGCTGTCGGGATTGAGACCGGCGGCAAGACGGTCGTAGTCGGTCAGCACACTGCCCAGTCGGTCGATGTCCTCCACGACGATGATGTTGCTCTGCCGCTGAGCCACCTGACGGCAGAAATCCACCTGATGGTCGTTGACGTGTTCGCCGAATTCCTCGCGGCGCGGAACCACAACGGGGATCCTTCCCCGCTGCAGCGGCATGATAAAGCTGGAGGGTCCGCCGTGGGTGATGACGATGCGCGCCTCATCCACCAGACGGTTCATCTCGCCGAAGGGATAGAGCTTCTGCCACCGGCAGTGCCGTGGCTGAAAGTCGGTGTAGCCGGTCTGCATGACCACTTCCTCACCCAGCGCTCCGCTGCCGGCAAGCTCGTCCATATATTTCAGCAGCCGGTCAAAGGGCTGCTCGTGAGTGCCCACTGTGACAAAAATCATTGCGATCCTCCGCTGGTTTTTCGGGCAGATTAGCGGCGACAGCTCAGAAGATGCTGCCCAGATTCTCCGCCTTGGGATAGACCTGCTTCATTTCCTCCCACTGCACGATAAAGCGGTCGGTGACGCGATAGACCAGCTTTCCGGTGAGAGTGGATTTATCGATGCGGTCAAAGACCTCGATGTAGATGGTCTTTGCCTTGAAGCGCTTGCCGAGATAAAAGAAGGGCACCGCCACCGCGGCTCCCGAGGAAATGATCAGGTCGGGGCGTTCCTCTTTCAGCACCTTCCATGCAAGACGGGTGTTTTTTATCAGCGCCTTCAGACTGCGGTTGGTGGGATAGTAGCAAGGGTACATCCGCTCGCCCTCCAGCAGGCTTCGGGCGTCCTCCTTGTCAAAGGTCACCCAGAAGCGATCCTTGTCCTGCCAGAACGGACGGAGCATATAAAGATGTGTCAGATGTCCTCCGGAGGAACCCACAAGGCATATTTTCACTGTCTTTTCCTCCTTTTCCGGCGGCGCTGCCTGCAGATATGTATTCATATTAATATATCATATATATTGCATGGTTGTCAAATTCTCCGCGGTTGTACCGTTGTTTTTCGCAGCGGACAGAAAAATATTGAACTGTGCCGTCCGATGGGATAAAATAAGGATGCGCGGCGAAGGATGGGCAATTGACTTTCCTCCGAGTCCGCAGGGAGGTTTTTCCATGGAATACACGATAAGGATCGCCGTACCCCGTGACGCTTCGGCGCTGAATAAGCTCAACCGCGAGGAGATGGGCTACGACTATCCGCAGGAGCGCACAGCCGAGCGGCTGGAACGGCTGCTGGCGTCCACCGTCGACCGCATATTCGTCGCGGAAATCGGCGGCGAGGCGGTGGGCTATGTCCACGCTCAGCACTACGAGCTGCTGTACGCCGACCCCATGAAGAACATCATGGGCATCGCCGTCAGCGCGGAGCACAGGCGAAAGGGCATCGGTGCCGCTCTGCTCAAAGCGGTGGAGGACTGGGCGCTCAGTGACGGCTGCGCAGGGGTGCGGCTGGTGTCGGGCGCGACGCGTACCGCCGCCCACGAATTCTACCGCCGCTGCGGATACACAGGCGGAAAGCAGCAGCTCAATTTCAAGAAAATGACGGTGTGATATTCACACAGGGAAAGGTGCACGATCATGATACTTACAAACACACAGCTTCAGGAGATCTACTTCGGTGCCATGCGCTTTGCCGATACCGAGGACGGCTGGCTGCAGGCGTTCCAGTATCCCGAGGCGCGCATGGAATATTTCCGCAGGGCAAGCGACTTCTGGTTCGAGCGCTGCGATGCATCCACCGCCAAGACCATCGAATTCACCACCGACGCGCGTACGTTCTCCGTGGATTACAGGATCATCTGGAAAGGCTCGGAGGATTCCTTTGAGCTGATGCTGGACGGACAGATATGCGACATCCGCTACGTCAGGGATCTCCCCGACGAGGGCACCCTCAGCTTTGAGCTGCCCGAGGGGGACAAGAGCGTGGTGCTGTATCTGCCTGCAGATGCCACCGTGCTGCTGCGCAATGCATCCATCGGCGGCGAATACGCTCCGGCGAAGAAAGGTCCCCGTGTGCTGTGGATGGGCGACTCCATCACTCAGGGCTTCGGGCCCCTGCGCTCGGCGCACACCTACGTCAGCGTTGCCAACCGACTGCTGGGCTGGGATATCGTCAATCAGGGCATCGGTGGCTACGTTTACGACAAGAACGCCCTTGAGCGCCCCGAGGGCTTCGATCCCGAGAAGATAGTCATCTCCATGGGCACCAACCAGTTCGGCGACGAGGACATGACCGGCATCGAGGAATACTATGCCCTGCTCCACGAGCTGTACGGCGACACTCCCGTGCTGACCATCACCCCCATCTGGCGCGGCGACTGCCCCGGCGGACAGCCCACGCTGGAACGCTTCTGCCGCGAGCTGAAGAAGATCTGCCTGCGCTACGACAACATCACCGTGGTGGACGGCTTTTCGCTGGTGCCCCACCTGTCCGAGTATTTCCTCGACAACCTCCATCCCAACGCCCTTGGCATGGAGATCTACGGCAGAAATCTCGTGCTCGCCATAGAGAAGGCAGGCTTCTGATACACCCATCAAAACACAACGCTCCGCAACAGGTTTGCTGCCTGCTGCGGAGCGTCTTATCATTCGATTTTCAGTGACGCGCAGGCGCCCTCCGCGTCGTGGACGCGCACCATGTCCGCGCCTGCTTTCACCGCCGTCAGATGGGTGGCGTGGGTGGCCTCGTCGCGCTCATGGGGCGGCAGGTCGATGCCCATCATGTGGGCGATGACGCGCTTGCGTGACGCCGCCGCCAGCAGGGGCAGCCCCTCCACGCGGCACTCGCCCATCCGCCGCAGCAGCTCCACTTCCTGCTCACGGGTCTTGCCGAAGCCTATGCCGCAGTCAAGGCAGATGCACCGGCGGTCGATGCCGTCGTTCACGCACTGCTCCACCCGTCGGGCGAAAAATTCCCTGACGGCTGAAACGGGATCGCCGCAGCCGGTGATGTCCCCACTGTGCATTATCACGCAGCCGGCGCCGTATTCCGCTGCGATCCTGCGCATATCGGGGTGGGCAAAGCCTGTGACGTCGTTGATGATGTCCGCGCCGTGCTCCAGCGCAGCCTGAGCCACCTCGGGATAATAGGTGTCCACCGATATCAGCGGCAAGGGAATTCCCTCGCCCCTCATCGCCCGGAGCAGCTCGAGGGTCGGGCGGATGCGCCGCCATTCCTCCTCGTGGGAGATGGCGGTGTGTCCCGGTCGGGTGGACTGTCCGCCGATGTCAACCACCGCGCAGCCCAGCCGCGCCATGGCGAGGATATGCTCCGCCGCCGCCCGCGCATCGG
>SVPO01000099.1 GCA_015065795.1 Oscillospiraceae bacterium | reverse complement strand
ACTACTGGGCCATATTTGGTGGGAACAACAGGGCTCGAACCTGTGACCCCCTGCTTGTAAGGCAGGTGCTCTCCCAGCTGAGCTATGCTCCCAAATCAGGATCCGAGACTGCTTTTCGTATTCAACAAAGCTGTCACACTCTGTCTCGAAAGCGCCCTCTCGAAAACCGCTTGCTTATAATATCACAACATGATGTGGTTGTCAAGAAGAATTTATCCAAAGAAGTGATTTTTTTCAAATTTATATCTTTCGGCGCAGAGCAGTGCGCATTTCTGCGTAAAAAGTGCCGTTTTCCGTTGGGGTTGTGCCTTTCGATATACAATATATTCATCCACGCCCAAAAGGTTACGGAAAAGCGGAAGATCGAGGAAGCGCCCCACGCTTTTGCGTGGGGCGCGGGGGAGAACAGGATCGGTCAGCGCAGACGGACGATACCGTCGGTCAGACCCACTTCCTTTGCCGAGAGCAGCAGACGGTCGTGGCAGGTGAACAGAATAACCTGTCCCATGCTGCCTGCCTCGTTTTCCCTGCGGATGTAGGCAAGGGCGTCGGTCATGCGCTTGTCGTCGAACTGAGCAAAGGCATCATCCAGCATCACAGGGAGCTTCTCCTCGGTGAGCATATCGGAGATGGCAAGGCGCAGGGCGAGATACAGCTGATCCACAGTACCGGCGCTGAGGTTGAAGCAGCTGCGGATGCTTCCGCCGCCGGGCTCGGCAACGGAGGGCACAAGGCTTTCGGATACCACCACAGAAGGATACTTGCCGCCGGTGAGCTCACTGACGATCTTTCCGGCGCGGTAGTTGATCATGGGACCGAAGTCCTTCTGCATGGACTCGAACGCGGCGTTGAGGGCACTGGATGCCTCCTGAAGCGCCTCGTATTCAAACTCGTACTTGTCGATGCGGCCGGTCAGGGTCTTGATGTTGTCGCTGATCTTGTTGAGCTCCTGAGGATCGGAATTGAGCATACCCAGAGAGGTTTCCTTCTGCACGAGCTCCATTCGCACCGACTCGAGCTCGCTGCGGCAGTCGTCGATGTTCTCGGCGAGACGGGCATCCATCTGAGGCGGCTCGTCGGTGCCCAGCTTCGCAGTCAGCTCCTCAAGCTCCAGCATAAGCTCGTCGGCATCACGTCCGGCAAGAAGTGCCTCGTAGGATTCCTTCTCGGAGTTGTATCTGGTCTCAAGCTTCTCGTGGTCGATCTGAGCGCGGCTGAGAGTGTTGATGACCCGCAGCACATCGTCGTCGCTCTCCACGGACATATACGGATAGATGCGATCCTTGAGACGCTGCATGACCTCCTCCAGCTGTTCGCGTTCGGAGGCGATGTCGTTGAGCACGGCTTCCTTTTCGCGCTCGATCTCATTGACACGGGCGCGCTGGTCGCTCATGCGCTGCAGCACACCCTCCAGCTCGTCAACGCTGGCGATGGCAAGCTCGTCAAGAACGGGGCGCATATTGCGGTTGATGGCGCGCATGGAATCGTTGATGTTCTGCAGTTCGATGCTCTCCTTTGGAGCGCCGTCCAGCGAAAAGCCTTTTTTCTGGACATATATATACGCTCCGGTGAGCAGAACGGTCAGACCGAACAGCCAGAAGAACACCGAGCTGATAAAGCCCAGCATAAAGAGGATGACAGCCACGGCTGCGGCGACGATGACGACGCTCTGCAGAGAAAGACGGCTGCGTACGGTGTCTGCTGTCTGGCTTTCCATCTCGCGCTCGATGGCTGCCTTGCGCTTGGAAAGGGGAGTGTATTCGGCAATGGCGTTGCTTATCTCGTCGGCGTTGCGCTTGATGACGCGCAGCTTTCCGGGAGAGTTGCGTGTTATGGTGCGGAGCTTTTCTTCGATTTCGGAAAGACGCTCCTGCTTGGTGCGCACCACGGCACATTGGCTGTTGTACTGGTCAAGATCGCTGCGTGCCTGCTCGATGAATTCCTGACTGATGCTGCCCTCGGAGAACATGGCATCATGCAGCTTGTCGTATTTTTCCTTTACAGCATCCAGCTGCTCCCGGCGGGCGGCGATATCACGCAGCTCGGCAAGGCGGCGGTATTCGTTCTGGACACTGTCGCTGCGCAGCATCTGCTCCAGTTCCGCTTCCAGATGGGTCTGCCTGCTGCTCAGACGGGAAAGGTCGTCGCGCAGGGTCTCGGCTTCGGATACACGCTGATTGATGACCGCGCGCTCCTCCAGCAGCTCCTGACGCTGCTTTTCCAGCGACGGGATGATGGCGTTGGCTCTGCGTGAGCGCAGAGCGGCGGACGCCTCGGCAAGACGCTCGGATATCTCGGTGTGGGATGCGGTCTCGTCACCGGAGGTGGCGAGATTGGTCAGCTTTGCAAGGATCTCGTTGTTGTTGCCGTGGATGGGCGTGCCTGCCTGTCCGATGAACACCGTGTTGACAAAGCTTTCGCGGTTGATCTTGAGCAGATAGGTTCCGGGCTCGGTGTTCTGAGGCAGATCCACCATCTCGCCGGAGGTCTTGCACCACAGCTCGGTTTTGTCCGCTGCCTTGGTAACGCCGAACTGGCGGGTGAGGGTGTATTCCCTGCCGTCACATTCAAGGCTGAGTACGCCGCTCATGCGTCCGCCTGACCAGGGGTCATAGCGGTGGCGCTGCTCGCCCTTGCCCACGCCGTACAGCATGGACAGAACGAACGCCATAACGGTGGATTTGCCGGCTTCGTTCTCGCCGTAGATGATATTGACTCCGTCTACGGGGGTGATCTTCACGCCGCGCAGCTTACCGAAGCTCTTTATGTATATCTCAGTAATCCTCACTGATACGCACCTCCCCGTCAAAAGCTCGCAGTCCGTAGAGCAGCGCGCGTTCGTACTTGCGGCGGTTGCCCTCGTCCTTTTCCATACGGCTGACAATGGTGCGCACAAAGGCACCGCGCAGGCTGGTGTCCTTCATCAGTGCGTCCAGATCAAGCTCAGTGGTGGTCATGTCCGTTACCCGGGCGTAATGCAGCTCGTCCATCAGCAGACGGGCGATAGCCTGAGAATCGGGCAGGACGCCTTTGCTCAGGGCGCCGATGAGAGTGATATCGTAGATGTTCTCCTGCCAGTCCTCGCCGACGACCTTTGCCAGATATTCCTTTACGGCTCCTGCAAAGCTGTCGGTGGTCTCACGGCCGGAAACGTCGATCTTCTCGATGAGATATTTTCTGCTGCCGGTGGGCACGAATTCCATGTGGGAAAAGCCTCTGCCCACATATCCGGCGTAAACGCCGTGCTCGCCGGTCTCGTCAAAGCCGCGTCCGGAGGGGCAGCCGGGGCTGCACACCACGAACTCGCCTGCGGATTTGACCTCGGGCTTGTGGACGTGACCCAGAGCGCAGTAATCAACGCCCAGAGACGCAAGACGCTCAAAGGTCACGGGGTTGTAGCGGCTTTCTGCGGTCTCGCCCGGAACCAGCTCGGCGTGCATCATGAGGATGTTGATCATGTTGTCACGGGGCTTGAAGTCGGCAAGCAGGCTTTCGGCTTCGATGGAATGGCGGAAGCCCAGTCCCCAGATGCAGGCGCTGACGTCGCCCTCGCGGACCTCCACACATTCGATGCCGCCCTTGAAAATGTGCACATTCTCCGGCCAGCCTTCGGAAAGATAGGCGGAGTCGGGAGTGGCAGGGTCGTGGTTGCCGGGAGTGATGAACACTCTCACGGGACATTCGCCAAGAATACCCTGCACATCAGCCAGCAGCTGACGGTCGCAGCGCAGGCTGTCAAAAAGATCGCCGGAAATGAGCAGAGCCGAAGCCGAGTGCTCGGAGCACATGGCGATGATTCTGCGCAGTGTGTCAAGCTGCTCCAGCTTGCGGTTGGCAGCGATCTCCGGTGTTGATGAAAAATACGAGCCGAGGTGAAGATCGGCTGTATGGACGATTTTGAAGATTTTCATGCTCGCCTTACCCTTTCATAAGGATGTACAGGGCTATATTACCACAGAAAGCGCGAAAACACAATATATTGAATGAAAATCCTGTCGAAATAAAGAATAGCACAAGCTTTTGGTAGGGGCAGAGACAGAAAAAGCACCCCCGACGCCGCGTCTGTGCGGAGTCGGGGGTGCTGAGGGGTTAGTTATGAGTATGATCAATCGTCGATTTCCACGTTGACTTCACCCACCACGTCGGTAACGGTGAGGGAGGCGGTTCCTGCGCCGTTGGTGATGGCACGGTCGATGCTTACAACGCCAAGCACGTCGTTCTGATCTACGTCGAGCTGAGTGCCTGCAGGCAGATCGATGGTTACCTCGCCCATGACGTCGCTGATCGTGCTGTCAACGGTGAAAGCACACAGGTTGTCAAGGGAGATCTCACCGGTGATGCTGTCAAAATTAACGCCGGCGATTCTGCTTCCATCCACCTCGACCTCGCCCATGAGACCGGTGACAGTGAGCATATCAGCGCCGCAGCTGCGCACTTCAACCTCGCCGAAGCAGGAGTTGAGGGCAAGCTCGTCAAGGTCCAGGCCGGAAACGGATACCTCTGCAAAGCAGTCGTTCAGCTCAAAGCTGCCGGTATAGGTATCGGGGAGGGTCACGGTGACGTGTCCCGGGACAGAACTGCCGCCAAAGCCCACGATGCTGAAGGTCTTGGAGGATTCTACGCTGATGTTCAGCACGCCGTCGGTGAAGCTGGCGTTGATGATGCCGCTGTTGTCGTAATCCGCTGCGGCATCGGCAGCGGATACAGCCTTGTTTCCGCCGGTCTGATCGAGATCGTCAAACTTGCCGGCGGTCACGCTGCCGGAAAAGGTCACGGAAAACTCGGAACCGTTGCGCACGTCAACGCTGCAGCCGCTGGTGGAGACGGAGATCTTTTCAACGTCGCTGCCGAGTTTGCGCACGTAATCCGCGTTTGCCTTTTCGGTGTCTTCGTCGGAAGCGGTAAAGCGGAAATCCTTAAGGTAATCAAAGAAATCCTTCACGCTGTCGACTACGCCGGAATTCTTTGCGTAATCAGAAAAACCTGCGGCGGTGCAGATTCCGCCGGCAACTGCCAGCGCGAAGAAAATCGCAAAGCTGGTCAGTGCTACGGTTACTGTGGATTTGTATTTCATTACTTGGTACCTCCAATCATCTTCTTGCACTGCTCAACGTACCACTTGACAAGCTGAATGGTGCCCTTGATGCCAAGGATGCCCAGACAGATGCACAGTACGCACAGAGCGATCAGGGAAACGCCGATGAGGATAAGTCCGGTGGCAGTCATGGCTCCCCAGCCTGCGGTGGTAGCGCCCAGAGTGATCAGCGCCGCGCTGCCGGCCATGCAGCCGATAGAGGTGCCGAACGCGCCCATGATCAGTCCGAAGATGACCCACAGCAGGGGCAGTGCCACGAATATGGAGAGCAGAACCACGGCAACGATGCCGCCGGCATTGGGTTCGGAAGAAGCGGTGGGAGCAGCGGTGTATACCGGCTGATTCTGCTGAGGAGCATCATAGGTGGGAGCGCCGTAGTTGGGGGCGTCGTTTCTGTATGCGTTGTTTGCCTCAGGAGCCTCGGGTTCGGGGATGTAAGGGGCACCCTTCGCGCTTTCGGGCAGATTTTCGAGGTAAACGGCAGCCAGCTCAACGGGATCGCCCAGCTGTGCGCTGACTTCTTCCTCGGTCTTGCCTTCGGCTACGCCGTTGACAAAGTGGCTTTCGTAGTCGTTGAGAATGTCATCTCTGTCTGCCTTGGAAAGTCGGAGGAGCTGAGCCTCCATCGCCGCAATAAATTCACTCTTGTTCACTGTTGTAACCTCCGTTCACTGATACGCTCTGGGCAAGCTCAATGGCTGCGTTGACTTCGTCGCACATGGTGTCGTTTCCGATAATGCTGTTAACGCTGTTCACAAGCTGCTTCCATTCAAGAATAAGCTCATCGAGGAACTGCTCACCCTTTCGGGTGATGACGTAGTATTTGCGAGGCGGTCCGCCGGAGGATTCCTCCAGATAGGACGAAACGTAATCGTCCTGCTTGAGCCGTCTGAGAACCAGATAGATGGAGCCGTCGGCAACATCTATGCTCTGGGAAAGCTTTGACGCTACATCGTAACCGTACTGATCGTCCTGCTTGAGCATGGAGAGAACGCACAGCTCGAGCACGCCCTTTTTGAATTGAATCATCATGCTTAATCATCCTCCTTGATGATCTCTGTTTGCCGATCCGGTTCCGGATATCCGTAACGGCAGATGTGTCGTTGATTCTCAAGTAGTTGCTCTTTCGAACTACTATTTTAGAATCTATAGTGATTATAATTCAGTTATTCGCCGTTGTCAATACTAAATCACGAAAAAATGCAAATTGTGGAAATAGACATATTATCCGTCAGAATATCGCCTTTATATGTTCGCGATTGCGACTTTTTACGTTGAAGCGGCGCGGTATAATCTTTGTGCAACAGGGAAGGGGGAGCGGTTTTGCGCCAGACGATATATATTGATGTGCTGATCTCGGTGAATCTGCTGGTGGATTACTTTCTGCTGTATGCCGCAGGTCAGCTGTCCGCATCGGCGGTATCAAGGGCGCGGATGTGTCTGGGGGCGTTTGTGGGGGCGTGCTTTTCCTGCTCGGTTCTGCTGCCGCCGCTGCCCTTTCTGTGCAGTGCGGCGCTGAGCGCATCCGCCTGCGGACTGATGACCCTGACGGCGTTCGGCTTTCGCAGCTGGCGCAGATATCTGCGCACGGCGATGTATGTGGTGCTGGTCACGGTATGCTATGCCGGACTTATGCTGGCAATATGGCTGGTCGCCGCGCCGCGTGGGCTGATAGTCAACAACGGCGCGGTATATATTGATATACCGCCGGAGCTGCTGGTGGCGGTCACCGTGGCAGCATACGCGCTGCTGTCGCTCTTTTCCGGCAGACTGCGCAAACGAAACCTTATTCGCTCACGATGCATAGTGACGGTCAGCTGTGGAGACAGCTGCGTAGAGCTGGATGCAATCATAGACACGGGCAATCTGCTCAGCGAACCCTTTTCCGGTCTGCCGGTTATTGTGGCGGAATACGACGCGCTGCTGCCCGTGCTGCCCGACGGCTTTGAGCAGTACCCTGATGGTGGAGAAGCCTGCTCGCGTCTCAGGGTCATTCCCTATTCGGGAGTAGGAGGGGGAGGAATGATGCTTGCCTTTCGCCCCGAGCGGCTGACAGCAACGCTGCCGGGTGGACGCGCGCAGACTGCAGACGCGTACATCGGCGTGCTGAGAACCGGACGCGTGGGCAGGGATTACCGCGCGATAGTCAATCCCGATATGCTGCTGTGAACGCGGTATACTTAATATAATAAAGGAGAACGATTATGAATATCTTCCGCAGAGCCGACCGTATGCTGTTCCGTATGCGCTGCTATATAATGAAAAAGCTGCACGCGCTGTCGGGGAGAGAGGACAGCGTCGCGTACATCAACGGACCGGAGACCCTGCCTGCGCCGCTTCCCAAGGACGAGGAGCAGCGCATCTTTGATCTCATCGACAGCGGCGAGGAATCTGCGAGAGAGCCGCTCATCACCCACAACCTCAGACTGGTGGTATATATTGCGCGGAAATTTGAATCCAGTGGTGCCGGCATCGAGGATCTGATATCCATAGGGACCATCGGACTCATCAAGGCGGTCAATACCTTCTGTCCCAGTCGCAACATCAAGCTGGCGACCTACGCCTCGCGCTGCATCGAAAACGAGATACTCATGTTCCTGCGCAAAAGCTCGCAGCTGCGTCAGGAGACATCTATCGACGAACCGCTCAACACCGACTGGGACGGCAACGAGCTGCTGCTGTCCGATGTGCTGGGTTCCGAGCCGGATATCGTCAGCCGCGACATTGAGGATCAGACGGAAAAAAGTCTGCTGCTGGAGGCGGTGGCAAGACTTGGAGACCGCGAAAGACATATAATGAACCTGCGCTTCGGGCTGAACGGCTATAAGGAGCACACGCAGAAAGAAGTGGCATCCGGCATGGGGATATCCCAGTCGTATATATCCCGGCTGGAGAAGCGGATTATCGATCAGCTCCGCTGCGAGCTTGAGAATATATATTGAAAAAGAGATTGAAACGTGCCGGGATAACTGTGAGGCAGCTAAACAGGCAGTAACAGCGTATGATCTGCTGCGCTGTTACTGCCTGTTTGTGTGGGTTCTTCCGTATGATGTTTTTGATTGACATTCAGTGCGGTAAGATATATAATGAATAATCACTGACGGGTGTTGTCAGGATATCGGTCGTGTGACAAATATTTGCTCCCGTACCTCACCAGGATAGAGGGTCCGCCTCCTAAGCGGAATGTAGCGCGTTCGAGTCGCGCCGGGAGTGCCAAAAAGCGCTTGCTGCCATTCGGCAGCAGGCGCTTTTTCACGCCCACCCTGCCGATCGAACCGCTCGAAAATCGCCGTGCTATGCGATAAATCAATAGCAGAGAGCCATCTCCGAGCGATTATCAAGGATGACCGAAGGTCATCTGCGCGTATCGAGTCGCGCCGGGAGTGCCAAAAAGC
>SVPO01000098.1 GCA_015065795.1 Oscillospiraceae bacterium | reverse complement strand
GAGAAGCTCATGGGCGTCGTGCCCACCCTGCGCTCCATGGACGTGCAGCTCAACGACAAAGCCGCCAGCGCCGACAACTACGACATCATCCTCACCGCTGAATACGACGACATGGAGGGTCTGAACGCCTACGTAGTCCATCCCGCCCATAAGGAAGTTGGCAAGTTCATGGGCAAGGTGCGCATCTCCCGCGCCAGCATCGATTACGAATTCTGATCCGGCAGGAGGGTAAGCCATGCCTTTGTTCGCTCCCCGGCTCATGCTGGGCAAGATGATCGACATCACCCCCGAGCTACTGCGCTCGCTGAACATCAGCGCGCTGCTGCTGGACATCGACAACACCATGACCACCCACGACAATCCCGACCCTGCCCCCGGCGTGACCGAATGGATCCACCGTATGCAGGAGGAAGGCTTCAGGCTCGTGGTGGTATCCAACAACTCCGAGGAGCGGGTGTCCCCCTTCGCGCAGCGCATCGGGCTGGATTTCGTCAGCAAGGGCAAAAAGCCTCTCCCCTCCGGTTTCCGCCGCGCCTGCGAAAAGCTGGGCGTGGAGCCGCGCAGTGCCGCCGTGGTGGGCGACCAGATATTCACCGACATTCTGGGCGGCAATCTGCTGGGAGCGTACACCATTCTCACCGAGCCCTATCAGATGGAGCACATGACTTTTTTCAAGATCAAGCGCGCGCTGGAAAAGCCGGTGATCGCCGGCTATCGGCGCAGAGAAAAGCGACGCGCGAAAAAACAGAAACAGTGACGCAAAACGGCTGCCGCAGAACCGAATCCGCGGCAGCCGTTGATGTTTTTTCTGTTGAGATATTACCAGCGGATCTCGTCACTGAGCCTGCCCATGGTGCTGCCGATGGTGTTGCCGTCACGGTCAAAGATCACGCGCTCGTAATGGGTGGCACGGTCGATATCCTCGGGCACATAGTTGCCGCTTGCATCCACCACATAGTAGTAGGTCATCAGGAAATCTCCCTCGGGCAGGTCGCAGCGCGAGAAGGTGCGCTTGACCGGCTGAACCCTGACGTTCACCGTGGGCTTGACCCTTGCGTTGACTCTGACCACCCTCGTGGTGTGCACGTCAGCCTCCACTCGTCTGACCTTTGCAGCCATGTTACGTTCCCCCTGTTTCGTAAAGAATATATTCAGTATACCACAGACTGAGGAAAATGCAAGTACGGCAATGCTGCTCCCCGGCGCAGCGGCGAAAAGAATTTTGACCGTTCCATACAAGATATTTGCACCCCTTTGGATAAAGCTACAAAAATAATTCGTTTATTCCGAAAAAAAGGCTTGCAAAACCGTTTGATTTTAGATAGAATGTATAAGTAAAGGTTTAGAGTAGCCGACAGTGTTTCCGGCTGCATATTTAAGAGGGGCCCGACGGCTGTTCGCCATCGGGATACTTTAGGATAATTGTTGCCGGTTTTCCGGCGGATAAGGAGATATGAATATGTCCAACAGACTGTTTCAGGGAGTAGTTCATCAGATGCGTGATACCATCGACCGCACCATTGGTGTTGTTGATGACTCCGGCGTTGCCATTGCCTGCAGCGATCTCACCCTCTGCGGCGAGGTTTGCGAGAATGTCTCCGCCGAGCAGATTTGCGGCTCTGAGCCCTTTGTAGCTGCCGGATACAGCTACAAGCCCTTCGGCGGCCATCCCCACGCCGAATACGCCGTCTTTGTTGAGGGCACCGACGATCTGGCTGCCAACTACGCCGCCATCCTTGCTGTCTCCCTCAACTCCATCAAGCAGTATTATGACGAAAAGTTCGACCGCGGCAACTTCATCAAGAACGTCATTCTTGACAACATCCTGCCCGGTGATATCTATCTCAAGGCACGCGAGCTGCGCTTCAACGCCGATGTAAGCCGCGCTGTCCTGCTTATCCGCATCACCACCAGAACCGACATGACCACCTTCGACATCGTCCAGAACCTGTTCCCGGACAAGTCCAAGGATTTCGTCATCAACATCAACGAGACCGACATCGCTCTGGTCAAGGAGATCCGCTCCGGTATCGAGGTCAAGGATCTGGAGAAGCTTGCCCGTTCCATCGTTGACACCCTGTCCAGCGAGTTCTACACTCACTGCGTCGTGGGTATCGGCACCACCGTCGTGGGCATCAAGGATCTTGCCCGTTCCTTCAAGGACGCTCAGGTGGCTCTGGAGGTCGGCAAGGTGTTCGACACCGAGAAGCCCATCATCAGCTATGAGAATCTGGGCATCGCCCGTCTGATCTATCAGCTGCCCACCACCCTGTGCGAGATGTTCCTGCGTGAGGTGTTCAAGAAGGGCTCCATCGAGAATCTGGATCAGGAAACTCTGTTCACCATCCAGAGATTCTTCGAGAACAACCTGAACGTCTCCGAAACCAGCCGCAAGCTGTTCGTCCACCGCAACACCCTGGTCTATCGTCTTGAGAAGATCAAGAAGCTGACCGGTCTGGATCTGCGTGAGTTCGACCATGCTATCGTCTTCAAGGTAGCTCTCATGGTCAAGAAGTACCTCACCGCCAATCCCACCAAGTATTAATCCGGATATGCAAAAGGCTGCTGCAGAGAATGCGGCAGCCTTTTGCTTGCAGAAAAAGTCCGTTTTTCATCATTAGTTGATACACAGCCATCGTCCTCACGGACGATACAGGGAACCCCCGCCGAGGGTTCCCTGCAACAAAACAGTCCACCGGACTGTTTTGTCTACCCTCCTGCGGCGCCGCAACGGTTGCGGCGTTTTTGTCGAAGAGTATTTCGCTCTCTGCGGAGAGCGCCCAAAGGCTCTGCCTTTGGAAACCGCAAGCCTTTGAAAAGGCTTGACCCAAACTTAAGTATCACCTTTGGAGTCTTTTCGACAGTCTGAAGGCTGCCGCAGAAAATGCGGCAGCCTTTTTGGATTACCAGATGTTATCCGAGGCGGCTTTCGAAAAGACTGCGCGCCCAGCCAAGCCAGCCGGGCACGCTGCTGCGCAGCAGTTCGCTGACCCGTTCTGTTTCCCGCGGCGTAAGCTCGCCCAGCTTCTCAAAAAGGGTGCCGTGCGCTTCGCTGTCTCCGATGGCTATCATCCCACGGGCGTTGTCTCCGATGGCGCCGTACTTGCCCACTGCCAGCGCGCCAACCGAGAAGTCACCCACAGCGATGGCGCCCACGGAGAATACACCCACACTTATCGCGCCTGCGCTGATTATTCCGGCGGCAATGGCTCCCGCAGCTGCCAAGCCCAGCGCGAACACGCCGAACGCCAGCAGTCCCAGCGAGAGCGTGCCGAATGATATCACGCCCATGGAAAGCAGACCGACCGATACTACACCGCGCGCTTTCATCCCGAGGGCGACGATCCCCTTTGCGTTCAGTCCTACAGCGAACACGCCGTGGGCGTTTTTGCCGATGTGATAGAGGGGCATCCCCCACAGGATGCGGTCGCTTTTTCGCTCCTGAGGGAATCGCACGCGCAGGGTGAAAAGAGAACGGTCGTCTTCTTTCTGCTGCACTTTGCTTGTCTCCGCGTCCGGCTCGCTGTTTTCCTTGAGGAGATAATCCAGTGAGCAGCCGTAAAGCTCGCTGATACGGATGAGCTTTTCTGTTTCGGGGAAGGCAAGATCCGATTCCCATTTGCTCACCGCCTGCCGTGAGACGCCCAGAATCTCCGCCAGCTGTTCCTGTGTGTAGTTGGCGTTCTTTCTCAGCTTCGCCAGCTTGTCGCCTGTTGTCATGTTTCGTACACCTCGATAATTTATTGACCTTTCAGCCGCTGAAATCGTACCATCACTGCTGCCATAATACAACCAACCAGCGATTTCCAAATGCAAGCTGCAGGTTGCATTGGCTTGGTTATGCGCTTTTTCGGCAGTCTGCAATTTGGTTTCCCAAAAGAAAAGACAAACAAAAAACGGAACCGTCATTCTGGGCAGTTCCGTTTTCTTATGCTATTTATCCTGCGTAGCCGTAGACAAACCACTCGTTGTTGTAGCGGTAAACCAGCATGGAACCGGTCTCGGTGCCTTCCTGATTGCCGAAAGCCACCTCGAACCATACAGTAGCAGTAACGATGCGAGCCATGTCAACCGCAGGCTCATTTGCCGTGTCGATCCGGAATTCCTCGTTGAGGGTCTCCACATACTCGTCGGCATTGGTGACGGTCATGGTGTCCTTGTCGTACATCATCTTGGCATTCTCGCCGAACTCAGCATCGGTTGCAGAAACATTGCCTTTCATCAGCTCGACGAAATTGTCTCTGGTGGCACCGTTGGCCTCATTGAGCTGGCGCAGACGGCAGTCACTGCACAGGGAATCGGCCATGGTCTCCACGTCTTTTGCGGAGTAGGCGTCAAAATACTTTATCAGAGCGTCCGCAGCCGCGCGATCGTCCTCCGACAGCTGATCCATAGGGATAGGCTTCGGCGCGTTGGGATCCTCGGGAGGAGCATTGAACAGGCATCCGGACAGGCTCATCACCGTAATTATGATCAGGATCGAAGCAAGCAGAGCTCGCAGACCGCTATTCATACGCTTTTTCATTGATTATACCCTCGTCTGAGTTGTATCACGCCGTCATCAGACAGCGAAAACGTACCACTTGCCGTCCAGCTTGTAGACGCGCATCTCAACCTGAGTGCTTTCCTTCTCGGTGACATCTGCACCGCTGACCAGATCACCGCTGCTGGTGACATCACTGGCACTGGCAACGGAAGCCAGCTTCATGGTGACGTTGTAGAACTTGAGCGCCTCGACCTTTTCACCGTCGCCTGCATTCAGGGCTTCGATCTCGAAGCGGAAGACATTGACCTGATCGGCGTTTGCGTCGGTGACGGAATAATCGTAATCAAGGAAGAAGGTGCCGTCAACGCTGCTGTGCATATTCGCAATGGACTTCTCAAAGCTCTTGACCAGGAAGTTCTTGTCCTTGCCGTTGTTCTTGAGATAGGCGGAGATGGTGGAAGAACAGGTAGCGTCGGCAAGTGCGGCAGCGTCGCCGGTGTTGAAGCCGTCAAGATAGGACTCCATGGCGATGTTGGCTGCGGTGGCGTCGTCAACAACCACGTCGGAGTTGCTGGCAGCGTCGGTGCCGGACACGGGTTCCGCGGGAGCAGTTGTGGTAGTGGGAGCAGTGGTGCTCTGCTGGGGAGCGGCGGTGCCGAAGCAGCCGGTCAGAGAAGTCATGACAACGAGAGCTGCGGTAAGAGCCAGCAGCTTGCTGGTGAATGCTTTTTTCATGGGTTTTCTTTCCTTCCGTACGCGGCATCTTCGCAGCCGCTGATAAGTATATTTTTGTCTGTGCCGATGATTCTGATTCACCGTATCGGTACAGTTCTCAGGCAATCAGTTCCTGACGGCGCGGCCAATGGCTTCGCCCATTCGAACGGCTGTTTCCAGACCCTGTGCGGTGTTTTCCGCAAACTCGGGATCAAGCTCAGCCACGCCCTTCTGCAGCAGCAGAACCACCGTGGAGCCGCCGAACTCGAAGCGGCCTTTTTCCTCGCCGCGCGCAAAGGAAGCCTCCTGATGGTTGTTGCAGATGCGTCCCACCATCATGGCGCCGACCTCCACCTGCACCACATCACCGAAGTTGTCGGTGCGCAGGATGGAGTATTCACGGGAGTTTTCCTTATATATATCGCACACCTTCAGAGCTACGGGATGCACGGTGTGCAGACGTCCCTTGAGAAAGACGTTGGTGCCCTTTCTGCCGCTGTCGATATAGCAATATCTGTGGTAGTTGTCCACCGCGAGACGGAA
Organism: Oscillospiraceae bacterium; assembly: GCA_015065795.1. GTDB lineage: Bacteria > Bacillota > Clostridia > Oscillospirales > Acutalibacteraceae > SIG598. The sequence continues at coordinate 2,761 of SVPO01000098.1, read as the reverse complement.
AATCAGGCACAGTCCGCCCTCGTAGTGCTTTGCCAGCTGCTCGGAGCGCAGCAGTCCTGCCACGGTATATCTTCCGCCTTTGATGGAAAAGCTGCTGTCGGGCTGAATCTCATATACCGACAGACGGGCGTCACAGGGGGCGATGAGCGCATGGGGATCTTCGTTGATGGGGCGCGCGCCCTCTTTGACTGTTCTGGTAAAGAAGTCGTTGAAGCTGCGGTATTTCCGCTCGGGGTAATCGCTCATATCGATGCCGTTGCTGCGGATGAAGCCCTTGACGTGCATGGTGGACATTCTGCCGTCCATATACCATCCGGCAAGCTTGGACACCCACGGACGCACAAGTATGCCTTTCAGCAGCAGTCTGCCGAAGCGGTTGCAGTAGAAGAATTTCTGAGCCCCTGACAGTTCGTTGTCAGGATGACTGGTCACACGGCTGCTCATCTGGACATCACTCCGGTGATGATGCTCTCACCGAACAGGATGAATGCCAGCTCAAATGCACCGATGACGCCCATGATGATCATGCCTCTGCCGCCGGGCTTGCCGAAGCGGATGCGGCTGATGAACAGGAAGCCGCTGATGACGATGACGGCGGTGAGAATATAAGCGGTAAGTCCTCCCTGCAGGGGTTCCAGCAGGAACTTGAACATATACACCGCAGGCAGAATCAGTGCCATGGTGGTAACGGGCATACCTTCAAACTCGGTGCGGCGCTTGCCCTGGCTCTCCTTCTGGCGGATCTCCTCCACCACGTTGAAGTAGGCAAGGCGGATAAGGGCGGTCAGGGCGATGAAAGCAGACGCTCCGGCTGCCACCGGAAGTCTCCAGCCTTCAAGGCCGCAGTCATTGCTCCATGTGGAAAAGAGAATTCCGGCAGGAAGCACGCCGAATGCCATAAAGTCGGACAGGGAATCGATCTGGATGCCAAAGGCTTTCTGAACGGCTGTGCGGTCTTTCTTGCTTCGGGCAATGGGACCGTCCAGCATGTCAAGCAGACCGGAAGTGATCAGGCAATACACCGCCGCATCCGGCTTTCCCGCCACACAGAAGAATATGCCGCTCAGCGCGGACAGAACCGAAATATATGTGGCGATTACAGTGTAATCGTAGCAACCCAGCATTATGTTTCCTCCAATACTCCAATTATTGCGGTCACCAGACCGCATACTCAGTGTGCATACACATAAATAATATTGTTTTTCTGTTCATTTGTCAAACCTTTTTTGCCTTTTTGCCTGCCTATTTGCTTTTCTTCCCGGATTTTGTCATCGCGGCTTTCACCCTGTATGGGAGCCGCACGGAATCAGGGTGACCTGCATGGGCTGCCGGACGGTGCTCCGCGTGCATAATTTTCGCGGAAACTTCGTCATTTTTTTAACAATATTGTTTCCGGAATGCGCGCAAACCGCAAAAACACAAGGTTTCTCGGGATTTAACCTGTTAATGAATTAACAATCATAAAAATAAAGGTTGACATTCGACAGCCGTTCACATATAATGAGGTCAATCGCATTCTGTACCCTCGCGGTACGTCAACAAAACTTTTTTCGGAGGTATTATCACCATGGCAAGAGTTTACAATTTTTCCGCAGGTCCTTCCGTTCTGCCCGAGGACGTTCTCAAGCGCGCAGCCGCTGAAATGCTCGACTGCAACGGTTCCGGTCAGTCCGCTATGGAGATGAGCCACCGTTCCAAGGAATATCAGGCTATCATCGACAACGCCGAGGCTCTGCTCCGCGAGCTGATGAACATTCCCGACAACTACAAGGTCCTGTTCCTGCAGGGCGGTGCCCATCTGCAGTTCTCCATGCTGCCCCTCAACCTGATGAACAAGTCCGGCAAGGCTGACTTCGTTCTCACCGGTCAGTGGGCAACCAAGGCTCAGAAGGAAGCTGCCCGTTACGGCGAGGCAAACATCGTTGCCTCCAGCAAGGACGCCACCTTCTCCTATATCCCCAAGCTGGATAAGGCTACCTTCACTCCCGACGCCGACTACTTCCACATCTGCGTCAACAACACCATCTACGGCACTCGTTTCACCGAGTTCCCCGATACCGGTGATGTTCCCCTGGTCGGCGACATCTCCAGCTGCATCCTCTCCGAGCCCATCGACGTTTCCAAGTTCGGCGTTCTGTACGCAGGCGCTCAGAAGAACCTCGCCGGTGCCGGTGTCACCCTCGTCATCATCCGCGAGGATCTGATCGGCAACGCCCGTGAGTCCACTCCCACCATGCTGGACTACAAGATCCACGCCGATGCCGGTTCCATGTACAACACTCCTCCCTGCTACACCATCTACATCGCAGGTCTGGTTCTGGAGTGGGTCAAGGCTCAGGGCGGTCTTGAGGCTATGAAGGCCATCAACGAGAAGAAGGCTGCCATGCTGTACGATTTCCTCGACAATTCCGAGATGTTCAGCAACCCCGTCAACAAGGAAGACCGTTCCCTGATGAACGTCACCTTCGTCACCGGCAACGAGGAGCTTGATGCCAAGTTCGTCGCCGAGGCCAAGGCTGCCGGTTTCGTCAACCTGAAGGGTCACCGCTCTGTCGGCGGCATGAGAGCTTCCATCTACAACGCTATGCCTGTTGAGGGCGTTGAGGCTCTGGTTGAGTTCATGAAGAAGTTCGAGGCTGAAAACAAGTAATCTCACTGTCGATCACACACCGCTCATCGCGGAATATATATTACGAAAGCGAGTATAATCATGGATAAGAAAAAAATCCTTACTCTCAATAAGATCGCCAAGGTCGGTCTC
>SVPO01000097.1 GCA_015065795.1 Oscillospiraceae bacterium | reverse complement strand
CACCTGACGGTGGGTCACCTCCACGCCGTTCTTCCAGAACCAGTAGACACCGGTGGGCAGCTCACGGACAAAGGTATTGTCGTAGTAGAGCATGGACACCGCGCCCACAGGCACAGCCAGACGGCTGACCACGGAGATATTGGCGGCATTGAGCAGCTCGCGGGGGAAATCCGCAGAGATCTCGGGAGATTCGGGGGTGACCATCCTGATCTCCACGTCCTCGAACAGCTTCCACCACAGCGCAGTGCCTGCGGTGACGCATCTGACGGGGATGCCGTCGGCGATTATGAAGGCAAAGGAACCGGAGGGGACGGTCTTCTCCACGGTGTTTGCCGCGAAGAAAGCGTCCTGCTGCAGCTTCTTTGCAGGGATGCCGCAGGTATCCACCTCGCCCTTTGCGGACACGACCTTTACGTCGTAGCCCATGGCAGGCAGATAGCTGTATCTGCCCGGCTCCAGCACCTTGCGGAATACGCCGTTGCGGGTCAGGTAGCCTATCTGGTTTTCGTTGATTATGTACTTCATATTCATTCTCCCTTTCATTCAATCAATGCATCCGATCATTCGTTCCCATATTCAACGGGCGGTGCCCGTAATTACGCGTCGGGTCGGGCTGAGCCTCCGCGCTTCCGCGGTGGGGCACAAGTTGAGCTGACGCTCCATGGCGCGGTTCATAACGAATGGCGCCATGCAGACAGCAGCGGTATCCCTCGCGCCGCAGGACTGCGGCCGCGCTGTCGCCGGTTTCGCCTGCACGCAGACCGAAATCTCGACCGGAGACACAGACCTTCCCTCTCTTTTACATATTGGTTCAATGCTTATTAGGCATCTCCAAATGATGGGTAAGCGGTTTACGCTATCCCGGAAGCCGCGGCATACCCTGACCTACCGGCAGGCACCCTGCGGACGGTCATTGACATGATTTCTGACCCAGTCCGCTGCGGCTATATGATAAAGACCGCACGGTCCTTTATCCATAATAAATAATCAGCCCTTGACCACGGCGACGGTTTTCAGTCGCCTGACCGGACGGACGCAGTCGGTCTGGTTTGCCATGACCGCGTCGATGTCCTTGTAGGCAAAGCGGCTTTCCTCGGCAACGTCCTGTTTGCTGCGCTTGCCCAGCACAACACCCTGAGCGGCGAGGTCGTCCATGACGGTCTGCACGGAGAACTTCTCCGTTGCGCCCTTACGGGAATACTGTCTGCCGGCCCCGTGGGAGGAGGTGCAGAAGCTTTCGGGATTGCCAAGTCCCTCAACCACATAGCTGTAGGAGCCCATGGCTCCGGGGATGACCGCCAGCTCGCCTGCACGGGCACGGGTAGCGCCCTTGCGGTGCACCCACACGTCGGCACCGTAGTGGTGCTCGATGGCTGCATAGTTGTGGTGGCAGTTGATCTCGGTGGTGTATTCAGCCTGCTGACGGGTGAAGTCGTACACCCTGCGCAGGAAGATATCCTTGACCACGTCCATCATGCGCTGGCGGTTTTCGGCGGCAAAGTCCATTGCCAGCTGCATCCATGTGATGTAGTCCTTTCCCTCGTCGGTGTCCACCGGCAGGAAGGGCAGCTGCCATTCGGCAGGGACAGAGGAATGCCAGCGCTCATTGAGCTGCGCGGCTATGCGTCCGAAGTGCTTGCAGACGGTCAGACCGAAATGACGGCTGCCCGAGTGGAGCATCAGACCAACATAGCCCTCGTCGTCCACCTGGATCTCGATGAAGTGATTGCCTCCGCCGAGGGTGCCCACCTGATAGTAGCCGTCCTGCAGGCTGTCAAACAGCTGGGGCTGGGACATAAAGGCTTCGGCGCGCGCAAAGGCATCGTCCATGACCGCGGAGGGCTGCTTTTTCTCGTGATGATCAAAGCCCACGGGGATGTTGCGCATGATCTCGCCCACGATCATCTTAAGCAGCGAGCCGCTGCCGGTGGTCACGTCGGCGATGGAATCAAGGCGGATATTGGTGGCGGCAAAGCTCATGCCGCAGCCGATGTCAACGCCCACCGCGTTGGGGATGATCACACCCTTGGCGGCAAGCACGCCGCCGATGGGCATACCGTAACCTGCGTGGGTATCGGGCATGAGGCTGACCCACTTGTGCACAAAGGGCAGACGGGAAAGATTCATCGCCTGCTCAAGGCAGGTCTTATCGAGGTCTTCTTTGCTCTGAAGCCATACTTTTACGGGCACTCTGCTGTTTTCTTCATTGATAACGAACATGAGTTTCGTCACCTCCGTTTTGATTGGATTGGCGTCCGGCGGTGCTGTCCGGACTGTGCCCATATATTACCATCGGCAAAATCGTTTATCATGTAAAAAAAGCTGCGACATCTCATGTCACGCAAAAAACGACGCAGATCATCCGGTACTTTTTCAGCCGGCAGGTATATTGCGGCGGCGCGCTTTTCGGAGTATAATGGCAGGAGAATTCATACAAAGGGCGGTGAGACCGTTGTCCGATTATCGCGACAGGATAAAGAATCTGGCAAAGGTGCGCGGCTATATGCGCGACCTTTACCTCTACGGATTCCGTACGCGCAGGGACTTTGACCGCAAGTCGGCGCGCACCTACGACAACGAGCGCCGCCGCATCGAGGGCTGGCTGAGGGATTACATCCGCTTTGACAACACCGTCAAGGGCAAGAGCGTGTGCATCTCCCTGGACAGCGCGTCGGTGCGCTCGAACCCTCTGTTCGTTGCGTGGAAAAGCAAGAGCTTTACCGACAACGACATCACGCTGCACTTTCTGCTCGCCGACGCTCTCGGTGACGGAGGGGCACTGTCCGCTCCCGAGCTGACCGAGGCGCTGTCCGAGGAATACGGCGCGGTGTTCGACCTGCAGACCGTTCGCGGCAAGCTGCGCGAATACGAACGCGAGGGCATCCTCTGTTCCGAAAAGGAAGGCAAGGCACTGAAATATCGTCTGAGCGGCTGCGGATATGACGCTCTGCCCTACCGCGAGCGGCTGGACGACGCCGTAGCGTTCTTCAGTCAGGTGTCCGTGGGCGGATATATCGGCAGCACCATCATAGACAATCTCGAAAATTACGACGCGCCCTTCCGCTTCAGACATCAGTCCATCGCCCACACTCTGGACGACGGCATCACGATGGAGCTGCTGGGATACATCCGTGAGGGCAGAATGTGCCGCATAGAGGGCACAAACAAGCGCACTCACAGCTTTGACGCGGAACGTCTGCCCCTGCGCATCCTTGACAGCGTGCAGACGGGAAGGCGGTATATTGCCGCATACGAGCCACGGGTGCACCGTCTGGTCACTCTGCGCATCGACTGCATCGACAGCGTACATCCGCTGGAGCCGCATCCCGAACCCGGGCGATATCACGCCAAAGCCGAAGAAACCGCGCCGAAGCGCTGGGGAGTGTCCTACAGCGGCAGTCAGCGCATCGAACAGCTGTGCATGAAGCTGCGCATAGACGAAGAAAAGGAAAAATTCGTCCTTGACCGCATCCGGCGCGAGGGACGTTCGGGCGAGCTGCTGCGCGTCGACCGCGATACATATCTATATACCGTGGAGGTGTACGACTCCAACGAGGTCATGCCGTGGATAAAGACCTTCGTAGGGCGCATAATCTCCCTTGAGGGCACCAACCGCGCGGTGGTGGACAAGTTCTACAGCGACATCAGGCTCATGAAAGAGATGTACTCTCAGGAGGAGGCGGACAATGGAACACTTCTCTGAGATATACGGCGACAGCTATCGGGCTGTGGCGGCGGTGCTGGCACAGGCATCACGCGCTCCCGTCAGCGAGCAGGAAATCGCAGGCATCGTCAGGCAGCACACCTCCGACGAGAACGCGCTGTACATCGTGCCGAAGCTTACCTCAGGCGACTGGCAGCTGCTGCGCAGGAACGACGACGGGCTGTATTCCTCGGTCACGAAGCATCAGGGCAACCTGCCGCTGACCCACCTGCAGAGAGCATGGCTGCGCGCCATGCTTGAGGACAGGCGGTGCGCGGCGTTTTTCAGCGAGAACGAGCGCGGTCAGATCGCCGACGCGCTGGACTGCGCTCCGCTTTATGACACTCAGCGCATCGAGGCGGTGGGTGTTTCCTCCGACGGCGACAGCTACGATAATTCGGGATATTCCGCGCGGCTGCGAATAATCCTCAACGCCATCCGTCAGCGCACGCTGCTGTACATCCGCTATACCGCAGGCACCGGCAGAAAGGTCAGCGGAGATTTTCTGCCCTGCCGTCTTGAGTATTCCGCAAAGGACGACAAGCTGCGGCTGTTCGCCATGTTCATCCGCTACGGCAAGGCAGTTTTCCTCGCCACCGTCAACCTCGGACGGATCGAAAGCCTGCGCCCCTCCCGTGAGCATTATGACGGCGAGGTGGATATCGACGGACTGCGTATGCAGATGCGGTGCTCCGAGCCTGCGGTGGTGGAGCTGGTGGACAGGCGCAATGCCCTTGAGCGGTTCATGCTGCAGTTTTCCAGCTACGAAAAGCGCACGCGCTATCTGGATGAGGAGGACAAGTACCTCTGCTCGATATACTACGACCCGTCGGATGAGCCGGAGCTGCTGATACGGCTGCTGTCCTTCGGACCGGTGATAAAGCTGCTCTCCCCTGCCGCCCTTGTGGATAAGCTGAGGGAGCGGATAGCGCGGCAGTGGGAGCTGATCTCCTCCGCTGAGACGACGGGCGGCGATTCTGACAGACAGGAATGAATGATATGATAAAGAATGTAATTTTCGATATCGGCAACGTGCTGGTAGATTTCAGCTGGAAGCAGCACATGATGGATCTGGGCTTTTCCGGCGACTGCATCCAGCGGCTGACCCATTACATGGTTCTGCATCCGCTGTGGGACGAGCTGGATCTGGGCGTACGCCATCACAGCGAGGTCATAGCCGATATGCAGGCACTCTCGCCGCAGTACGCAAAGGAAATCGAAAGCTATTTCCGCGACCTTGACGGGCTGGTGCGCCTGCGCAGCGGCTCGGCGGCGTGGCTGCGCGGGCTGAAGGAACGCGGATACGGCGTTTATCTGCTGAGCAATTATCCCGACTGGATGTTCGATGTGCACAGCAGGGAATTTGACTTCATGCCCTATGTGGACGGCATGGTGGTGTCCTCACGGGTGAAGGTGATGAAGCCCGACGAAGGGATATACCGCCTGCTGCTGGAGAAATACTCCCTGCGTGCGGAGGAATGTGTGTTCATCGACGACCGCGCGGAGAACTGCGAGGCGGCGGAGCGGCTGGGCATCCGCGCCATCCGCTGCATCAGCGCGGAGCAGGCGCAGAGCGATCTTGAAAATATGCTGACAGGCGAATAACGGGCATCACCCCGTATGTCGGAGCTGTATCCGGCATACGGGGCGATTTTCTGCAGGTCAAAGAAAATGTCCATCTGCTCCGAAAGAAAGCTCCGCGCCGCCCTGTACATGGTCTGCCGATGACTGTCCATCAGAGCGATGAACGCCTTGTCATCGCCCGACGCCGCCTGCCTGATCAATTTCTGCACCGGCTCACCTCCCTGAGAAAAATGATTACCGGTTTTCATTTTCACATATTAGACGGATAATGGCTTTATTTTTTTGCAGATTCCCAGACTTTTTCAGAATTTTACTCTGACGTTTTTGCTCTATGCCAATATTGACCGCATTATATTTGTATGGTAAAATATCAGCTTAAGAATCACATTGACGGAGGTAGGCAATGAAGCGGCATTTTCTCTGTGTTGAGTGCCTGATGAAGCGGCATTTTGAAAAGGCGGCATCCATCGAAAAGGAAAGCGACAGGCTGGAGTATATCCTCGAAGCCATGCGGCTGCTGTCGGTGGATTCGGACGAGCCTGCTCCCGTCTTTTCCGCCCGATGCCGTGACCTGGAGGACAGATATCTGGGCATGACGGAAAAATACGCCGCCATCAAGAAGCACTACAACGCTCTGATGCTGGATATGGAGGCGGATATCGCCCGACGCATCGAGGAGAGCGACGATCCCCTGCGCACCGCCATGCTGTACGCCCGTGCAGGCAATTACATCGATTTCGGCTCGGAGAAATCCTTTGAGCCGGAGAGGTTCAATGAGATCCTCGACAATGCCGCGAATGATCCGCTGGACGAGGAGACCTACGACCGCTTCGTCGCAGACATGGACAAGGCGGGCAGTATGCTGTATATCGCCGACAACTGCGGTGAGATCGTCCTGGACAAGCTGCTGATGATACAGCTGCACAGACGCTGGCCGGGTGTGAAGAAGACCTTCATGGTACGCGGCGCGCCCATCCTCAACGATGTCACCCGTGAGGATGCTGAGCAGGTCGGACTGGATAAGCTCTTTGACGTGGTGGACAACGGCACCGCGACCCCGGGCACATGGATCCCCTCTCTGCCCGAGGAAACGCTTAACCTGCTCAATTCCGCCGACGTGATCATCTCCAAGGGTCAGGCAAACATCGAGTGTCTGGGCGGCTGCGGACTGAATATCTATTATCTGCTGCTGTGCAAGTGCACTCATTTTTCCAATGTATTCTCCGTGGAGAGATACACGGGAATGTTTATCAATGAATCGGATGCGGGGAAGCTGATGTGAGCAAGACAACCGAAAACAAACGACCCTGTGCTCTGGTGCGTGCCGTGCGGCATTTCCGCACCATCACAAAGCACCGCCACACGGTGATATACTACTGCGCCCGTGCCGGGATACTCTGGCAGGGGCTGCGGCATGATCTATCAAAATACACTCCCACGGAGTTCTTCGCAGGAGTGAAATACTATCAGGGCTATCGCAGTCCCAACGAAGCCGAGCGCGAGGATATCGGCTATTCAAGCGCGTGGATGCACCACAAGGGACGCAACCGCCATCATTTTGAATACTGGACCGACTACGATCCTGCCGTCCGCGGCAAGATCCGCTCCATCGAGATGCCCTACCGTTATGTGGTGGAGATGCTGTGCGACCGGCTTGCCGCCAGCCGAATATATAACGGAAAGAATTACTCCCCCGACGCACCGCTGAAATACTTTCTCCCTGCAAAACCCAACCGTATGATACACCCGGCGACCTCCGACCGCATCGAGGATCTGCTGCGCATGGTTGCCGAAAAGGGCGAGGACGAGGTGCTGAGCTATGTAAAGCAGACGGTCCGGGAAGACCGCGCGGCGCGCAAGGCTGCCCGAAAACACAGGTAGCCCGCGCATATATACTGAAAGGAACTGAAGAATCAATGAGCAAGCTATGGGGCAACAAGGCCTTTTACCGGCAGACGCTGGCTCTTGCCGTGCCGGTTATGATCCAGAACGGCATAACAAACTTTGTCAGCCTGCTGGACAATATCATGGTGGGCAAGGTGGGCACGGAAGCCATGACCGGCGTGTCCATCGTCAACACGCTGATGTTCGTTTTCAACCTGTGCATCTTCGGTGCAGTGTCCGGTGCCGGAATCTTCTCCGCGCAATACTACGGCAAGGGCGACAACGACGGCGTGCGCTACTCCTTCCGCTTCAAGATAATCTGCAGCTTTGTAATCTGTGCCGCTGCCATCGGGCTGTTTCTGTGCATCGGCAGCGACATGATCTCGCTGTACATAGAGGACGACGGCTCGGGGCTTGACCCGGCGCTGGTGCTGTCCGAGGGTCACAGTTATCTGATGGTCATGCTGCTGGGGCTGCTGCCCTTTGCCCTTGTGCAGAGCTGCGCAGGCACGCTGCGCGAGGCAGGAGAAGCCAAGCTGCCCATGCTGGCTTCCGTGGCGGCAGTGTTTGTCAATCTCGTGCTCAACTACATTCTCATCTTCGGCAAATTCGGCGCACCCGAGCTGGGCGTTGTGGGCGCGGCGGTCGCCACGGTCATCGCGCGCTGCGTTGAGCTGATAATCGTGTACGTCGGCGCCTTCCGCAGAAAGAAGGAATTCGTATTCCTGCAGGGCGCATTCAGAAGTATGTACATCCCCATGCGCATCACCCTTGAGATCACCCGTAAAGGTATGCCCCTTTTCGTCAACGAGCTGCTGTGGGCATCGGGCATGGCGACCATGCGCCAGCTTTATTCCTCCCGTGGTATCTCGGTCATGGCTTCGCTGAACATTTCCAGCACCGCCAGCGACCTTTTCTCGGTGGTGTTCCTCTCCATGGGCACTGCCATCGCCATCATCCTCGGGCAGCAGCTGGGCGCAGACCGCATTGAGGAAGCCAAAAGCAGCGCCGTCAAGCTCATCACCTTTTCGGTGGTGCTCAGCGCCTGCGTGGGCGTGATCGTCGCGCTGGTCTCCCCTCTCATCCCCGTAATCTACAACCAGACCGGCGATGTGCGCACCATCGCCATACAGCTCATGTGCGCCAACGCCTGCCTGATGCCCTTCCAGGCATTCATGAACGCAAGCTATTTCACCATCCGCTCGGGCGGCAAGACGCTTATCACCTTCCTGTTTGACAGCGGCTTTGTCTGGGCGATAATGATCCCGATAACATGGGCAATCAGCACATATACCTCCCTACCCATCATTCCGCTGTTCATCATCTGCCAGAGCACCGAGCTGCTCAAGTGTGTCGTGGGCTTTATCCTTGTAAAGAGCGGCACATGGGCAAAAAACATAGTCAGCGAGGAGGATGCCGCTGCTGCCGCGGCGTGACGCTTCCCAATCCATACACATAAACTTACATTCTATCCGAGGAGGAACAAATATGAGCAAGATCAGAGTTGGAATCGCAGGCTACGGCAATATCGGACGGGGCGTTGAGACCGCTCTTTCCCGAGCCGAAGACATGGAGATCGTGGGCGTATTCACACGCCGCGACCCTGCTTCCGTCAAGACCGTTACCGGCGTGAAGGTTTATCGTCTGGACGACGCCGAGGACATGCGCAACGACATCGATGTGATGA
>SVPO01000096.1 GCA_015065795.1 Oscillospiraceae bacterium | reverse complement strand
TCGTACATACCCGAGGTCTTGCCTTTCATGAATGCCGCAGCGCTGAGGGCGCCGGTGGCGAACAGGGCGCGGGACTGGGCGTTGTGGCTGATGGTGACCACTTCGTCCTGTCCGGCAAAGATGACCTCATGGACGCCTACGATGGTGCCGCCCCGGACGGAATGGATGCCGATCTCGTCCTTGCTGCGCTTCATGCGCTTGCTGTGGCGGTCGTATTCGTAACGGGGACGGGTGTCGAGGGTGTCGGAGATGGCGTCGGCGATCATCAGAGCGGTGCCGCTGGGGGCATCCACCTTGCGATGATGGTGCTGTTCGACGATCTCGATATCAAAGCTGGCACCGAGGACCTCGGTAGCCTTCTTTGCGAGGTTGATGAGCAGATTGATGCCAAGGGACATATTGCCGGAGCGGAACATGGCGATCTGCTCGGAGGCGGCCTTGATGGCGGCAAGCTGCGCCTCGTCGTGACCGGTGGAGCAGACGATGACCGGCAGCTTCTTTTCAAGGGCGTAGGCGAGCATATCGTTGGTGACCGCAGGGCTGGAGAAATCGACGATGACGTCGGCTTCCACGGTGCAGTCGGCAAAGGTGGCGAACACGGGATAATCGCCCTCACGGATCATACGGGGATCGATACCGGCGACCACTTCGCAGTCCTCGCGTTCGAGGGAGGAGCGGTACACGTTGGCACCCATGGCGCCGCCGCAGCCAACCAGAAGAATTCGGGTCATATATTACACATCCTTTTCTGATTACAGAGCAGCCCTCTCACTGAAGATCGGTGGGAGGGCTGGTTGTTGTCATTCTTGCTTATACGCCTGAAGCGGTGCTTACTTGAGCAGTCCGTGAGCGTCCAGAGCGGCCTTGAGGGTCTCAAGGGCAGCAGGAGTGATCTCATAGAGAGGAGCGCGGCAGGGACCGACGTTGAAGCCCATCAGGTTGAGAGCAGCCTTGACGGGAACGGGGTTGACATCGGCAAACAGAGCCTTGCACAGATCGAAGTAGCCCAGCTGAAGCTCACGGGCACGGGCAAAGTCGCCGCTGAGGCAGGCAGCTGCCATCTCGTGGGTCTCCTTGGGGATGACGTTGGAAAGAACGCTGATGACGCCCTTGCCGCCGACGGACATGATGGGCACGATCAGATCGTCGCAGCCGGAGTAGATGTCGATGTCGCAGGTGGCAGCTATCTGGGAAACCTGACCGACATTGTCGCTGGCTTCCTTGATGGCGACTACGTTGGGAATCTTGCTCAGCTCCTTGACGGTGGCAGGAGTGATGTTCATGCCGGTACGTCCGGGGACGTTGTAGACGATGAAGGGAATGTCCATGCTGTCTGCCATAGCCTGATAGTGCTTGACGAGACCGGACTGGGAAGTCTTGTTGTAGTAGGGGGTGACCAGCAGGAGAGCGTCGGCACCCATCTGCTGGGCGCGCTGAGAGGTGGCGATGCCGTAGGCGGTGTCGTTGCTGCCGGTGCCGGCGACAACGGGAACACGGCCGTTGACGATCTCGATGGTTCTCTTGATGACCTCGTCGTGCTCCTCAAGGGTGAGGGTGGAGGCTTCGCCGGTGGTGCCGCAGGCGCAGATGGCGTCGGTGCCATTGGCGATCTGGAACTCGATGAGCTCCTCGAGCTTATTGTAATTGACCGAATAATCGTCGTTGAAGGGGGTGACCAGCGCCACGCAGGCACCGGTAAAGATAGTGTTGCTCATATATAAATGCTCCTTATATGTCAGTTAGTGCGGCTCAGCGGTCAAACCAGCCTTCAGCGGCCAGCAGCTCAGCCATCAGAACGCCGCCGCCTGCAGCGCCGCGCAGGGTGTTGTGGGAGAGGCAGACGAACTTGTAATCGTACTGGGTGTCCTCGCGCAGACGACCGATGCTCACAGCCATGCCGCCCTCGAGGTCGCGGTCCAGCTTTGCCTGGGGACGGTCGGGCTCCTCGAAGTAGTTGAGGAACTGCTTGGGAGCGTGGGGCAGCTCAAGCTGCTGGGGCTTGCCGGCAAAGGCGGCCCATCTTTCCTTGATCTGCTCGATGGTGGGTTTGTTCTCAAACTCTACGAAAACAGCGGCGGTGTGTCCGTCGGAAACGGGAACACGCAGACACTGGGTGGTGATGCTGATGTCGGAATTGGAAACGATCTTGTCGCCCTCGATGGTACCCCAGACCTTCAGGGGCTCGATCTCGGACTTCTGCTCCTCGCCGCCGATGTAGGGGATGAGGTTGTCGACCATCTCGGGCCAGCGCTCAAAGGTCTTGCCGGCGCCGGAGATCGCCTGATAGGTGCAGGCGAGGACGCGCTTGATGCCGAACTCCTTGAGGGGATGCAGCGCGGGAACGTAGCTCTGGATGGAGCAGTTGGACTTGACGGCGATGAAGCCGCGCTTGGTGCCCAGACGCTTGCGCTGAGCGTGGATGATCTCGGCGTGCTCGGGGTTGATCTCGGGGATGATCATGGGGACGTCGTCATACAGACGATGGGCGCTGTTGTTGGACATGACGGGGCACTCTCTCTTGGCATAAGCCTCCTCGAGAGCCTTGGTCTCGTCCTTGGGCATATCGACCGCGCAGAAGACGAAATCCACCTGCGAGGTGATGGTGTCGATATCTTTGAGAGCGTCGAGCACAACGATGTTCTCCATAGCGGTGGGGATGGGGGTAGTCATTGCCCAGCGTTTGGAGACAGCCTCGGAGTATTTCTGTCCGGCGGAGCGGGCACTGGCTGCCAGAACGGTGACGTTGAACCAGGGGTGGTTGTCAAGCAGGGTAGCAAGACGCTGACCGACCATACCGGTTGCACCGATGATGCCTACGTTGTACTTTTTCATGTGGATAGCCTCCGATATCTATAGAATATGGAATAAATGACGAAACAGTTCCCCTTGCGGCAAAAGTTCCCCGAAAGGGCTTGAACGCCGCAATATTATGAAATATAATGTAAGGACTGTTCGGTCATTGACAAACAAGATGTATGCCTGTTTCTTATATTTAATACATTATATTCGCATATTTACGCTCAGTCAAGAAAAAACGACTGTTATCATACGCAGAAAATATGGCACAATATCCTCACTATACTGTGCAATTTTCCGCATATAAAACCAAGGAGATAAATTCGATGAAACGAAGCGACTTTTTCTACGACCTGCCTCAGGAGCTTATCGCCCAGCACCCGGCGGAGCAGAGGGATCATTCACGGCTGATGTGCCTTGACAGAGAAAGCGGCGAGATTCAGCACCGCACCTTCTTTGAAATAGGTGACATAATCCGCCCGGGCGACTGCCTGATCATGAACGATTCCCGTGTGCTGCCTGCCCGTATCTTCGGCGTGAAGGCGGGCGGCGAATCGGTCAACGAGTTCCTGCTGCTCAATGCCGTGGGCAACGGTGTGTGGGAGACCATCACCAAGCCGGGCAAGAGGGCGAAGGTGGGCGCGCGCTTCGTTTTCGGCGACGGACTGATGACCGGCGAGGTCATCGAGGTCAAGGATGACGGCAACCGCGTGGTGCGCTTTGAGTGTGACGGCGAATTCTATTCGGTGCTTGATCAGATCGGGCAGATGCCCCTGCCGCCCTACATAACCGAGCGTCTGGAGGACAAGGAACGCTACCAGACGGTCTATTCCCGTGAGATCGGCTCTGCCGCGGCACCCACCGCCGGTCTGCATTTCACCAAAGAACTGCTGGCAAGGCTGGAAGAAAAGGGCGTCAGCCTCGGCTACGTTACCCTGCACGTTGGTCTGGGCACCTTCAGACCTGTAAAGGCGGACGACATTACAGATCACAAGATGCACAGCGAGCATTATTATATGCCTGCCGAGACGGCGGAACTCATCAACCGCACAAAGAAAAACGGCGGCAGAGTCATCGCCGTGGGCACTACAAGCTGCCGCACCCTTGAATCCTGCGGACGCATGGGCGGCGAGCTGAAGGAATGTGACGGCTGGACGGATATCTTCATCTATCCCGGCTATAAGTTTACCGTCATCGACGGGCTGATAACCAACTTCCACCTGCCGGAGAGCACGCTGATCATGCTGGTGTCCGCTTTTGCCGGATACGACAGCACCATGAACGCCTACAAAACCGCTGTGGAGGAAAAATACAGATTCTTCTCCTTCGGTGACGCGATGTTCATCGGGTAAATGACGGTTGAGGAGATAAAGCTGCGCAGGCTGAGCAATCAGCATCTGCTTGAGCCGTCGGATATAATGACGGTTGTCCGTGATCTGTGCGGTGTTCAGGCGCAGTTCTTTGCGAACGCCGTTCACGCGCTGAAAATCCGATGCAGCGATTTCAGCGAGGCGCGGATACGCGAACAGCTGGTGAAAAACTGGACGGTCAGGGGAACGGTGCATCTTTTCGACCCTGCCGACAACGGGCTGTTTCTTTGCTGTGCGGACGGGAAAAACTACCGCCGCAATCAGTGGACGGAGCCGTCCTTCTGGAACAGGCGCGGCGACTGGTCGCTCACACCGGAGCGGCAGAGCTTATTTACAGACGTGATTGTTGACGCGCTGAGGGATGGTCCCCGTTCGAGGGATGAGCTTAAGCTGATCTGCAGGCAAAGCGGCATGACCGACGCTGAGGAGGGGAGTATGTTCCATCCGTGGGGCGGCGGTGTGCGCGAAATGTGCCAGCGCGGATTCATGCATTACGCCGCGCAGGATGGCAAGGCGTTCTGCTTGACACCGGATTTCTCTCCGGTTCCGGAGCAAAAAGCCATGCTTGAGCTGGCGCGGAGGTATTTTACCTGCTTTGCGCCTGCAACCGTACACGATGCCATGTATTTTTTCGGCGCACCGGCGCGAAAGGTCAGAGGGTGGCTGGAGCAGCTGCCTGTGACAGAGGTCGGGTGCGGCGGTGAGAAGTATTATTATATCGACAGCGGCAGGAATTATTCAGGCTGCGAAATGGCGGAATGTCTGTTCCTTGCAGGATTCGACCAGCTGATGATGGGCTATGAGAAAAAGGAAAGCCTGTTTCTCCGTCGGGAGCATTTGAAAGCCGTGTTTACCGCCGCAGGCATCGTGCGGCCGACGGTGCTGCTCAGGGGCAGTGTGGTCGGCTGTTGGTCAAAAAAGCAGAATAAGCTGACGATTTCGCCCTTTGAGCGGATGAGCACTGCGGACAGGGCTTCCGTTAAGGAAAAAGCAGGCGCTCTGTGGCAGGATATTGAACGGATAGATTTCAAGGAAATATGAGGAGTATAAGCCATGTTTGAAGTAATAAAAACCGAAGGAGCGGCGCGGCTGAGCCGTTTTGAGACACCTCACGGCACTGTGAAGCTGCCCGGCTTTATGAATGTTGCCACCGTCGCTGCCATCAAGGGCGGCGTTTCCGCCTTTGATCTTGCGGAGCTGGGCTGCCAGATCATGCTGTCCAACACCTACCATCTCCATCTGCGTCCCGGTGACGACAAGGTGCGTCAGCTGGGCGGTTTGCAGGGCTTTACCGGATGGGGCGGCGTGACCCTCACCGACAGTGGCGGATTTCAGGTGTTCTCCCTGTCCAGCCTGCGCAAGATTACCGAGGAGGGCGTCAGCTTCCGTTCACACATCGACGGGCACAAGATCTTCATGGGACCCGAGGAGAGCATGCGCATCCAGTCCAACCTCGGCTCGACGATAGCCATGGCATTCGACGAGTGCATAGAGAACCCGTCGCCCAGAGATTATGTCAAGCAAAGCAGCCAGCGAACCACTCGCTGGCTGGAGCGCTGCAAGACGGAAATGAAGCGCCTCAACAGCCTTGAGGATACCATCAATCCCCGTCAGCTGCTGTTCGGCATCAATCAGGGCGGCACCTACGACGACCTGCGCGTGGAGCACATGAAGCGCATCGCCGAGATGGAGCTGGACGGCTACGCCATCGGCGGTCTGGCGGTGGGCGAGACGGCTGAGGAGATGTACCGCATCATCGAAGCTGTGGAGCCGCATATGCCCAAGGACAAGGTGCGCTACCTGATGGGCGTGGGCACGCCGGCAAACATTCTGGAGGCGGTGCACCGGGGTGTTGATCTGTTCGACTGCGTCATGCCCACGAGAAATGCCCGTCACGGTCACATTTTCACCCACGAGGGCATCCGCAATCTCAACAACGCCAAATACCAGCTGGACACCGAGCCGCTGGAGCCGGGCTGCGGCTGTCCCACCTGCCGCAGGCACAGCCGCGCCTACGTCCACCATCTGTTCAAGAGCGGCGAGATGCTGGCGCACCGTCTGGCGGTCATGCACAACCTGTGGTTCTACAACAACCTCATGGCTGAGATACGCACCGCGCTGGAGGCAGGGGAATTCGAAAGCTACTACCGCCGGTACGTCGTACCCATGGCGACGCGCATATAGCGCATATTGTAGTGAATTCCGCACGGATTCACAAAATGTTCGGTTATGTGCTATTGCTATTTAATTAGTTTTAAGCTATAATTATATGAAATTCAGATTTTTGTGAGGTGTCTGTAATGCAGGGACTGCTTGCTCAGATGTTTGGTACCACCAATGGCGTTGAGATTCTGATCATGATGCTCACCCGTGTGTTCATCGTGCTGACCATTCTGCCGGTGCATGAATTTGCCCACGCG
The DNA here is from genome assembly GCA_015065795.1 of Oscillospiraceae bacterium. Classification (GTDB taxonomy): domain Bacteria; phylum Bacillota; class Clostridia; order Oscillospirales; family Acutalibacteraceae; genus SIG598. The sequence goes on along the minus strand of SVPO01000096.1, from coordinate 2,455 downwards.
TGGATGGCAAAGAAGCTGGGTGACGATACCGCGCAGAGAATGGGGCGTCTTACTCTCAATCCCTTCATGCATCTCAGCGGCATCGGTGCTGCGCTGCTTATTCTGTTCGGCTTTGGCTTTGCCAAGCCGGTACCTGTGAATCCCTACAATTTCACCAATCAGAAAAAACGCCGCGGCGGCATGGCTCTTACCGCTCTTGCCGGTCCGCTTTCCAATCTCATAATGGCGGTTCTGGCGGTTATACTGTTCTGCGTGAGCTGCTGCATATCTCCCTCTGCGTATTTTTATGTTATTCGCGACGATATGTACAGCCTTTTCTATCCTGATCCCGATGTGTGGAGCTATGTGGGATATTTTCTGATGCAGTTCTCGGTCATCAACATCAGTCTGGCGGTGTTCAATCTGCTGCCCATTCCTCCTCTGGACGGTTCCCGTATCTTCGGTCTGCTGTTCCCGGAGAAATGGATGATGGCAATCGAAAAATACTCCTTTGTGATCATTATGGCTCTGTTTATGATCATGAACCGTGTTTCCGGCGTGGGCAACGCGCTTGGTGCTGTTACCACAAAGATTTTTATTCTGTTGAACAACGGAATTTCATGGGTGTTTGAATTATTCGGGGCGCAGCTCATTTATTTTGCTTAATAGAAAAATATGGAAAAAATAACCTATAAGCTGGAGGTCTTTGAGGGTCCTCTTGATCTCCTGCTGCATCTCATATCCATAAACAAACTGAATATCTATGACATATCCGTGTCGGTGCTGATCGATCAGTACATGGAGCACATCCGCATGATGCAGGAGGCAAACGCGGAGATCGCCGTGGAGTTCATGCGCATGGCATCCCGTCTGCTGTACATCAAAACGGCGATGCTTCTGCCGCGGCACGAGGAGGTCGAGGAGCTCAAGAAGGAACTGGTGGGCGAGCTTATTGAATATCAGCTGGCGCGCCAGATGGCCGGCAAGCTGGCTCAGCAGGCAAACTTCGACCAGTTTTCCCGCGAGGAGACCGAGCTGCCGGTGGATCACACCTACCAGCTCAGCCACGACGTTCAGGTGCTTTACGATGCCTACGTTTCCGCGGCAGGCAAGCGGCGCGCCAAGGAGCCGCCCAAAAAGGAGCGCTTTGAGGAGATCGTCGCCCGACCTGTGGTGTCGGTCACCAGCAAGGTGTATTTCGTGCTGCGCAAGCTGTACGTCAAGCCCACCGTGGCGCTGGAGGAGCTTTTCGGAGCTGCCGAATCACGCAGCGACGCTGTGGCGACCTTTCTTGCGGTGCTTGAGCTGCTCAAAGCCAAGCGTGTCAAGCTGGATGACGATTCAAACCTTACATTTCTTAACGGCGGTGAAAGACAGTGGAGATCAAAGAAATCTGCAGAGCAATAGAGGCTGTGCTGTTTGCCAGCGGCGAGCCCGTTGCCGTGGACAAGCTGGCGCAGGTGCTGGATATGGACGTGGAGACGGTTACCGCGCTGTGCGGCAAGCTGGCTGACGCTCTGGACGATTCGGGAAGCTCCCTCGAGGTAGTGCGCACCGAGGATAAATTCCAGCTGTGCACGCGCTCCCAGTACGCGCCCTACATCCGCGCCGCCCTTGAGATAAAGCGCAACACTCCGCTTTCCCCGGCGGCGATGGAGGTGCTTGCCATCATCGCCTATAACGAGCCGGTCACGCGCAATCTTGTGGAACGTGTGCGCGGCGTGGACTGCTCGGGCGTTATCTCCAGCCTGCTGCAGAAGGGGCTCATCGAGGAGAAGGGCCGTCTTGACCTGCCCGGTCGTCCCATGCAGTACAAGACCTCGTCGCTGTTCCTGCGCTGCTTCGGCATAGAATCGCTGGAGGAACTGCCCCGACTGCCCGACGACAAGCGCGACAGCGATCAGCTGTACGGTCAGATGTCCGTGGAGGATGCCATCGAGGCAGCCAACAGCGGACTGTACGACAGCGCACCGGAGGACGATGCCGACGGCACGGACGGGGATGATATCGATAATACGGAGAACGAGTGATCACTGCTTGTCGTAACAGGCGAAAGGCTGGTGATGTGCTTTGATTATCCTGTATATTCTTCTGGGGCTGATCGCTCTGATCGCGGTGCTGGTCAGTGTGCCTGTGGTGCTGCGAGTGACCTTTGACGGCTCCGAGCCTGTGGTCAGGCTGAAATATCTGTTTATCTCATACAGCGTCTATCCCCATGAGGACAGAGAACCCGGTCGTCTGCGCGCCTATCTCGACGGAGTGTTCAAGAAGCTCCGCGAGAAGCGCAGAGAGAAAAAACGAAAGAAAAAGCCTGCCTCCGCCGCGCCTGCTCAGCCGAAGAAAACCACATGGCAGAAGCTGCGCGAGGAACGGGGATTCTTCGGCGCGCTGGGATATATCCTGCGCATCGTCAGGGAGAGCGCGTCTCTGGGGGCGTATCTTGTTCGCAGGTCCTATGTCAGCCGCATGAAGGTGC
>SVPO01000095.1 GCA_015065795.1 Oscillospiraceae bacterium | reverse complement strand
TGTTCAGCCCGGTGTAGCCCGTGCCGGTGATCAGCCCCACGTTCTCCACGGGAACCTTGGGACCGTCCGAGCCGCAGCCCGTGAGCAGCAGCCCTGCCGCCGTGATCACAGTGAGAATCAAAGCCAGTGTTTTCTTTATCATTTTTGAACCTCCGAAATGCCCTGAGGCAGACTGAAAATATTCTCCTTGATTATACGTCTGCGGCGCGAAACAATCAAGCATATACGGGATTCTTTAAACATTGTTAACCATTTTTTTGTCCTGAGGGCATAATATCGCCGCAAAACCGTCAGCGATTGACTATTTTCCCCTCAGGGTATATAATATCCGGCGAATAAACTTCGCGAAAGGCTGCCGCTTTCCGTCGGCAGAAGGTAACAGAAATGAACATCGGCTCAACATACGAAAAGACCGTCACCGTGGACAGCTCCCGTCTTGCCAGCACCATGAAAAGCGGCACGCTGGACGTGTTCGCCACCCCTGCGCTGGTAGCCGCCCTTGAGGAGACCTCCATGGACAGCATCGCCGCCGACCTCGGGGAGGGCATCACCACCGTCGGCACCCGTATCGAGGTGGATCACCTCGCCGCATCCGCACCCGGCGCGGTCATCCGCTGCGTCGCCACCCTCGTCGAGCAGGAGGGCCGCCGCTACGTCTTTGAGCTGGAAGCCTACGACGGCGACGAGCTTATCGGCAGAGGAAAGCACGAGCGCTTCGCCGTGAAGATCGACCGCTTCCTCGCCAAGCTGGAAGCAAAAAAGCAGAGCTGATCGCGCTCTGAATACAGCAGCAACACGCCGTCGGGGTTCGCGCTCCGGCGGTTTTGCTTTTGAGGACTGTACCGCAGCGCACAGAGCGTCACTACAGGGTGAGCCGACCGCTATACAGCCGGCTCCCTCAGTCACGGCCAGCGCCGTGCCAGCTCCTTCGAGGAGGGAGCCGATCAAGCCCACCTCATGGCGGGCTGTCGAAGAACAGTGCAGCTGTTCGAGACTGGGGGAGCAGAGATGCGTGTGCTCCCTCAGTCACGGCCAGCGCCGTGCCAGCTCCTTCGAGGAGGGAGCCGATCAAGTCCACCTCATGGGGGGGCTGTTGAAGAACAGTGCAGCTGTTCGAGACTGGGGAGCAGAGATGCGTGTGCTCCCTCTGTCATGGCTATCGCCGTGCCAGCTCCCTCGGGGAGGGAGCCGATCAAGCCCACCTCATGGCGGGCTGTCGAAGAACAGTGTAGCTGTTCGAGACTGGGGGAGCAGAGATGCGTGTGCTCCCTCAGTCACGGCTAGCGCCGTGCCAGCTCCCTCGGGGAGGGAGCCAATCAAGGCCCCCTCTGAGAGGGGGCTGTCGAAGAACAGCAACGCTGTTCGGAGACTGGGGGAGTACAGCCGGCTCCCTCAGTCATGGCTAGCGCCGTGCCAATACAACGCAAATAAACCCTGGGCGCGCTCCGCACCGACGTTTTTCTTCTGCTCAGAACAGATCATCGTACGCCCCGTCCTCCATCAGGCGGAGCAGGTCCTCCCTCTCGCCTGCGCGGCTGTGGGTGCTGTCGGTTATCGACGGTGCGCCGCATGGCTGTTCGGGCGCAAGCGGCTCAGCGGCGCGCACAGGCGGCTCTCCATCCATTATCGGCGAGCCGCGCTGCATCGCCATGGGCGGCACGGGATAGTTGGTGGCAAGTATCTTCTCGATGTAGGCGATCTTCCGCGCGCCTTTGGCGACCGCCTCACTGATGGCTGTCATGACCCGGCTCTCGCCGTACTGCAGGCACATATTGTCCAGCCGCATCAGTTCGCGTGGGGTCGGTACGCCTATCTGCCGTTCATAAAAATCCGTTGCGGCGTTTCTGAGCCGATCGGAGCGGAGCGAAGCACAGCCGTCATCGCAGAGGACGGATTCACTTTCCTCTGCTGTGCTTTCATTTACTGTACTTTCATTTTCTTTTATTTCTTTTTCTTTGCTTTTCTTTTGTGGTCTGACTTGTGCAACTTCGGGGGTATGTTGTGCAACTTCAGGGCGTTCTTGCACAACTTCGGGGTGTTCTTGCACAACTTCCGTGGTTTCTGCGTCGACATCGTCCAGCAGCCAGTACCTGTCGTGCTTCCATCTGCGACGCGCCAGAACAAAGGAATACCGCTTCTGGATGGCCTTGGAGGTGACCACTCCGCGCTGCAGCAGCTCGTCGCACAGCAGCCCCAGCCTGCCGCAGCAGAGGATTATCTCCCTGATCTGCTCGATGGTGTCTATCCAGCGGCTGCCGATGCGGCGTGTTATCTGCGCCGCCAGACGGTCAATGGGTATCTCCAGATAATAGCCCTGACGGTACACCAGAGACAGGATGTTCTTGTACACCGAATCGCCCAGCGGTCCGTAGGCGTCCATCAGGGCAAACACCTTGTCGTCATCGTAATAATCCACGTCCATGGGGAAATATGTAAGTCCTTTGCTCTGTCGAGCCATCGCAAAACCTCCTGAAGGGTATTTTCCGAGCAGACGCTCTCAGCCTTATCTTACCATCCCGGAGGGCGCAGTAATGTCACAATACGCGCAGTGCTGTCACGCCGCAGGCACTGCTGTCATCAAAGCACAGAAAAACAGCCCCGGAAACCCTGTCCGGAGCTGTTCTGCGTTTCTGTATCGATTGGCGCGCGGCGGTTATCCCTCGATGGTGATGGACACGCTGCCGCTGCCGGTCTCGATGACGCACATTCCGCCGTCGCGGTCGCTGGCAGGCACATCCTCGCTGCCGCTGCCGGTGCGCACGTCAAACATCTTGCCGCTGAGCAGGCTGCCCCTGACCGAGCCGCTGGTGGTGTTGATGCGCAGCTCGCCTGCGTCGGCTTTGGTGAATCTCACTCCGCCGCTGGAATTGCTCAGCCGTGCAAGTCCCGAAGCCACGGTGCCGTCAAGGGTGATCTTGCCCGAGGAGGCTTCGGCATCGATGCTGCCGGCGGTACAGGAGGCAAGCTCGATGGAGCCGCTGGAGGTCTTGACACGGGCTTCGCCGCTGACCGCGCACCGGGTGAGGGTCACGCTGCCGCTGCTGGCTTCGGCGGATATCTTTGCGGCGGTAATCCCCTCCACGCGGATGCTGCCGCTGGAGCTGTTCATCTCAAGACTGCCGAATTCGCCGCCGTTGATCTTCGCGCTGCCGCTGGTTGTCATAATTCTTGCGTCCTGCGCACCTGCGTCATTGACCTTGACCGAGCCGCTGGTGCTCTCCGCAGTCAGGCTCTGAGGCTTAAGATTGTCAAGCCTGATGGCGCCGCTGGTGGTGTTGATGTCGGCGGCGGCGGTGACGTTTGCCTTCAGATCAACGCTGCCGCTGCTGGTTTCGATGCCTGTTTCCGCAAAGGTGAAGCCCTCGGGCACCTCGACGCTGCCGCTGCTGCAATCCACAGTCAGGCTTTCGTATTCCGAATCGGGCAGGCAGACATTGAGAATTATCTTCCGATAGGTAAAGTTGAAGAAGCTGCTGCGGTCGTCGTCCACGCGGATGTCCAGCACGCCGTCGCTGACGGTGACGATATAATCACGATCCTCCACCACGCTGTATTCGATACGCGCCTTGCCGTCGCCTGAGGGGAGCAGCTTTATCTCGGCGTCGTTGTCGGTGATGGCGATGCGGTCAAAGTCGCCGACGATATCCTTAGTGGTGGTCTCGTAGGTCTCCACCACGGCATTTTCAAACATCTCGCCAAAGCTTCTGTCGTGATTGAGACCGATATACACGCCGATGGCGGCTGCGCCTGCCAGAATAAGCACGAGGGCGACGATCAATGCGATCTGTGTTGATTTTTCCATTATTCTTTCCTCCGATATTTCCAATTACTTGTTTCTGCTGCCGAACAGCGCCTTCCACACCGCGGCAGTGCCCTTTGCCAGACCCTTTGTCGCGAGCAGCGCGCCGTAGAACATCAGTATCGCCGCGCCGCCGCACACAAGACCGCAGCCCACGGTCAGCAGCGACTGCATGGGTCTGCCGATGAACAGTCCTGCGATGCTCCAGCCGATGCCTGTCACGGCACCCAGCCCCAGAGCGGCAACGCATATCCACAGAACGCCCACCAGCACCCACATCACCACGTACAGCGACAGCGCCGCCGCAGCCAGCGCCACAGCTATGGCAAAGCCGGCTGCCAGCAGGGATATCCACAGGGGTGAGCCCAGCACGATGAGCACGATCTCCCACGCCCTGAGGGAACGGGAGGGCTTTATCTTCTCTTTGATATTATCCCTGATGACCAGTGCCAGAGGCTGATCTTCAAGTATCTGCGCGGTGATCTCGTCCACCGAGCCCATATCCTTTACCGCTTCCTCCTCGGTCATGCCGTCGTCGATGCGGTCGTTGAGCATCTCCTCGTAGTAATCAAGGGAGCTGCGCAGGTCCTCATCCTGCATCCCTTCCAGCTTCTTTTCTATCGCCGCAAGAAACTGCTGCTTATTCATCCGAATTCTCCTCTCTTGTGATGAACTGATATATCGCCTCAAGCTCTTTCCATTCTTCGACAAATTCGTTGATGCGCTCTCTGCCGGCATCGGTTATGTGGTAATACTTGCGCAGCCGACCGTTGTGCTCCACCGAGTAGACGGTGAGACACGCCGCCGTTTCCAGCCTGCGCAGTATGGGATAGAGCGTGGATTCAGAGATGGTCAGGTAGGGCTTGATATCCTTGATGATCTGGTAGCCGTAGGAATCGTGATCCCTGATGGCGGACAGCACGCAGATGTCCAGCATTCCCCTTTTGAGCTGTATATCCATGCAATACCTCCTTTCGCGACATACTATACCACGCATAGTATTATCTGTCAAGAGGTATCCGAAGATATTTCTCAAATATTGATTATGTCAACAGCAGGCACGCAAAAACCGCCCGGCGGAATTGCTCCGTCGGGCGGCTGAGACATTATTGCAGATTAATCAAAGAAAGCGGCGTGGATGGCGGTGACGGCACGGTCGGCGTCGTCCTGATTGATGAGCACGGAGATCTTGATCTCGCTGGTGGCGATCATCTGGATGTTGACGCGGGCGTTGTAGAGAGCCTCGAACATCTTGGCGGCAACACCGGGATGGCTTTCCATGCCTGCGCCGACGATGGAAACCTTGGCGACGTTGTTGTCCACAACGATGTCCTTGCCGCTGACGGAGGAGGTGAACTGCTTGACGATCTCCACAGCCTCGTCGCCCTGACCTCTGGCAACGGTGAAGCTGATGTCCTTGGTGTTCTCGCGGCCTACAGACTGCAGGATGATATCAACATTGATATGCTTTGCGGCGAGACGGGAGAAAATCTTGAAAGCGATGCCGGGTTCGTCGGCAACACCGATTACAGAGATACGGGATACGTCGGTATCCTTGGCAACGCCGCTGATGAGCATTCTTTCCATCTTATTATTTGCCTCCTTGACAATAGTTCCGGGCTTTCTCTCCAGAGAGGAAAGCACCTCAAGCTCTACGTTGTATTTCTTTGCCATTTCCACCGAACGGTTGTTGAGCACCTGTGCGCCCAGAGTGGCAAGCTCAAGCATCTCGTCGTAGGTGATCTCGTCCAGCTTGACGGCGTTGCTGATCTTTCTGGGATCGGCGGTGTACACACCGTCAACGTCGGTGTAGATCTGGCACTTGTCTGCGTGCATGGCTGCTGCGATGGCAACGGCACTGGTGTCACTGCCGCCGCGGCCGAAGGTGGTGATGTCGTCGTACTTGTTCAGACCCTGGAAGCCTGCAACCACAACGATCCTGTGCTGACCGATCTCGGTGCGCAGACGGTCGCAGTTGATGCGCTTGATGCGCGCCGCGCCGTAGACCGAGCTGGATTCAAAGCCTGCCTGCCAGCCCAGCAGAGAGACCACGCGGAAGCCCAGCTTTTCGATTGCCATAGCCAGCAGAGCAATGGATATCTGCTCGCCCGCGGACATGAGCATATCCATCTCACGCTTGGAACCGGCAGGATTGATCTCCTTGCCCTTGGCGATGAGGTCGTCGGTGGTGTCGCCCTGAGCGGAAACGACAACGATGACGTCATTGCCAGCCTTGTAGGTTTCGGTAACGATCTGTGCCACGTTCATAACGCGTTCGGCGTTGGCAACAGATGAGCCGCCGAATTTTTGAACTATCAAGCCCATTATATCTACTCCTTTGAGTTTAGTAGCGAATCTGGTCGGCAGCAGTTGGCTGCCTGTTGGCTCCCTCTGAGAGGGAGCTGGCACGGCGCGAGCCGTGACTGAGGGAGGATACGCCGATGAGTTTGCAGTTTTTTCTCCCCCCGGTCTCCGAACAGCTTCACTGTTCTTCGACAGCCCCTTCGGGGAGGGGACACTTTGGCTCCCTCTCAGAGGGAGCTGGCACGGCGCGAGCCGTGACTGAGGGAGGATTCATATAACCGTCAGCCCAATCCCCCATCTTTCTCTGCAGGCACGTCGGTATCGGAAACCGTCGGCTGCGGCTGAGGTTCCGGCTCGGGCTGCTCCATCACGTCGGTGAGCTTCAGGGACAGGTCGGAGGCAAGCTCCACGCCCTGCTCCGGTGTGATCAGATCAAGGCATATCGCCGACGCTATCATCTCCAGACGGGCATAACGTCCGCTGTTGACCGAGTTGATGGTGGTGGACACAAATGTATCCACGTCGGAAGCAAGGTCAACAAGACCTGCGGTATCGGTAAAGGAAACCTCGCTGACCGTGCCCGAGGGCAGGTAACCCAGCGCGGAGAACTCGGCGCAGGCTTTGCTGCCGGTCATGGCATCCACGAACGCCACAACGGTGTCGCGAATCGCCTTGTCGTTGTAGGCGCGTCGGGTGATGTACCAGCCCGTCTCGTAGCCGCCCACCATCGTCTGGGGGCTTTCGCCGCTGAGATCGCAGACGGGGAACTGCAGCAGCACGCAGTTGTTCAGGGTGATGCGCCCGAACTGGCTGCTGTCGAGGATGACCATCGCCGCCTCGCCGCTGTTGAACATATCCACGGGATCGCGGCGAAGAAGGCTGCCTGTGACGGCATCGCTGCCGCTGGGTATGTCACTGCCGGAGACCGCCGACGCAAGGTCGATGGCATCCCGCAGATCGTCGGTGATGACGGGATCGGGGAATGAACTGATGCCGCACAGCTCCTCGTAGCGGCGGAAAACCTCCAGCAGAGCCTCGCGATCGACCCTCAGCGGCAGGGGATCTTCGCTGCCCAGCACCGAATTGAGGGCGTGCTGCGCGCCGCCGTTGACGCACATAAGCTCCATCAGAGCCGCGCAGTCGTCTGGGGAATTGGCAATGGGTGTGATGCCGCGAGCCGAAAGGATGCCGCACACGGTGAGCAGCTGCTGCCAGGTTTCGGGCATCTGCACGTCGAAGCGGTTGAGCATGGAGCGGTTGACCGCCAGCGTGGTCCACCGTCCGGCAAAGGGCACGCAGTATGCCACGCCGTCGTCGGCGTTCACGCTCCGCAGCGCCGCGTCGGAGATACCCGAGGCAAAGTCGGGATAGGTCATGCGGATCTCGTCAATGGGGACAAAATACTCCGTGAGATCGTTCATGCCGGTGTTGGTGTAGTAATACACCGCGTGGGGATAGCGCGAATCGTTGTAGGTGTCGGCAAAGAGGGCGTCCAGCTTGTAGGCGTTGCCGCTGCCGGCGACCGTGCCGATGTGGTAGACATGGGGATACCGGGCGGAAAAATCCTCCAGCAGAGCACTGTAGGCTTCCTTGATGCCGTCGTCTCCCATGACGCTTATGGTTCGCAGGGTGATCTGCGCCGCCTGTTCTTCCTCTCCGCAGGCGGAGAGTGTACCGCACAGCAGCAGGAGAGCGGTCAACAGCGCGATGATACGCCTGCAGGGGGTGTTTTTTTTCATAATATGTCCTTCAGCCTCAGAGGGTTTATCTGAGCAGGTCGATCTTTCCGATCCATGGCAGGCGTTTTTTGGTGTCGGCGGCAACGGTCAGCATACCCTGAACCGCCAGCCAGAAGGCACAGCCCACCACAGCCAGCCACAGTATCCACCGGAAAATCGAACCGACATAGGGTATGCGGCTGACCAGTCCGCCGATGAAATACACCGCCACAAAGGCGATCAGCTCGGCGATGAACAGCACAAGACCCTGATTGAGATGGAAGCGCAGCTTGGGATGGCTCCGCTTTTCGCTGAGCAGCCCGATGAACCAGAAGGGACCAAGATACGCGATGTAGCAGAAGCTTTCGATATCGGAATCGGTCACGTCGCGCTCTCCCCTCTCTGATCACATTATAACCGCACGCGCTTCGCTCGGTTAAAGCGTATTATAGCATAATATATTCCCACGGGCAACTGCCAATGAGAAGTGCGAAAATATTTTTTCAATATTACCCAATTAGCCGCGAAAAGTCGACGCTAATCGGTCAAAATGCCACAGCATCCAGCTCCTCGGAGCCGTCCTCAGCCGTCACGGTGACCGTCACACGGGCAGGCAGGCACACCACGCACTCCCCGGCGCGGGAGATATATCCCTGCCCCACGCAGCTGCCGTCGGGGCAGTGGGCGGTGAGCATCCGCACCCTGCCGCCGCTTATCTCCACCACGTTGCCCATTCCCCCGGGCACCTCGTAGAGGGTGTCCCGGTCAAGGTAGAGCACCGCGGTCTCCTCGCCGTTCACGCACACGCGCACCCACCGTCCCTGCTGACCTCCGCACAGGGTGAGACCCAGCATCACCAGAGAAAGCACAAGGAGCAGGGCGACCACAAGAAGATCGCCCTGCCTGATGCCGATGCTTTTAGCTTTGTCAATGATAGCTCTGCGGCTCATGCTCACATGGTCATCATGCGGTGCATGGCGGCAAGGCAGATCTGTGCGTGCTGCATGAGCTCGTCCTTGTCGAAGCTCTCGTTGGATTCGTGCAGACGGGTAGGCTCGGAATCGGGGAATTCCATGCCGAAGGCGATGCCTCTGCCGCACAGGGAACGGGCGTAGGTGCCGCCGCCTGTGGCGTAGACGTGGGCAGGTCTGCCGGAGACCTGCTCGTAGCACTCGCACAGCGCCCTGATGAGCGGCTCATCCTCGGGCATATAGATGGGATCCACCAGATGCACATCCTCCACGGTCATGCCGTACTCCGCCAGCTTTGCGCTGATGGTGTCGAGTATCTGCCGGCCGTCGGCAGTGACGGGGAAACGGATATCGATGCCGATGGTACAGCCCTTGCTGTCCATGCGGATGTT
>SVPO01000094.1 GCA_015065795.1 Oscillospiraceae bacterium | reverse complement strand
CAATCCCTCCGAGATCCGCGGCAGAAGATTTGTGGAACTGTTCCCACGGTTCACCGCGCCCATCGAGAAAGGAGATTCGTATATCATGCAGCGAAGAAGCGTAGATATTTCCCAGCTCTACGACCTGTTCAGCGAGCGCCGGGAGTGCTGGTTCGTGCTCACAGACATGGTCAACCTCATAGCCATCAACGAGATCTCGCGCAAGGCAGGCGACCTGTGCCTCATCGAGCAGATGAACCGCATGGTTGCCGCCACAGGCGATGACGATGTCATTTTCCGCATCGGCGGCGATGAATTCTGCATTCTCACCGCCAGTTCCGACGAGGCTTACGCCAATTCCGTCATCGAAAAGATCCGCGCCTTCAACGGTCAGGCGGTGAATTTCGAGGGCAGGGATATCCCTCTCTCCCTCTACACCGTCGCCACCCGATTCAGCTCGGGATCACTGCGCTACAACGATCTGTTCTCCCATCTGCACCTCGCCCTGCGCGACAGCAAGCAGTGATCCTGCTCATCGATCACACATCCTTTCACACCCGAAGCTGCCCGGAACGTGCTTTTTCGCGGCGGCTTCGGGTGTTTTTTCGCAGGCTGCGGAAGATTTTTCAAAAAAGCGCAACCAAACGCTCCCTTGTGTGGTTATATATATGCAAGGGGTGATCACCTGTGATTTTCTTTACGGTTCCCACGGGCTCACGGCAGGCTCTGCCGGAAGACGTGGAACGGCTGTACGGACAGTACGCCGACATGATATACCGCATCGCGTTCGTACGCACGCTCAATCAGTCGGACGCAGAGGACGTTCTGCAGGAGGTGTTCTGCAGGTACATACGCTCGGCTCCCCAATTTGAGGATGAGGGGCACAGCCGCGCGTGGTTCATTCGCACCGCCGTCAACTGCAGCACCACGCTGCTCACTTCGGCGTGGAAGCGGCGCGCCGTTCTGGGCGAGGAGACAGGCGCGGAGAAAAGCCTGACCTCGCGCATGGAGCGCGACACCGAGGTGTACCACGCGGTCATGCAGCTGCCGCGCAGCCAGCGCACCGTGGTTCATCTGTATTATTATGAGGACTGCTCGGTGGGCGAGATAGCCCGACTGACCGGTTCCACCCAGTCGGCGGTCAAATCCCGTCTGTTCCGCGCACGGGAGGAGCTGCGCCGTCTGCTCAAGGAGGATATCGATGTTTAAGGAAAAATACCGCAGAGACAACCAGCTGCTCAAGGCTCCCGAAAAAATCCCGGAGGTGATTTCTCAAATGGCAAACAATCCCGAAAAGAGTACCGACAGGAAAAGCAGTCTGCTCAGGATCACCGCGGCTGCCGCGGCGGTATGCGTGCTGCTGGCAGGCATAGCCGCCCTGCCCTTCGTTCTGGGCAGCAGCCGAGGGGTTGACACGCCCCTCATCGAGACGCTGGTCATCAGCCCCGGCGATCTGCACACCGCAGAGGGCTACGACGAGATCTACGATCACATCACCGAGCTGAACAGCTATTACTATGCAGGTTTCGGCGTGCTGACCGACGGCGCGATCATGGAACCTTCCGCCGAAAACATGGCACCCATGTCCCCGACACCCACCATGAAACCCGCCACCAACGGCGCGGTGGTCAACGAGGAATTCCGGACAGATGAGTTCGCCGGCGATGCTCTTGCAGACGACCTGAAAACCGGGGCTTCCGGATCCGGCAAGGATTATTCCGCCACCAACACCCAAAAAGAAAACGTGGACGAGGCTGACATCATCAAGACCGACGGCAGATACATCTACCGTCTGACCGGTCACGAGGTGGTCATCATCGACGCAGAGGCTATGACGGTTGTCTCACGCACAAAGCCTCTGGGCAACGGCAGCGACGATACCGATGAACCCGGTCTTGTCACCGCAACCACCTCTGCGGCTGTGAATGGCGTAAACCAGCCGGTGATGACTGAACCCGCGGTGGCTCCCGATGTTGCCATCGAGCCCGGTGTCTATTTCAGCAAGATCAACGGCTATCTCAACGACATCTACGTCAGCGGCGACCGTCTGGCGGTGCTGTACACCCGATACGGTATGTTCGACGATGTGAGCACCGAGGAATATATCGGTGACCGCTCGGGCTGCGGTGTCATGGTGTACGACATCTCCGACCGCACCGCCCCCGTGCTGCTGGGCGATTATGTCCAGAGCGGCAATCTCACCGATTCCCGTCTCATGGGCAACTATATCTATCTCGTTTCCGGCTATTATGTCTACGGCGGCGGTATCACCGAGCAGCCCGAGACCTTCGTGCCCTGCGTGGAGGTCAACGGCGAGCGCAGGGTCATCGCCCCCGGTGACGTGAGCATCCTGCCCGAGATCCGCGAATCCTCCTACACCGTCATGACCTCGATCAACATCCTTGACGGCACAAGCCACGACAGCACCAAAGCTGCCTTCGGCGCGGCTGCCACCGTCTACGCCGACACCGAGGGCATCATTCTTGCCTTCGGCGGCAGCAAGTCGGAGACCGTGGACACGCAGGAGAACGGCGAAAACGTAAACATCTCCTCGGGTAGCAACTACACCACGCTGGTCAGCTATCTTGTGCAGGACGGCATCATCGCCCAGACCACCAGCGGTGAGGTTCCCGGCTCGCTGCTCAACCAGTTCTCCATCGACCGCCACAACGGCATCGTCCGCGTGGTGACCACCATTGACAACTGGGAGCAGAAGATCTACACCGACGGCGTTGACCGCTACGAATACGACGGCGGCACCACCAACGGTCTTTACACCCTCGACAGGGATATGAACATTCTCGGAAAGCTGGACGGTCTTGCAGAGGACGAGCGCGTCTATTCCGTGCGCTTCAGCGGCGACATCGGCTACTTTGTCACCTTCCGTCAGGTGGATCCCCTGTTTGCCGTTGACCTTTCCGACCCTGCCAGTCCCACCATGCTCAGCGCGCTGAAGATCCCCGGCTTCTCCCAGTATATGCATCCCTACGCCGACGGACTGATGTTCGGTCTGGGCATGGACGCAGACCCTGAGTCCGGTGCCACCAGGGGTCTGAAGCTGAGCATGTTCGACATCAGCGATCCTGCCGACGTAACCGAGTGCGCCAAGCACATCTTTGAGGACATCTGGTGGTCGGAGGGGCTGAACAACCACCACGCCGTGCTGGTATCCGCCGCACGCGACATCATCGCCTTCCCCGTGGACAACGGCTACATGATCTGCGGCTATTCCGCCGACAGGGGCTTCCATGTCCGCCACGAGCTTGAGTTCGACCGCTGGGGCGGCGGCACGAGGGGACTGTTCATCGGCGACAGCTTCTACATCTGCACCGACGCCATGCTGTACCGCTTCGATATCAATACATTTGAGGCGACCGGTGAGCTGGAGATCGCTCCTGCGGACGGCGAATACGGACGCTCATATATTCTGTTTGACTGATAATCCCGATTACTCCCAACCTTCTTTATCCAACTGCCGGACGGTGCCGCTGTGCTCTGTCCGGCAGGCTTCGTTTAAAATATCCCTGCCGCGTTAACTGCCGATTGAAAAACAGGGCAGACAGTGGTAAAATAGAAGCGGCAACTACAGCACATTGAAATCAGGGAGTGAAACACAGAATGAAAAAGAATTTTGCAAGAGTCCTTTCCACTGCGATGGCGCTGATCATGGCGCTGTCTCTGGCTGCCTGCGGCAATTCGGAAAACGCAGACAGCAGCCCCGTTGAAGAAAACACCTTCGTGCCCGTTTCCATGACCGTCGTGTCTGTGCCGGAGCAGGAAATCGACGAGAACGGAAAGCTTATTATGGAGTACTGCCTTGATTCGGTGGAGTTCACCGGCGGCGGTCCCGGCGCTGCAGCCAACATGACCCGTATATACAACGAGACCTTCACCCTGCCGGCACAGGAGTATATTTTCAACGAGGAGATCCCCTTTGCCACGGAAATGATCTATGAATACTTCGACGGCACCGGCAACAGCGTATACTATCAGACAGCTGCCGAGATGCGCTCCGACGAGACCATGTATGTGGTGCGCGTTGCCACCGACACCTATACCGTCGGCGCAACTCACGGAATGTACTTCTACCAGACACTCTGCTTTGACCCTAATGACGGAAAGGTCCTCACCCTTAAGGATCTGGGCGTTAACGGCGTCGATCCCTATGAGAAGCTGGTGCAGCTGGTGTCGGAGAAGTATATGAACGAGTACAGGGAAGATACTCCCGGCTTCATCGAGACTCTGTCTGACGCAGTTGAGATCTTCGGCTCCATGCTTTCCGATGATATGAATCAGTGGTACATCACCGACCAGTTCATCGTGATCTGCAATCCGTATGACGTTGCGCCTTTTGCCGCAGGCGACTTTGAGATCGCTCTCTCCCCCGAGGAGCTGGAGGGCATTGTGGACGCGAAGTGGTTCTCCGAGCCTGTTCCCGAGCCCAACACCCGTATCTTCTACGGTGAGCAGGACGCGGCGGAATTCAGCGAGGTGCACACCATCGGCAATTACGGCTACGAAAAGAATCTGGTGTGGTTTGACTGCGACGTTGTGAACGCATATCTCACCGAGGTGGAATACACCGAGGACGGCAGTTTCGTTGCAGCCAACGTTATCGAATCCTTCTCCGAGCTGAAGGCAGGCGAGGCTCTGCTGCTGGACATCATGGTGCCCGAGGGAATTCCCAACACCGCCATCTGCGCCGAGATCGACGGCATTAACCACTCATGGATCATCGGCTACAACGGCAGAGACGGCGGCATCAGCTTTATGGAGGAAGTGCTCCAGCCTGCAGGCTGATCTCAGTAATCGAAAAAACTCCGCTGAATTTTTGTTGCAAAAGCAATCAGCGGGTATATAATAGAACAGACACCGTAATGGCGCCGCAGGTATTGCCGGTTGATCCCGGCAGAATCCTGCGGCTTTTGCCATCCCTGAGACTTATCTGAACGGAGATATTGTGTATGTCCAAACGCTATGAAATGGACATGACCACCGGCCCTCTGCTGGGCAAGATGATACGCTTTGCGCTGCCGGTGGTGCTGTCCAACGTGCTGCAGCTGCTGTATAACGCCGCCGACTCCATCATCGTCGGGCGATTCGACGCAGACGGCAAGCTGTCTCTGGCGGCGGTGGGCTCCACCGCTTCCATCATCCATCTCGTCACCAACCTGTTTATCGGCTTCTTTCTGGGTGCAAGCATCATAATCGCCCAGTTCAAGGGTGCCGGCAAGGAGGACGAGGTGAGCAAAACCGTCCACACCGGCGCGCTGACCAGTCTGCTCACCGGCATCGTGGTGTGCGCCATCGGACTGCTGGTATCCGAGCCGCTGCTGGTCGCCATGGACACCCCTGCGGAGGTCATCGACAAATCGCTGCTTTACATCCGCATCTATTTCCTCGGTATGCCCTTTACCACCGTATACAACTTCGGCGCGTCCACGCTGAGGGCGGTGGGCGACACCAAGCGTCCGCTGTATTTCCTCGCCCTGTCAGGCGTGGTCAACGTGGCACTCAACGCGCTGTTTGTCATCGTGTTCCACATGAGCGTTGCAGGCGTTGCCGCTGCCACCGTTATTTCTCAGGCGCTGTCGGCGGTGCTGGTCACCTTCTGTCTGCTTCACGCCGAGGGCAGCATCCGTCTCAACCCCCGCAGGCTGCGCATCAACGGCAGCAAGCTTGTGATGATGGCAAAGGTGGGCGTGCCTGTGGGACTGCAGAACGCGCTGTTCTCCTTTTCCAACGTGCTCATCCAGTCCTCCATCAACGGCTTCGGTTCTGCCGCGATGGCGGCTCACACCGCCGCGGTCAGCATCGAGGGCTTCATGAACGTGTCGGTGGCAGGCGTTGCAGATACCTCCATCAACTTCACCGGTCAGAACGTGGGCGCAGGTAAATACGACCGCGTACGCCGGGTGTGCGTCATCTGCTCGGTGCTGTCGGTGGGCATTTCGCTGATCATCGGCGCTGGAATGATCCTGTTCGGCGACAAGCTGCTCGCCATCTACAACCCCGACCCCGAGGTCATCGCCTACGGACTTAACCGCACCACCCTCATCGGCGCGACCTACTGGAGCTTTGCGCTGATGAGCGTATTCTCCGGCTGTATGCGCGGCATGGGACGCTCGGCGCTGCCCATGCTGACCTCCGTTCTGGGCATCTGCGGATTCCGTATTCTTTATATCTATACCATCTTTGCCTGGTCTCCCACCCTGCTGACGCTGTACATCTCCTATCCTGCGTCGTGGGTGCTGACCATGCTGTGCAATCTTGTGTGCTATCTCGTCGTCAGCCGTATGCTGATGAAGGGCAGGCTCAAGGTTATCACAAAGGGGTAAGCGCATATTCATGCGGCACATCGCCATTACGCGGTGTGCCGCTTTTGTATTTCCCGGAAAGATTTTCAAAACTTAAGGATTATTTAATAACTCCCATGCTATACTCCACACCGTAAGGTTAACCAAGATAATCTGTCACGAAAGGAATGGAGAAAAATGTATCTCCGGATTCTGAAAAAAGACCTGAAGCACAATCGGGCAATGAACATTATCCTGCTGGTGTTCATCCTGCTGGCGGCTACCTTCGTTTCCAGCAGCGCCAACAACATCCTGACGGTAACGAACGCCAGGGATCGATTTTTTGAGATGTCCGGCATGGACAATTACTTCATCATGACCAAGGGTGTGGACGACGAAACACTGGACAGCACGATAAGCGGACTGGAGCATTATGAATCCTGTCACATCGAGCCGGTGATATTCCTCTCCAAGGATGACGCTTCGGTGAAAGGGATCGCAGTGGAAAACGCGCCGAACCTCAGTCTTTATCCCATGGAAAAATCCGCGCTGAACTACTTCGGCACGGACAACGCTCCGGTTGATCCGGTGGCAAGGGGCGAGATCCTGCTTCCCGTCAAGCTTCTGGACAATAACGACATTGAGGTCGGGGATACATTCACCGTCACCCTTGGAGACACTCAGATGGATTTTACCGTTGCAGGGTTCGTCAAGGACGCCCTCCTCGGTTCGCCCAACGTGGGAACCACCCGCGTTCTGATCTCCCAGGAAGATTTCGACCGGCTGTACGAAGCCCCCGTCGTTGAAGAACAGCTTCGCTACGGCGCTCTGGCCTCGATAACCACCAGCGAAAGCACCGCTTTTGCCAACGAATTCATGGACTCCGGAATCAGCACCGTACTGATGGCAGACGAGAACATGGTGTCCGCCATGTACATTCTCGATATGGCGGTGGCTGCCGTGCTGCTGGTGGTCAGCTTCTGTCTGGTGCTCATCTCCGTTGTGGTGCTGCGCTTTACCATCAAATTCACCCTATCCCGCGCCTTCCGCGAGATAGGCGTCATGAAGGCGGTGGGCATTTCCAACAGCAAGATCAGAGGTCTCTATCTGGTTAAATACCTCGCCATCTCGCTGCTGGGTGCGGCGCTGGGCTTTGCCGCAGGTATTCCTTTCAGCAAAATGATGCTCAGCAGCGTGTCAAAGATGATGGTCATCGAAGGCAGCGCGCTCTATTTCGTAAATCTTCTGTGCGTGGTGCTTGTTGTCGTCGTCGTCATGCTTTTCTGCTGGGGCGGCACAAAGAGCGTAAAGAAGCTTTCGCCGGTTTCCGCCGTACGAGACGGCTCCGTGGGCGAGCGATTTGCAAAAAAGAGCCCCTTCTCGCTGGCAAAGAGCAATATGCGCCCTGTGTCCTTCCTCGCGGTCAACGATATTTTCAGCGATCTGAAGCGCTATCTGACCATGATCATCGCCTTTACTCTCTGCCTTATCATGACCACCGTGGTGGTCAACACCATCAACACCCTGCGCAGCGACAGTCTGGTTCCCTACTTCGGCACCGCAGAGAGCGACGTGTATCTTGTGTCCACGAACTATGTGGAATATTTCAAGGAGAACGGACGGGACAACTTCCGCCGCGATCTTGAGGCAATGGAGGAAACCCTCGCCGAGGAGGGCATGAGCGGTCACTGCTTTGGTGAGATCTTTGCCTTCAGCACTATCCGGGCAGGCGAAAACTACTACGCCGGAATGATATTCCAGGGCACCGGAACAGCTACCCATCAGTACATTTACTCCGAGGGTACAGCTCCGCAGAACGCAAACGAGATCGCCCTCACCACCACGGTGGCGGAGGCTTTGGGCGTGAGCATCGGTGACACGGTCACCTACACCGACATGGACGAGCAGCGTGAGGTCATCGTTTCCGCCATCTTCCAGTCCATGATGAACATGGGCAACGGCGTGCGTCTGCATGAGGACGCTGAGCTGAATTACACTCAGGCAGCCGGCTTCAACGCCTATCAGATAACCTTTGACGACCATCCCGACGCGGAGGAGCTGGAGCTGCGCAAGGCTCGCCTTGAGGAGCTTTATCCCGACTACAGGATCCTTGACGGCGGCGAATATGCCGACTATTTCACCGGTTCTGCCGACATGGTGGCTTCCGTCCGCAACTTCCTCGTGCCGGTCATGATGCTCATCTGTATGCTCATTGCCATGCTGATGGAACGATCCTTCATCGCCCGGGAGACCGGCGAGATCGCCATGCTCAAGGCAACCGGCTTCGGCAGAGGCTCCATCGTCCGCTGGCACACCCTGCGCATGGGCATCGTGCTGCTTATCTCCACTCTGCTGGGTCTGGCGCTGTCCACCCCTGCCACCCAGCTGCTCATCACTCCCATCTTCAGGATGATGGGCGCGGATTCCATCAAATACGACATCGTTCCCGTTGATACATTTGTGATCTATCCTGCGCTGTTCATAGGCGCGACGCTGCTGACGGTATGGCTCACAGCCCAGTCCACCGGACGCATCACCGCCTCCCAGACCTCCAGCATTGAATAACGAAAGGGGAAAAATATCATGACCAACATTATTGAAGTGCAGAACCTCTGCAAGACATATATCGTAAACAA
This sequence comes from Oscillospiraceae bacterium, assembly GCA_015065795.1. Lineage (GTDB taxonomy): Bacteria > Bacillota > Clostridia > Oscillospirales > Acutalibacteraceae > SIG598. The sequence goes on along the minus strand of SVPO01000094.1, from coordinate 542 downwards.
GCGCCAGAACAACGTGCTGCGCAACGTGAATTTCACCGTGGCTCCCGGCGAGATGGTAGCCATCATGGGTCCCTCCGGCTCGGGCAAGTCCACCCTGCTGTACACCGTTTCCGGCATGGACGGCATGACCGCCGGCGACGTGCTCTTTGACGGAAAGAGCCTTGCCGACATGAAGCAGAAGGAGCTGGCAAACCTGCGCCTTGACCGCATGGGCTTTGTGTTCCAGCAGATGTATATGCTGCGCAACCTGACCATCATGGACAACATCCTGCTGCCCTCCCGTCAGTCCAGAAAGATCAAAGAGAGCCGCAGGGAGAAAAACGAGCGCGCCCGTGAACTTATGCGCCGTCAGGGCATCATCGACGTCGCCGAAAGCGGCATCGACGAGGTTTCCGGCGGACAGCTCCAGCGCGCCTGCCTGTGCCGCAGCCTCATCAACAAGCCCGATGTCATCTTTGCCGACGAGCCCACCGGCGCCCTCAACCGCGCCGCCTCCGACGAGGTGATGGATATGCTGGGCGCCGGTGGGCTCGTCGGCAAAG
>SVPO01000093.1 GCA_015065795.1 Oscillospiraceae bacterium | reverse complement strand
CCAGCTCTTTGACGAGATACGCAGCAGGGTCGCCGCTCAGCTTGAGCGTGTGCAGCGCACCGCAAGCGCCGCCGCGCGCCTTGATGTGCTGTGCTCCTTTGCCGACGTGGCGGTGACCAACCGCTACACCCGTCCGCTGGTCAACACCTCGGGCAGGATCGTGCTCAGCGAAGCCCGTCACCCCGTTGTGGAGGCGCTGCTGGACGTGCCCTTTGTGCCCAATGACGTCACCCTTGACAACGGCGACAACCGCGTTGCCATCATCACCGGCCCCAACATGGCAGGTAAATCCACATATATGCGCCAGACGGCTCTCATCGTGCTCATGGCGCAGATCGGCTGCTTTGTGCCGGCGACTTCTGCCGAGATCGGCGTGGTGGACGGCATCTATACCCGTGTGGGCGCGTCGGACGATCTCTCCACCGGCAAATCCACCTTCATGGTGGAGATGAGCGAGGTGGCGGACATCCTGCGCAACGCCACCGGCAACAGCCTGCTCATTCTGGACGAGATCGGCAGGGGAACCTCCACCTTTGACGGCATGAGCATCGCCCGTGCCGTGCTGGAGTGTGCCGCCGACCGCCGTCGTCTGGGTGCCAAGACCATGTTTGCCACCCACTACCACGAGCTGACCGTCCTTGAGGACACCATGAAGGGCGTCAAGAACTACAACATTGCCGCCAAGAAGCACGGGGATGACATCATCTTCCTGCGGCGCATAGTGCGCGGCGGTGCCGATGACAGCTACGGCATCGAGGTCGCCAAGCTTGCCGGCGTTCCCGATTCGGTCATCAAGCGCGCCAAGGTGGTGCTCAGAGAGCTGGAATCGGGCAAGGCTCAGACCGCTCCCACCGGCTCGGGCGAGCAGATGACCATGTCCTTCACTCCTCCCGGGGAGCAGGAGGCGGTCATCCGGCTCAAGCAGCTGGACATCAATACCCTGACCCCCATGGAAGCCATCGGCATCCTCGACAAGCTCTGTCAGATGGTCAGAGAGTGATAGTTTTGCGATTTCGCATCCCAATATTACGGTTTGTATTGCAGGACCGGTTTGTCCCCCTCGCCGAGGGGCTGTCACCGCGGGTGACCGGGGGGAGTTTCGCGCGACAACGGTCCCTCCATCAAGACTTCGAATTGTCAGCCTCCCTCTCAGAGGGAGGTGGCACGACCAACGGGAGTGACGGAGGGAGTATGCTGCCGATCTCCCCGGAAAGAACAGTGTACCCTGCGGTTTATTCATAAATTATTACCCAATGAAAGGAGATGAAAGCAATGGGCAGAGTGAACGTGCTGGACAAGCACACAGCCGAGCTGATAGCCGCCGGCGAGGTGGTTGAGCGTCCTGCCTCGGTGGTCAAGGAGCTGGTGGAGAATTCCATCGACGCAGGTGCAGGAGCGGTCACCGTGGAGATAAAATCCGGCGGCGTGCGCTATATCCGCATCACCGACGACGGCGAGGGCATCCACCCCGAGGACGTGCCCAGAGCTTTCCTCCGCCACGCCACCAGCAAGATATCCAGGGGCGAGGATCTTGACTCCATCGCCACCCTCGGCTTCCGCGGCGAAGCGCTGGCGTCCATTGCCGCCGTCGCCCGTGTGGAGCTTATCACCGCCACTTCTTCCGATCAGCCCGGTGTGCATTACGTCATCGAGGGCGGCGAGGAAAAGGAGAACTCCGAGTGCGGCTGCGCACGGGGAACCACCATCGTGGTGCGTGATCTTTTCTACAACACTCCTGCCCGACTGAAGTTCCTTAAGACCGATGTCAAGGAGGGCGTGGCGGTGGCTTCTCTGCTGGATCGCCTTGCCCTGTCCCATCCCGAGGTGTCCTTCCGTCTGGTGAGGGAGGGCAAGCAGACCCTCGTCACCCCCGGCGACGGCAAGCTGTCCTCGGCGGTGTACGCCGTGTTCGGCAAGGAGTTCTTTCAGGGGCTTATCCCCGTTGACTACGCGTACAACGGCGTGAAGGTGAGCGGCTTTATCTGCAAGCCCACCGAATCCCGTCCCAACAGCGTCATGCAGAGCTTTTTCATCAACGGACGCTACTGCCGCAGCAAGACCATGCAGGCGGCGCTGGAAGCGGCCTACAAAGGCTCGATAATGGTGGGCAGACGACCTGCCTGCGTGCTGTACATCGAGCTGGACTGCTCGGCGGTGGATGTCAACGTCCATCCTGCCAAGCTGGAGGTGCGCTTCACCAACGAGAAACCCATATTCGACGCGGTGTACGGCGCGGTCAAAAGCACCCTCAACGCCAGCACCGACCGCCGTCAGATACAGATGGGCGCAAAGCAGCCCGACCGCTCCATCTTTGCTCCGCCCCAGCCTGCGCCCCCGGTGCAGACTACCATTCCGCAGACAGCGGAGCCGCCCGTGGAAACGGTCAGAGAGCCGCAGAGACCTGCAGTCGTGCAGAAGCCTGCCGCGCCCGTGCCTGCCGCGTCCCCTGCGGTCAGCGCGGACGACCTGCCGGTGTCCCGTGTACAGGCATCCCGCGCGGAGCTTGTCATGCGTGACCCGGGTGCCGGGGCGGCGGTCATCCGACCCCGTCACGACGCTGCGCCTGCCCGTGTGCGTCCCATCGGCAGCATAGACATCACCGCCGAGGAGCTGCCCGACCTGCCGCCTGCCGCCGCAAAGCCTGCGGAGCAGGAGAGCGTCATCCCGGACAGCGCATCGGATAACAATGCACCCACTGCCGCTGAGCAGCCGGTGATTTTCGACGACCCTGCGGCTGCCGCGACGGCGGAGGTTTCTGAGCAGGAGACCGCCGCGCCCCCTGCTCAGCCCATACCCGAACCGCAGCCTTCACCCGAGGAGGAGATCCGGTACCGTCTGGTGGGCGAGCTTTTCGACACCTACATCCTGCTGGAGTCGGGTGACGAGATGGTGGTCATCGACAAGCACGCTGCCCACGAGCGGCTGATATACGAACAGCTGCGCCGCAATATGCCCGGCGTCAGTGCCCAGATGCTCCTTGAGCCGGTGGCGGTTACCCTTGACCGGATCCACTGTCAGGTGCTCATGGACAACGCCGAGCTGCTGGAGAGCGCAGGCTTTGAGATCGACGAGTTCGGCAGCGGCACCGTGCTGGTGCGCTCCGCTCCCATGATGATCGGCGCGGGAGATATTGCCCGTGCGGTGGAGGAGATCGCAGGCAATCTCGCCTCGGGAAAGAAGGACGCGCTGGTCACCGATCGCATGGATCGCGCCCTGCACACCATCGCCTGCCGCGCCGCCATCAAGGGCGGCGACCGCAGCCGTCCGCAGGAGCTGGCGGCTCTGGTGGCAAAGCTCATGGCCAATCCCGACGTGCGATACTGCCCCCACGGACGCCCCATCTATACCGTTCTTACCCGTCGGGAGCTGGAAAAGAGCTTCGGACGCATACAATAAGTGATTTCACAGGCGAATTATACTATGAGTGATATGATTAAGCTGCTGGCAGTGGTGGGACCCACCGCCTCGGGCAAGACCGCGCTGGCTGTGGAGCTGGCGAAGCGGTACGGCGGCGAGGTGGTGTCCTGCGATTCCATGCAGATTTACCGCGGCATGACCGTTGCCACCGCCGCCCCCACACCTGAGGAGCAGCAGGGCGTGCCCCATCATCTGGTGGGCATCATCGAGCCCACGGAGAGCTTCTCGGTGGTGGAATATGTCCGTCTGGCAAAGGAAGCCATCGCAGGCATCGTTTCCCGTGGCAATATCCCCGTCCTCTGCGGCGGCACGGGACTTTATTACAATTCCTTGGTGGACGGCATCGAGTTTTCCGAAGCCGCAGAACTGCCCGGGCTGCGTGAGCAGCTGCGGCAGAGAGCCCTGAGCGAGGGGGGAGAGGTGCTGCTTGCCGAGCTGGCGCAGTTCGACCCCGACACGGCGGCACGTCTCGCGCCTGCCGACCACAAGCGCATTATCCGCGCCATCGAGGTCTATCGCGCCACAGGCGTGACCATGACCGCCCACATCGCGCAGTCGCGAAGCCGCCCCAGCGAATACGAAGCCGCCACCGTCGGGCTGTTCTGCAGCGACCGTCAGTGGCTGTACGACCGCATCGACCGCCGCGTGGATGCCATGCTGGAGCGCGGACTGCTGGAGGAAACACGCAGGTTTTATGACCGATACGGCACAGGCACCGCCGTACAGGCGATTGGATACAAGGAGCTCCGCCCGTACCTTGACGGAGAATGTACGCTGGATACCGCGGCGGATAACCTCAGACGAGCCACCCGACGCTACGCCAAGCGCCAGATTTCCTGGTTCGGACGGGACGAGCGCATACAGCGCCTTTATATGGATGAGATGAACGATATCACACAGGCTGCCGACCGCGCGTCGAAGATGATAAACAGCCGAAGTTAAGGAGAGAATCATGGCACAGAGCAAATCTGCAGGAAGCAAAGGTTCCGGCAAAAAGAAAACCTCCGCACCCAAAGGCGGAGGAGCTAAGTCCGGCGCAAAAAAGAACAATTCAGCCGCAAAGAACGCCGCAGCCGAAAAGCTGGACAGCGTCCGCGGCTCAAAGAGCAGAGCACAGGACTCGACCCGAAAGGAGAGCGCCCGCGCAAAGGATGCCGCCGCCAAGGCAGCAGGCAGAGAGAAGACCAAAGCCGCCGGCACCAAAAAGTCCGACACCGAGGCAAAGCCGTCAAAGACGACCGCGCCTGCAAAGTCTTCCTCCGCGGCCAAGACATCGTCGGCTAAATCCTCCGCGAAGAAAAAGAGAAAACTCAGCCCGGCGGATGCCCGTCTGTGGCAGCGTATGCTCATCATTGCCGTCGCTGTGCTGGCAGGTGTGGTGGGCGTCATCCAGCTGGTCACCTGCGCGAATACTCAGGTGGGCTACCGTCAGACGGTGATGGTCACCCTCGCCGATGACATCGAGACCACCGGCGTCGCCATCCGCAACGAGCGCATCATCACCAGCGAAAAGCAGGGCGTGATCGTCAGCTCCATCGACAACGGCGGCAAGGTTTCCAAGGGCGAAACGGTTGCGAACGTATACAAATCCACCGACGAAGCCCGTGCCTATATGCGCATGGCGGAGCTGGAGGTGATGCTGGAGCAGTTCCGCAGCATGGAGACCGCAGGCGAGGATAACGCCACCGAGGTCACCGCGCTGCAGAAGGCCATCCGCGGCGAGCTTCTGGAGCTTTCCGGCCTCATCTATGACGGTGACGCTCCCGGTGCCGTTGAGGTGTCCGACGAGCTGCTGTACCTGCTCAACAAGACGCAGGTCGCCACCCGTCTGGTAGACAACTTCTCCGACAAGGCAGCCAAGCTGGAAAACGAGCTTGCCGCCCTCAAGGCGCAGTATCCCGACGAGCCGGGCAGACTTAAGTCGCCGCTTTCCGGCTACTACATCAGCGCCGCCGACGGCTACGAAAGCCTGCTCAGCACCGATATCTGCAGCAGTCTCACACCTGAAAAGCTGGACGAGATCCTCGCCATCAGGCAGGAGCCGGACAACAGCAGCGTGGTGGGCAAGATCGCCGACGACTATATCTGGTACATGGCGTGTGAGGTCAGCTCCGAGGATGCCGAGCGTCTTGCCAGGGACTACGACGGCAACTACGTCCTGAAGGACTACACCCTCTACCTTGCCTATTCCGAGCTGGACAGCATCACCGCAAAACTGGTGGGCGTCAACACCGGCGCGGACACCTCGCGCAGAGTGCTGATCTTTGAATGCAGCTACATGGTCTCCGAGCTGTCCACCGTGCGTATCCAGCCGGTCACCATCGAGCTGAGCAGCTATTCCGGTCTGGAGATCAACTCCGACAGCATCACCACCCGTGAAGCCACCATGGATGCCTCCGACATAAAGGACTGGGACATGGAGGGCAGAACGGCTCTGGCAAAGGAGCTTTATCCCCTGATGTTTGCCGGAAATGACGCCGCGGAGAATGATGCTGCCGTCTCGGATTCCGACGCTCTGCAGGTGGACGAAAGCAATCCCTACGCCGTTGCCGCCGACCGTCTGGTCAACCGTCCGGGAGATAAGCTGGAAAACATCCTCAAGGATATCCGGCTGCCCGAGAAGGTGACCTTTGAACAGCAGGGCGTGTTCATCGCCTGGGGCAATGAGATCAAATTCCGCCGCATCAAGCCCATCTATCAGGAGGGCGAAAAGGTGCTGTGCGCATATAATCTGGGAGACAACTGCCTCAAGATGTACGACAAGGTAGTGGACAATCCCAAGGAGGTCTATGATGGACAGATCATCAACAATGCCGGCTGATCCCCGAATGATCGCCGTTGAGGAAAATCTGAAATACATCCGCGAGCGCATGGCGCAGGCAGCGCAGAAAAGCGGACGCGCTCCGGAGGATATCGAGCTGGTGGCGGTCACCAAGACCGTGCCCGTGGAGTATATCAACCGCACCATCGAGCTGGGCGTGCGCCACATCGGCGAGAACCGCGTTCAGGAGCTGAGCTCCAAGTTCGAAAGCCTGCTGATCCCCGGGGACGGGCTGAAGATCAGCGTCATCGGTCACCTGCAGACCAACAAGGCGCGCAAGGCGGCATCCATGGCTCACATGATACAGTCGGTGGATTCCGACCGTCTGGCTCAGGAGCTGTCCCGATGTGCCGTGTCCCTCGATAAGACACTGGAATGTCTGATCGAAATCAACATCGGCGAGGAGGAGAGCAAGACCGGCATCGACCTTGCCCGGGCGGAGGAGCTGGCTTACAGCACTGCCGAGCTGCCCGGTCTCAGGGTGTGCGGACTGATGGTAATTCCTCCCTTTGACCCGAATCCGGACAATACAAGAGTGTATTTTGAGAAAATACACAAACTGTTTATTGACATTCAGGGGAAAACACCCCATAATAGTAATATTGAGATGAAATATCTTTCGATGGGAATGAGTGCGGACTACGCACAGGCGATCGAAGAAGGCTCCAACATGGTCAGGATAGGCTCCTCCCTGTACGGAGCGCGTGTCTACAGTTAAGAAAGGATGGTATAACTAATGGGTCTGTTTGACAGAATCAGGGACTACTTCAATGGCCCTGCAGAGGATGAGGACGAGGATTTTTACGAAGCTTACGACGAGGATTTCTACGAGTCTGCCCGTGACCGTGACCGCGACGAATACGCCGGCAGCGCCAGAACCGCCGAGCGCGTTGTGACCAACCGCGACAACAAGGTGGTCTCCATCAGCGCCACCGCCAAGCTGCAGGTGGTCATCGTCAAGCCCAACCGCTTTGAGGAAGTGGCGGAGATCGCCGACCACCTCATCGAGAAGCGCACTGTGGTGCTCAATCTCGAACATTCGGGCAAGGATATCTCCCGCCGCATCGTTGACTTCCTCAGCGGTGCCGCCTATGCCCACAACGGTCAGCTCAAGCGCATCGCCAACAACACTTACATAATCACCCCCTTCAACGTCGGTCTTATCGGAGCCGATGTTCTGGGCGAGCTGGAAAACAACGGCGTATTTTTCTGATCGCCGCCGGATGACCCTTTCCGCGTGCCGGTCGGAGCCGCACAGTCTGCGGCGCACTCCCTAAGAGCAACAACCATTCAGGAGGATGAGAGATAATGCTTACCCTTAACGAAATAAGGAACGTAAACTTCAGAAAAGCCAACTTCGGCGGCTACCGCGCCGAGGACGTGGAGGCCTTCATCGACGAGGTTCAGCTGTCCTACGACACGCTGCTCAGAGAGAATGCCGAGCTGGTCAAGAAGCTGGAGGTTCTGGCTGCCAAGCTGGAGGAGTATCAGAGTGAGGAGGATTCCATCCGCAACGCCCTGATGAACGCCCAGAAGGTGGGCGACGCCTCCCTGCGCGACGCAAAGCACAAGGCAGAGATCATCCTCAAGGATGCCACCATCAAGGCAGAGAAGATCGTGTCCAACGCTCAGACCGAGATCCATCGCGAGCGCGACATCGTGGAGAGAATGCAGCGCGACATCGCCGAATTCAAAACCAAGCTTCTGCGCGCCTACAAGGATCACCTGACCCTTATCAACAACCTGCCCACCGACGAGATCATGCGCCCGGAGACCAAGGAGATGGCAGATTCCGTCCAGATGCTGGACCGCCGCGCCTCCGCTCCCGGCTATGACCGTCCCGGTCAGATCCCTGCCAGCAGCAATATGCGCAAGCCCCAGGGTCTGCCCACCTTTGAGGAGAACTTCGGCGAGGAGTCCGCTCCCGTGGCAGAAGCACCTGCTGAGATGCCCGCACCTGCCGCCGATCCCTTTGAGCCGGTGGCAGCACCCGAGCAGCCTGTCGGTATGGATGCCGCCGCTCCCGGCGACACCCTTCCCCGTGTGGAGACCCCGTCCCGCCGCCGTCCCATGAACGCCCCCCGCGGCGGCATGGGTATGCCCATGACTGAAAAACCTGCCCAGCGCAAGGGCGGCTTCACCGTGGATATCGATGATTCCGGTTCCGCGTCTCTCAACTCCCGTTCTCCCATGCCCGCTCCTGCTCCTTCCCGCAGAGAGCCCGGCGCATTTGGCGAGGATGTTGCCGCAGCCGCTCCTCTCGGCGCACCTGCCGACGATCAGGCTGAGCTGAGCACTCCTGCCAGTCTTTTCAAGCGCAGAAGATAAATCCCTGCGCGTTCCCGTATACACACCGGGGGCATTGTGAGGCTCACTGCCGGCACTGCCCCCGATTCGTTCTATTCTAAAGACAGCATCGGCGGAGGGTTTTCCGCTTCCTGCCGGAGTTGCCTTCAAACCACAACAAACCGCACAACAGTGCGCACAAAGGAGAAAATTCCCACTTCGGTGGGGAAAAGAGTATGTCTCAGGATTACAACAAGACGCTTAATCTGATGGAGACCGAATTCCCGATGAGAGCCTCGCTGCCCCAGAGGGAGCCGGATATGCTCAAGGTCTGGTACGACGAGGATATCTACGGTCTGATGCTTAAAAAGAACGAAGGCCGCCCCAGCTACAATCTGCACGACGGCCCTCCCTATGCCAACGGTGACATCCATCTGGGTCACGCTCTTAACAAGACCCTGAAGGATATCGTTGTCCGCTACAAGAACATGGCAGGCTTCTACAGCCCCTTTGTTCCCGGCTGGGACACCCACGGTCTGCCCACCGAGCTCAAGGCCCGCAAAAAGGCAGGTCTGGCAGAGGCTGCCAAGCTGACCACCAACGAGCTGCGCGCCATGTGCCGCGAGTGCGTTGACGATTACATCGACACCCAGCGCGAGCAGTTCAAGCGCCTGGGCTTCCTTGGCGAATGGACCAGACCCTACATCACCATGCTGCCCGAGTTCGAGGCAAAGCAGATCGAGATCTTCTGCGAGATGGCCTGCAGCGGTCAGATCTACAAGGGACTCAAGCCCGTTTACTGGTGCCCCGACTGCCAGACCGCTCTGGCTGAGGCGGAGATCGAGTACGCAGAGGATCCCTGTCTGTCCATCTACGTCAAGTTCCGCGTGACCGACGACAAGGGCAAGCTGTCCGCTCTGGGCTGCGACCCTGCAAACACCTATTTCGTCATCTGGACCACCACCACCTGGACCCTGCCCGGCAACGTCGCCATCTGCCTCGGACCCAACTTCACCT
>SVPO01000092.1 GCA_015065795.1 Oscillospiraceae bacterium | reverse complement strand
GACTGCGGCATCGCCGAGGAGCACGCGGTGTCCTACTGCGCAGGTCTTGCCTCCAACGGCATGAAGCCGGTCTTTGCGGTGTACGCAAGCTTCCTGCAGCGATGCTACGACCAGATCATCCACGACGTCGCCATTCAGGGTCTCAACGTCACCTTCGCCGTGGACCGCGCAGGCGTGGTGGGCGAGGACGGCGAGACCCATCACGGGCTTTTCGACTGCGCCATGCTCAACACCGTTCCGGGCATGTGCGTGTACTCTCCCTGCTATTTTGACGAGCTGAGGGGCGCGCTGGAGCTGAGCGTCAACGAGCCGTCCCCTGCGGCGGTGCGTTATCCCCGCGGCTCCGAGCCTGTGAAGCCGGACGGGTTTACACCATCTTTGGAGCCTTATGTGTTCTACGGCAGCCCCGATGCCGAGGTGATTCTGGTCACCTACGGCCGTACGTTCGCTGCCGCCGCCGCTGCCGCCGATCGGCTCAGGGGCGAGGGCACCGGCGCCGCCGTGCTCAAGCTGCTCAGGGTCAAGCCCATTGACGGGAGCTGCGTGAAAGCCGTCAGCGGCGCAAAACTGGTTTACTTCTTTGAGGAAGGAATACGACAGGGCGGTATCGGCGAGACCTTCGCCGCCATGCTTGAGGATATCGACTACTCAGGCACATATCGTCTGCGCGCTGTGGACAACACCTTCGTCACCCACGCTTCTGTGGCGCGTCTGCTGGAGATGCTTGGGCTGGACGAACAGGGAATGTACAGCGCTGTCAGGGAGGTTCTTAACCCACATGAGTGAAAAATTACGACTTGACGCGGCAGTTTTTGCCGCCGGTCTTGCCGAGAGCCGCGAAAAAGCCAAGGCGGCGGTCATGGCAGGACTGGTCTTTGTCAACGGACAGCGTGAGGACAAGCCCGGCACGCAGGTCAGGGATACCGATAAGATCGAAGTGCGCGGACAGCAGCTGCGCTACGTCAGCCGCGGCGGTCTCAAGCTGGAAAAGGCCATGGAGGTCTTTCCCATAACCCTCGACGGATGCGTGTGCATGGACGTGGGCGCGTCAACGGGCGGCTTTACCGACTGTATGCTTCAGAACGGAGCCAGCAAGGTGTACGCCATCGACGTGGGCTACGGTCAGCTGGCGTGGAAGCTGCGCACCGACGAGCGCGTGGTCAACCTTGAGCGCACCAACATCCGCCACGTCACCCGTGAGCTTGTTCCCGAGGAGATAGATTTCTGCAGTATAGACGTATCCTTTATCTCCCTGACTCTGGTGCTGCCTGTGGTGCATCAGCTGCTGCGCGAGGGCGGACGGCTGGTGTGCCTCATCAAGCCGCAGTTTGAGGCAGGTAAGGAAAACGTGGGCAAAAAGGGCGTGGTTCGCGACACCGCTATACACGCCGCCGTCATCGAAAAAATCACCCGATTCCTCACGGAAAACGGCTTTACCCTGATGGGTGTGGATTTTTCCCCCGTCAAGGGACCCGAGGGCAACATAGAATTCCTCGCCTGTGCCCAAAAGGGCAGCGGCGAGTCGGTGCAGGTGGACGCCGCCGCTCTGGCTGCCCTTGCACACACCGAACTGGGGTGAGGACAATTATGAAAGCGCTGATATTACCCAATTACGGAAAGGAAGACACCCACGACTGCGCCGAGGCTATGCGTGCCATTCTGGAGCGGTCGGGCTGTGAGGTGCTCACCCAGCCCCTGTGCTGGGACTGCTTTGATTCGGCTTCCGTATCCGATAAATTCAACGCCCGTGAGATCGTTGCCGGCTGCGACGCTGTCATCGCCATCGGCGGCGACGGCACCATGATGCACGCGGCAAAGTTCGCCGCCGAGGCAGGCAAGCCCATTCTGGGTGTCAATACCGGCAGACTGGGCTTCATGGCAGGTCTTGAGTCCTCCGAGCCGGAGCTTATCACCCGACTTGTCAGCGGTGACTACACCACCGAGCAGCGGATGCTGCTGGACGTGGAGGTCATCCGCGAGGGCGCAGCGGTGAGCGTCAGCCACGCCATCAACGACGCCGTGGTCTCCCGCGGCGCGCTGTCCAAGATAATCACCATCAAGGTGCACCACAACGGACGGCAGGCAATGGAGCTGCGCGCCGACGGTCTCATCGTCAGCACGCCCACAGGCTCCACCGCCTACGCTCTTTCCGCAGGCGGTCCGGTCATCGACCCGTCCTTCAAATGCATCGAGGTCACGCCGGTCTGTCCCCATTCGCTGATGGACCGCACCATCATTTTTGACAGCGATTCCGAGCTGACCATCGAAGCCGACCGCCGCAGGGAGGAATACATCACCCTGCCCGATGACCGCGTCAATCTGGCGGTGGACGGCGAGCGCACCTGCGAGCTGATGCAGGGCGATATCATCCGCATACGCCGCTCAGCCCTTGCCGCTGAGTTCATCATCATAAAGAAACAGAGCTTTGCCAATCTGCTCATGCAGAAGTTTATCAGCTGACAGGGCAGCAGCCGTCAGCCATACGGAGGGTTTAGTGTAATGAAAAGAAAAAGACAGGGACGAATTCTCGAGCTCGTGCGTGATAACTGCATAGAAACTCAGGACGAGCTGCTTGCCATGCTGAGTGCCGACGGCTTCAGCGTCACTCAGGCGACCATCTCCCGAGATATCAAGGAGCTGCACCTCATCAAGGTCTCCGGCAGCGGCGGACGCTACCGCTACACCGCCTCCAAGACCGAAAGCGCCGACGTCTCCTCCAAGTTCTACAGCCTCTTTGCCGATTCGGTGGAGGATGTGGACGTGGGACAGAACATCGTCTGCATCAAGTGTTCTTCGGGCATGGCTCAGGCTGTGTGCGCTTCCATGGACGTCATCGGCTTTGAAGGCGTCATCGGCACCCTTGCCGGCGAGGACACCATCTTTGTGCTTTGCCGCAACGAACAGCTTGCCGCCGAACTGCGCAGCGAGCTGCTGAAACTTCTTTAAGAGAGGATACTTCCCTTGCTTTCCAAGCTTTATATCGAAAATATAGCTGTGATAAAAAAGGCCGAGATCGATTATTCGCTCGGTCTTAATATCATGTCCGGTGAAACCGGCGCAGGCAAATCCATCCTCATCGATTCCATCATGGCGGTGATGGGTGAGCGCACCAGCCGCGAGCTGATACGCACAGGGGCCGATTCGGCTTACGTCAGCGCCGAGTTCTGCGATATCTGTCCTGCCGCCCTTGCCGCCCTTGCCGAGCTGGGCATACAGCCGGAGGAGGGAGTGGTCACCCTCTGCCGTGAGCTGAAGGTGGACGGGCGCGGCACCTGCCGTGTCAACGGCCGCCCCGTGAGCGTCTCCGCGCTTAAAGCCGCAGGCAGACAGCTGGTGAACATCCACGGCCAGCACGACACCCAGAATCTGATGGATCCTGCCAGCCACCTGCGCTATCTCGATGCCATGACGGGCGACAGCGCTGCGGCAGGCGAATACAAAGCCGCCTATCACGCTTTCATGACCGCCCGCAAGCAGCTGCGCGAGCTGGAGATCGACGAAAGCGAAAAGGCGCGTCGCATCGATATGCTGCGCTACCAGATAAACGACATCGAAAGCGCGTCCATCAAGCCGGGGGAGACCGACCGTCTCATCCGCCGCCGTGACCGCTGCCGCAATTTTGAAAAGATACGCACGGCTCTTGAACGCGCCGCCGCTGTGCTCTCGGGGGACGAGGACACCATTGGCGCGGTGAGTATGCTGGACGACTGCCGTGAGGAGCTTTCCTCCGTTTCCGACGTTCATTCCGACTTTGAGCTGCTGCACAGGCGCATCAAGGACGCTTACTTCGAGGTCGCCGACATAGCCGAGGAGCTTTCCTCACAGCTGGGCTCAATGGAATTCGACCCTGCCGAGCTGGAGCAGATCGAGGACCGTCTGGAGGTACTCGGACGCATCCGCAAGAAATACGGCGGCGAGGAGGAAGCCCTTGCCTATGCCGAGGCAGCTCAGAAGGAGCTGGACACCCTTGAGCAGGCAGACGAGCGCCGCGCTCAGATGCAGCAGGAGGTCATCCGTCTGCACAAGGCAGCGCAGGCAGCCGCCGAAAAGCTGACCGCTCTGCGCAAAAAGACCGCAGATGATTTCAGCGCGCGCATAAAAGATGAGCTTTCCTTCCTTGATATGCCCGGAGTGGGCTTTACGGTGGATTTTGCCGACAAGCCCATGGCAGAGGACGGTGCCGATAAGGTGGCGTTCCTCATTTCCGCCAACCCCGGCGAGCCGCCCAAGCCCATCGCGCGCATCGCGTCGGGCGGTGAGCTCAGCCGTATCATGCTTGCCATCAAGAACGTCCTTGCCGGCAGCGACGATATCGACACCCTGATCTTCGACGAGATAGACACCGGTGTCAGCGGACGCGCCGCCTACAAGATCGGCGTAAAGCTGCGTGAAGCATCACGCTCGCGCCAGATCATCTGCATCACCCATCTTTCCCAGATCGCCGCCAACGCCGACACCCATCTGCTCATCCGGAAGCAGGTTGAGGATGGACGCACCTTCACGCAGGTGAATGTCCTCGATATCGAAGGGCGTGTCAGGGAGCTTGCACGCATCAACGGCGGCGAGGATATCACCGCCTCCCAGCTTGCCACAGCCCGTGAGCTGCTGGTGCTGTCGGGCGTGCTGGGACAGTAGCATATTTCGCCTCCCGTACAAGTAGATATTACTGATTCTGCTTTTACGGGAGGAATATCATGCTCATAAAGATACGCAAGGAATATCTTCTGGCGGTGGGGCTTGCCCTTGCTCTGCTGCTGTTCATCATCCTGACCAAGGGCGGTACCGTGGGGCTGACCTCCGCGGAGGCTTCCCCTGCGTCCTCCGACGATTTCGTCATCATCCTCGACCCGGGACACGGGGGAGTGGACGGCGGCGCGGTGGGCGTGAACGGAACGGTGGAAAAGCGCATCAATCTGGAAATTTCCCTGAAGCTGCGCGACGTGTTCACCGCCGCAGGGTACACGGTGATAATGACACGGGATACGGATAAATCCATCCACGACAGCACCGCCGACACCATCCGCGAGATGAAGGTCAGCGACCTGCACAACCGCCTTGCCCTCACCGAGATGTACCCGAATTCCCTGCTCATCAGCATCCACCAGAATACGCTGGGCAACAGCTCCGTCACAGGGGCGCAGGTTTTCTTTTCGCCCAATGATCCCCGGAGCGAGCAGCTTGCCCAGTGTCTGCAGGACAGCTTCAACGACGGAATACAGCTAGCCGGCGACCGCGAGATCAAGAAAGCCGGCAAGAATCTTTATCTTTTCTATAACGCGAAAAACACCGCGGTGCTCGCCGAATGTGGCTTTCTCTCCAACAGTCAGGAGGAAGCCATGCTGTGCGACCCCGACCATCAGGACGACATCGTCCACTGCATCTACCGCGGCACGCTGGAATATCTTTCCCGACGGGAGGAATCACCCTCAGATGGCAAAAGCTAAAAGCGTCTACGCCTGCACCGAGTGCGGCTATGAGACCGGCAAATGGCTGGGACAGTGTCCCGGCTGCCGTGAATGGAACACAATGGAAGAAAAGCTGGTGCTGCCCGAGGCGGCACCGTCACGTTCGGTGAGCGCGGCAGGCACCGTTTCCCGTGCCGTACGCCTCGCCGAGATAAACACCGCCGACGATCCGCGCTACAACACCGGCATGACCGAGCTTGACCGCGTGCTGGGCGGCGGTCTGGTAAAGGGTTCGGTGGTGCTGCTGGGCGGCGATCCCGGCATCGGCAAATCCACCCTGCTGCTGCAGATATGCGAGCATCTGGGACGTTCGCTGGATATCCTTTATGTATCGGGCGAGGAATCGGTGCGTCAGCTCAAGCTGCGCGCCACCCGTCTGGGCGTGGACAGCGCGCGTCTGCTGGTGCTGTCGGAGACCGACTGCATGAGCGTGGTGGAGTCCATCAACCAGCACAAGCCCGATCTGGTCATCATCGACTCCATCCAGACCATGAACATCCACGAGCTCAATTCCGCTCCGGGCAGCATGGTTCAGGTGCGCGAGTGCACCAACCTGCTCACCCGTACCGCCAAGGGGCTGGAGATCCCCGTGTTCCTCGTGGGTCACGTCACCAAGGACGGCAACATCGCAGGTCCCAAGACCCTTGAGCACATGGTGGACGCGGTGCTGTACTTCGAGGGCGACCGCAATCTTTCCTACAGAATTCTCCGCGCCGTGAAGAACCGCTTCGGTTCCACCAACGAGATCGGCGTATTCGAGATGGCAGGGGACGGTCTGCGCGAGGTGGAAAATCCATCACAGCTGCTGCTCTCCGGTCGACCGCTCAATGTTCCCGGCACCTGCGTCGCCTGCGTCATGGAGGGCACGCGCCCCATCCTTGCCGAGGTGCAGGGTCTGGTGATGCGCACCGCCTACGGCACGCCCCGCCGCATGAGCACCGGCTTTGACAACAACCGTGTGGCACTGCTGCTTGCGGTGCTGGAAAAACGCGCCGGATTTGCTTTCTCCGGCGGCGATACATATGTAAACGTGGTGGGCGGTCTGCGCCTTGACGAGCCTGCTGCCGATCTGCCTGTGGCTCTTTCGCTGGTGAGCAGCCTGCGCGACCTGCCGGTCAACGAGGGCGTTGTGGCTTTCGGTGAGGTGGGTCTTGCCGGTGAGCTGCGCAGCGTCACCAACGCCGAGGGCAGAGTCAGGGAAGCTGCGCGGCTGGGTATGACAAAATGCATCCTGCCGAAGCAGTGTCTGCGTTCGCTCAACAAGATCGCCGACCCGGGCATCCAGCTCATCGGCGTAAAGACGGTCAAAGAAGCCGTCGAGGCTCTCGGGGGATAAATCGCTCGTCCGTGGGCAGTCTTATCTCGTCGGGATATTCCATAAAATGCGGACATATCCGCGAATCCTCGCCGTTGACGGTGCCTGCCTGACCAAGGCGGCAGCAGCCGTCCGACTGATAAACACAGCCCTGTGTGCATGGAATGAACATAGCTCTCAGCCTCCTTTGCTGATGTGGTTATTTTGCCATTGCCCATCGGGCATATTCACACCGAAAGGCGGAAAAGAATGACATCAGCATGCCTGCCCAATCTGCCGCGAGGCATGGCGAAAACCGTCATCTGCGGCGATCATCCTGCGGTGCTTGCCGCCCTTGAGCAGCGCGGGGCAGAGGTGCTGACCGTGGGCACAAGCACGCTGCTGCCCGTTCCCGTGGCGGATCACGCCGATATGCTGTGCTGCCACGCCGCGGAGAATACCGTCGTCACCGCTGATGGCGCGCTTGCCGATGAGCTTGCGGCGCGCGGCGTGCGGTGCTCTGTGCCGAGGACGCTTCCCGGCGGCAGCTATCCCGATGACGTTGCCCTCAACTGCCTTGTGGTCGGCGGCTATGCTTTCGGCAGAAAAGAAAGCACCGCACCGGAGCTGCTTGAGATATTCGATCGCAGCGGCACGCGGTTTGTCAGCGTGAAGCAGGGCTACAGCCGCTGCTCCGTGGCGGTGGTAGATGATCGTTCTGTCATTACTGCCGACCTCGGCTTACATAAGGCGATGACCGCCGCAGGCTTTGATGTGCTGCTGATCTCCCCGGGAGGAATAATCCTTGAGGGATACGACACCGGCTTCATCGGCGGCTGCTGCGGAAAACTGAGCCGCGACCGCATGCTGTTCTGCGGCGATCCCTTGCGCCATCCCGACGGTGAGCGTATCATGGAATTTCTTGACAGACACGGCGTAAAAGCCGAGCGCACCCACGACGGTGAGCTTGTGGATTTTGGCGGATTCATCACGATTTTCTGTGAGCAGCAGCCGGAAAACCTTGTGCATACTCACTAACGGCGTCCCTCCCGGTATGTCCCATTTGTTTGTATCGGAAAATGTCATTGCAGGGCATAATTTACGATTGAAAATGCCTGCCGTGAGTTATAGAATAATATAAAATAGTCACGAAAGAAAAGGTGACTGCAAAATGTTCAGAATTGTTGAAAAGCGTGAGCTTAACGAAGCTATGGTGCTGATGCGCGTGGAGGCTCCTTACGTTGCGGCGAAGGCGCTCCCCGGTCAGTTTATCATCTTCCGCGTTGACGAGACGGGGGAGCGTGTTCCCCTGACCATCGCCGACGCCAATATCGCCGACGGCACCGTCACCATCATCTTCCAGAAGGTGGGCAAGTCCACCCACAAGCTGGCGGAGGTACCCGAGGGCGGCTATATCTCCGATTTTGTCGGTCCGCTGGGCAAACCCTCCGAGCTGGACGGCTATAAGAAAGCTGCCGTTATCGGCGGCGGCGCGGGCTGCGCCATTGCCTATCCTCAGGCAAAGTACCTCTTTGAGCATGGCTGCCACGTGGACATCATCGCAGGCTTCCGCAGCAAGGATATCGTTATCCTTGAGGACGAGATGAAGGCTGCCTGCACCACCCTGACCGTTATGACCGACGACGGCTCCAACGGCAGTAAGGGCTTTGTCACCACCGCGCTCGAGGAAAAGCTCCGTCAGGGAGCCGGATATGATCTGGTCATCGCCATCGGTCCGCTGCCCATGATGAAGGCGGTCTGCAATCTCACAAGGGAATACGGCATCAAGACCATCGTCAGCATGAATCCCATCATGATCGACGGCACGGGAATGTGCGGCGGCTGCCGCGTTATCGTGGGCGGCGAGGTAAAATTCGCCTGCGTTGACGGTCCCGACTTCGACGGTCATCAGGTGGATTTTGACAGTGCCATGAAGCGCCTGTCCATCTATAAGGACATCGAAAAGAAGGATCTTGATGATCATCTGTGCCGCCTGACAGGCGAGCATCGCGAGCACGCCCAGCCCTGCGATCCTGCAAGTGAAACCGCCTGCGGTGTGAAGGAGAGCTTGGCTTCCGGCTATCAGATCCCCGAAAAGAAGAATATGTCCCTCACGAAGAATCCCATGCCCGAGCAGGATCCCGGAATCCGCGCCCGTAACTTTGACGAGGTGGCTCTGGGCTACACCGAGGAACAGGCTCTCAGCGAAGCCAACCGCTGCCTTAACTGCAAAAACAGGCCCTGCATGGAGGGCTGCCCCGTCAACGTGCGCATCCCTGAGTTTATCGAAAAGGTGGTCGCCCGTGACTACGACGCGGCTTACGAGATAATCACCTCCACCAACGCTCTGCCTGCCGTGTGCGGACGTGTGTGCCCGCAGGAAAAGCAGTGCGAATCCAGATGCGTGCGCGGCATCAGGGGCGAACCGGTCGCCATCGGCCGCCTCGAGCGCTTTGTTGCCGACTGGTATAGAAGCAACCGTCAGGCAAAGACCGGACACATCGCTCCCAACGGCAGACGCGCTGCCATCGTGGGCAGCGGCCCTGCAGGTCTGACCTGTGCCGGCGACCTTGTCAAAAAGGGCTTTGAGGTCACGGTTTTCGAGGCACTTCACCTGCCCGGCGGTGTGCTTATGTACGGTATCCCCGAGTTCCGTCTGCCCAAAGCCATCGTACAGAGCGAGATAGAAAACCTGCGCAGGCTGGGCGTAAAATTCGAGACCAACATGGTCATCGGCAAGGTGCTTTCCATCGACGAGCTGTTCGCTCAGGGCTTCGACGCTGTGTTTGTGGGCTCGGGCGCAGGTCTGCCCGGA
>SVPO01000091.1 GCA_015065795.1 Oscillospiraceae bacterium | reverse complement strand
GACAGCGGCGCGGCAAGAATCTGAACCGATAACTCCACTGCGAAAGGACATTGAATATGAAAATAACACCTACTCTGAATTTTGCAGGCACCTGTCGGGAAGCCATTCAGCTGTACGCGAAGGCGTTCGGCGGCGACATCACCTGTCTGATTTCCTACCGCGACGCCGGTGACCCCGATTATTTATCTAAACTGACCGAGGATCAGAAGGACTACATCTATCACGGCGAACTGATGCTGGACGGTCAGAGGATAATCATGAGCGATCACACGGACATCGAGCTGGGTACCTGCTATTCCAATTTTCTTACCGTCGTATTCGACACGAAGGAAGAAGTACAGCGGGCTTACGAGCTCATGCGTGAGGGCAGCACCACCATCTACGAAATGGCTGCCACGCCCTACAGCTCCTGTCGGGTGGTTTTTGTAGACAAATTCGGAATCCGCTGGGGCATCATGACCGAGCAGACCGAACGGTAGGCAGGCGGCAACGAAGGGCTGACGGAATCCTGCGTCTGCCACAACCTGACTGTTCTGATGATCAAAGAAGAACAACCCACTGCGTGCAGCATCTTAGCACGCAGTGGGTTGTTTTAGTTGTATCAATATACCATTTTGGTGTACGCGGTGTAGAGTTCGCCGCATACTGCATCGCGCATTTCTATGGCGCTCTGACGGACGATATCCGTATACATCGGGCGGCTGCCGTCGTATTCAGGCGTTTCCAGATGACGATAGAGCACCCCTCTCGAGGAGCTGACAAGGGCACCAAGACCATCATCGTTGAAGCAGGACACCACATCGGCCGCTCCGCCGCCCTGTGCGCCGTAACCGGGGACAAGAAAGAAACTGTTCTTCATTATGCTCCGCAGCTGTCGGGCTTCGTCGGGGAAGGTGGCTCCCACCACCGCGCCGACGGAGGAGTATCCACACTCTCCGACGCAGGTATTGCCGACGGAATTGACCCAGCCTGCCAGCCATCGGCTGATGTTCTCGCCCTGAGCGTTGGTCGCTTCGGATATCTCCGCCGAGCCGGGGTTGGAGGTTTTGACCAGAACGAAGATGCCTTTCCCCTCTCTTGCCGCAGTGTCAATAAAGGGCTGCATACTGTCCGTGCCGAGGAAGGGCGATACGGTTAGAAAATCGGCGTTGATGGGACCGTCTTTTGCAAGATGGGCGTACGCATAGGCTCGCGCGGTGTTGCCGATGTCGTTACGTTTGCTGTCGTCCACCACGATAAGTCCCTTGCTGTGGGCGCGGCTGACTATCTGCTGATGCACTCGCACGCCCTCCGCGCCGAACACCTCGAAGAACGCCATCTGCGGCTTCACGGCAGGCACGATGTCAGCCACCGCTTCGATGACGTCAGTCGCCCACTCAAGGACGGAATCTGCACGGGAAAGCGCGCCTGACTTATAGCAATCGGGCAGTTTGCTCCACTCGGGATCAATGCCGACAATACAAGGATTTTTCTTTCGTCTGATCTCCTCAACCAATCCATCGACAACCATGTTATTCGCCTCCGTATTCCTCTTTGTAGCTCCTGAGGGCATCGACGTGCTCCATGCCGCCGACTATCCCGTTTTCCACCGCACGGATGATGTCATCCATAGTGACGATGGAATGTATCTTCACGCCGTATGCGCTCTCGATTTCCTTTCGGGCGGTCTGAGACTGCAGTGCGCCTTTTTCTGAGCGGTCAACCGACACGATGATGTCGGTTACGCGCGCACCTGTGCTGCTGCGTATTGCCTGCAGGTTTTCTTTCAGCGTGCTTCCGGTGGTCAGGGTGTCCTTTATCAGTGTCACCGTATCGCCTGCCTCCAGCTGTTTGCCCACCGAGCCGTCGATGGCGTACTGCATATCGATTCCCCAGCGATTGAACAGCGCAAGGCCGGTAGCTATCATCACTGGAATATCCCGACGAGTGTTGCCGACGAGAATGCCGGATGCCACATTGTGCTCCCGTATGCACTCGGCGTAGAATTCGCCCAGCTTCGAGATCTGGCTTGCGGAACGGTAACTGCCGGTGTTGATGAAACAGGGCGATACGCGTCCGCTCTGCAGTGTGAATTCGCCGAACCGCAGCACACCGTTATCTGCCATAAAGCGTATGAATCGTTCCCTGTAGCTGAGCGCTTCCATACGGTAGCCGAACAGCTCATCCATCGATATGCCGAAATAGCGCGCGATGACGGGCAGCAGAGAAATGTCGGGCGTGGAGAGGCAGTTTTCCCATTTGCTCACCGACTGCGGCGATACAGACAGCACCTCTGCCAGCTGCCCCTGAGTTATCCCCTTGTTCTTTCTGAGAGTCTGGATTCTGGTTCCCATAAGATCCACTTGCCCCACCTCCTTGTATGCTTATATGATACCTGCACTCAGGGCTTCTGTCCATACACCATCGGGTGATTTTCTCTCCACCTGCGGTTTACCCGGGAACGGAATTTACCTCAGGCAGTATCAGGTAACCGGCTCGCGGGCGAGCCGCCGGTGCTTTTGTTCTATTCACTATATATTACTCTGTGCAAAAGGTGCAAATTATTGTTTTTGGACGGAATTTTGCAAATTATTCACAGGATTCGGCACTCA
This sequence comes from Oscillospiraceae bacterium, assembly GCA_015065795.1. Classification (GTDB taxonomy): domain Bacteria; phylum Bacillota; class Clostridia; order Oscillospirales; family Acutalibacteraceae; genus SIG598. The sequence goes on along the minus strand of SVPO01000091.1, from coordinate 6,996 downwards.
GATTGTTGACAGAATGTGCCGCTTGACGTATACTGAATTTAATTGTATCGTGGCTGTTCTGCGCCCTTACGAAAGCATGTTTCGTGGGACGCTATCATTATTCTGCCGCAGATATCAGGAGGATAATTATGGAAAAATTCAGAGATACCACTCTCAGCGCACAGGAACGTGCCGAGGACCTTGTCTCCCGTATGACTCTGGAGGAAAAGGCCTCTCAGCTGCGCTATGACGCTCCTGCCGTTGAGCGTCTCGGCATCCCCGCATACAATTGGTGGAACGAGGCTCTGCACGGTGTTGCCCGTGCCGGTACCGCCACCATGTTCCCCCAGGCAATCGGTCTGGCTGCCATGTTCGACGACGAGCAGCTGGGCAAGGTCGCTGAGATCATCGCCGAGGAAGGCCGCGCCAAGTACAACGCCTTCTCCGCCGAGGAAGACCGCGACATCTACAAGGGTCTGACCTTCTGGTCCCCCAACATCAACATCTTCCGTGATCCCCGCTGGGGTCGCGGTCACGAGACCTACGGCGAGGATCCCTATCTGACCGGCAAGCTGGGTGTCAGCTTTGTCAAGGGTCTGCAGGGCGACGGCAAGGTCATGAAGACCGCCGCCTGCGCCAAGCACTTTGCCGTTCACAGCGGCCCCGAGGCTCTGCGCCACGAGTTTGACGCCCGCTGCAGCGACAAGGATATGCACGAGACCTATCTGCCTGCTTTCAAGGATCTGACCGATGCAGGTGTCGAGGGCTTTATGGGCGCTTACAACCGCGTCAACGGCGAAGCTGCCTGCGCCAGCAACTTCCTGATGGGCAAGCTGGCTGAGTGGGGCTTTGACGGTTACTTTGTATCCGACTGCTGGGCTATCCGCGATTTCCACACCGACCACAAGCTCACCGCTACTCCCGAGGAGTCCGCTGCTCTGGCTCTCAAGAGAGGCTGCGACTGCAACTGCGGCAACACCTACATCCACATGATGAGCGCTTACGAGCAGGGTCTGGTCACCGAGGAAGACATCACCAAGGCCTGCGTGCATCTGATGCGCACCCGTATGCGTCTGGGTATGTTCGACGGCGGCACCGAGTACGACAACATCGGTCTGGACCGCGTCGCCTGCAAGGAGCATCGTGAATATTCTCTGGACTGCTCCCGCAAGTCAATCGTCATGCTCAAGAACGACGGTATTCTGCCTCTGGATAAGAGCAAGATCAAGACTCTCGCTGTTCTCGGTCCCAACGCCGACAGCATCGGCGCACTGCGCGCCAACTATTTCGGCGTTGCAGCCGGCTATACCACCGTTCTGCAGGGCATCCAGAAGGAATGCGGCGACGATGTGCGCGTGATCTACTCTCAGGGCTGCGATCTGTTCCGCGACCGTATCGAGCCCCTCTCTCAGGCTGACGACGGCATCGCTGAGGCTGTTGCATACGCCAAGGCCGCTGATGTTGCTGTTCTTTGCGTCGGTCTGGACGCTACCATCGAAGGCGAGCAGGGCGACACCGGCAACGCCTTTGCCGGCGGCGACAAGCTGGATCTGGTTCTGCCCGAGTCTCAGCGCAAGCTGGTTGACGCTGTGCTGGCTACCGGCACTCCCACTATCGTCGTTATGATGGTGGGCAGCTCCATCAATCCCCTTGCCGACCGTGCCAACGCCATTATTCAGGCTTGGTATCCCGGCGAGAACGGCGGTACCGCTCTTGCTGACATTCTGTTCGGCAAGGTTTCTCCCTCCGGCAAGCTGCCTGTCACCTTCTACGAGAAGGCCGAGCTGCTGCCCGATTTCCTCGATTATTCCATGGTCAACCGTACCTATCGCTATGCCGAGAACAACGTAATGTATCCCTTCGGCTTCGGTCTGACCTATTCCGATGTATCTGTTGACGCCGCTTCCGAGCAGGACGGCAAGGTCAGCGTCACCGTCACCAACAAGGGCGGTGTGGATGTGGACGAGGTCGTTCAGCTGTACATCCGTTCCGACGAATCCGAGTTCGAGGTCCGCAACCATCGTCTGTGCGGCTTCAAGCGTGTATCCCTCAAGGCAGGCGAGAGCAAGACCGTTGAGCTGGTTCTGCCCGAGAGTGCCTACGAGGTCGTTGACAACAGCGGCAAGCGCTTTGTCGCCGGCGGCAGCTACAGCCTGTGGGCAGGTATCTCCCAGCCCGACGAGCTGAGCCAGAAGCTGGGCAAGCCTGCCTGCATCAAGCTGAGCATCAGCAAGTAATCCCAATTCTACTTCAGCAGGCGTGCCGTGTGGACATTCTCCGTGCGGCACTGCCTGATAATCTATCTGTCAGGAGAAATGTAATATGAAATATCTTATCGGTATTGACGTTGGTACTTCCGGTACCAAGACCGCTCTCTTTGACGAGAACGGCGAAAAGATGGCTTCCCACACCGCGGAATATCCCCTCTATCAGCCCAAGAACGGCTATGCCGAGCAGAACCCCTTTGACTGGTGGCAGGCCACCTGCGAGGGTCTGCAGAAGGTAGTTGAGAAGTCCGGCATCGACAAGAACGACATCGCCGGCATCGGTCTTTCCGGTCAGATGCACGGTCTGGTTATGCTGGACGAAAACGGCGAGGTCCTGCGCAAGTCCATCATCTGGTGCGACCAGCGTACCGCCAAGGAGTGCGAGGAGATCACCGAGCGCTGTGGTCTTGACACCCTGATGCGCATCACCGCCAGCCCCGCTCTCACCGGCTTCACCGCCTCCAAGATCCTGTGGGTTCGCAACAACGAGCCGGATATCTATGCCAAGTGCAAGCACATCCTCCTGCCCAAGGACTACATCCGCTATATGCTGACCGGCGAGTTTGCTACCGACGTTTCTGACGCTTCCGGTATGCAGCTGCTTGACATTGCCAAGCGCAACTGGTCTCAGGAGATCCTCGATCTGCTGGACATTCCTGCCGAGTGGCTGGGTAAGGTCTACGAGTCCTGCGAGGTTTCCGGTACCATCAACGAGAACGGTTCCAAGGCAACCGGTATTCCTGTTGGTGTTCCCGTTGTCGGCGGCGCCGGCGATAACGCTGCTGCTGCAGTCGGCTGCGGTGTTGTCCGTGACGGCCGTGCTTTCACCACCATCGGCACCAGCGGTGTTGTTTTTGCACACACCTCTGAGATGTCCGTTGATCCTCAGGGTCGCTGTCACACCTTCTGCACCGCCGTTCCCGGCGCATGGCACGTTATGGGTGTTACTCAGGCTGCAGGTCTTTCCCTCAAGTGGTACAAGGACAACTTCTGCGACACCGAGCTTGCCGAGGCTGAGGCTGCCGGCAAGAACGTCTACGCTCTGCTGGACGAGAAGGCTGCTGAGATTCCCATCGGCTGCGACCGTCTGATCTACATGCCTTACCTGATGGGTGAGCGTACTCCCCACCTCGATCCCAATGCTCGCGGTATCTTCTTTGGCCTGTCCGCCATGCACACCCGTGCTCACCTGCTCCGCGCTGTTATGGAAGGCGTTACCTTCTCCCTGAAGGACTGTCTCTCCCTGTTCGGCGGTCTGGGCGTCAAGGTCGACAGCATGATGGCTTGCGGCGGCGGCGGTTCCTCCGCTCTGTGGAGACAGATGCTGGCTGACATCTTCGGATGCACCGTCAAGCAGTGTGTTTCCAACGAGGGCGGCGCTCTGGGTGCTGCTATCCTCGCCGGCGTCGGCGCCGGTCTGTATCCCTCTGTTGAGGAAGCCTGCGACAAGATCATCAGTGTCAAGGGCGAGCAGCCTGCTGATGCAGCCAACACCTCTCGCTACGCTCAGTTCTACGAGATCTACAGCAACCTGTATGATACCGTAAAGCCCTTCTGCGCTAAGCTAGCTCTGCTGTAATTCTTAGCTTATATTGATAACAGCCGTCGCTTGGATCTCCATGCGACGGCTGTTTTTAGTATTTTCGCAGCTAAATATTTCGTGTTGTATTGCTATCATACAGCATTAAACCCGGGACGGAATGACCGACCCGGGTTTAATAAATTGATCAATTATTTGCCTGTGCGTTTTCTACCTTTGCGAATATCTTATCCACAAAATAGGCGGTAGCCATTGCAGGAGCGGAGATGCCCCACATCAGAAGAACGAATCCATAGGTTAAAACGTATTCAATGAATAGATATATACCCAGAATCAGGACTACCCATACAGCCCAAGCGAGAATCAGCCAACCGGGCGCGCACGCTGCCAGCAAAAAAGAATTCTTTATGTAATTCTTTAATGTGTTCTCGTACTTGGATAACTGGATAATACCCAGTGTCATAATAGTGAGTCCAATAATTACAAGTATTGTTGCTACAATGATAAATACGCTCTTTGTGGCATCATCAAATGTGAGAGCAAAGCGGAAATCCACGGAGGCAACAAACACAAGCAGCAGGAAAATCAGCCACAGTGCGGTCGCCTTGAGGAAATTGCTTTTCCAGTTTTTGAAGAATGTACGGAAAACAAAGACCTGTTCTCCATGAATCAGCTTCAAAAGCACGGCATACATAGCGCTGAGATTGGCGCCGATGGTAATGACAGGCAGGCTAAGGAAGATGAAAAGCAGATTCAGCGTCAGCAGATCACCAAGTATACGCAGGAGATTGCCAAGCGGAGAATCGAGAAACTTTTGCATAAAACTTAACCCTTAACGCCACCCAAAGCAACACCAGCGATGATGTACTTGGAGAGGATCAGATAAACAATGATCAGGGGAACAGCGGTGAGGAGACAACCAGCATAGATTGCACCAAACTCTACCTTATAGATATCGCCTCTGAGGAGGGAGATCATGATGGGCATGGTGTACTTGGTCTTGTCGGTGAGCAGAACCTGGGGCATGAACAGCTGGTTCCAGGAACCAACGAAGCCGAAGATAGCCTGAGTTGCCAGAGCGGGCTTCATGATGGGCAGAACGATCTGATTGAAGGTTCTGAACTCGCCGGCACCGTCAACACGGGCAGACTGGAGGATCTCCATGGGGAGAGAAGCGAGCATGAACTGTCTCATGAAGAAAACAGTACCAGGAGCAGCGATAGCGGGAATGATCAGAGGGAGCAGGCTGTTGACCATGTCGATCTGATACATGAACTGAACGAAACCGATACCGGAGACCTGAGCAGGCAGCATCATAACAGCGATGATGAAGCCATAGAAAGCGTTACGCAGCTTCCAGCGATAAGCAACAACTGCAAAAGCAGTCAGGGTGGAGAAGTACAGGCTAAGAACAGTGGATCCGATGGAGATGATACCGGAGTTGAGGAAGCCTCTCCAGGGAACAAACATATCCTTGGAAGTAAGGATATCGATGTTGTCAAACAGGTACTTCGAAGGAACGAGAGAAATGGCGTGAGCCTGAATCTCAACGGTGCTTCTGGTCGAGTTAACGATCATGACAAGGAAGGGGAAAATGCTCAGCAGAGCAAGGAAAATACACACAGTATACATAACGATGAGCATACCGGTGCTAGTTCTTTTTCTACCAACGATTCCAGTAGGTGCTGCCATTATTTTGCCGCCTCCTTATTCTTCTTTTTCCACGCCTTGAGAGCAGCCTTTTCGGCCTTTCTCTGAGCGATTTCATCCTTATCTCTCATGAGATAGAAAATAGTGATGGAGCAGATAGCGACGACCACGAAGATTACCATACTGGCAGCTGCCGCAAGGGCGTAGTTGTATCTGCCGGAGAAGCCCTGATTGTAAATGAAGATGCTGGCGGTGATCGTAGAGTTATCGGGACCACCGTTACGCATGACCTTGGGAATATCGTACATGTTCAGACCTCCGATGAGGGAGGTGATCAGAGAGTACAGCATAATGGTCTTGATATTGGGAAGAGTGATACGGAAGAAGGTCTGAGTGCCGTTGGCACCGTCGATTTCCGCAGCCTCAAAGATTTCGGGATTGATGCCGAGAACACCGGAGATAAAGACGATGGTGGAGTTACCGTACCACATCCAGAACTGGATGAAAGCAACGGTCAGACGGGACCATTCTTTATCCTTGGCGAAGTCGAAGGTTTCGCCGCCAAGTGCCTTGATCATGTCATTGACAGGTCCAACAGGATAACCGAACAGAGCGTTGAACAGGATAGCAACGGTTGCAGCGGTGATGATGTTGGGCATATAGAACAGAACCTTGAAGAGACCCTGACCACGGATCTTGCAGCGGGGAGAGGTGAACCATGCGGTCAGAATCAGAGAGAGGGTGAGCTGGGGGATGAAGTTCATCAGCCAGATGGTGACGGTGTTGTAGATAGACGTCATGAACGTCTTGTTGCTGAAAACAGCGGAGAAATTCTTGAAAGGATCATCCTTAAGGAAATCCCATCTGATGTTACCCAGACCCATGCTGTCGGTGAAACCGAGCAGTGCGGTGTAAAGAGTCGGATAAAGCGAGAAGATAAGGTAAACGACTACGAACGGTATAACAAAGAGATAACCGTACTTTGCGTAGCTGATACCCTTACGTTTTGCTTTCATAAGAATCGAGCGCGCCCCTTTCTGTTTTGATGGACGGACGGGGATAGGCCTGCTGTTATGCTGACCTACCCCCTCCGGTTAATTAGATGTTATGCAGTTGTTATCGTTTTGAAGCGTAGACACTCCTCACGATAATCGCTAAGGCAATTAGATGCCGAAGCTGTCAGCGCAGTTCTGAGCGAAGTCAGCAAGAGCAGTCTCGAGGTCCTTCTCACCCAGGACGTACTGGTTGACCTGGTCACGGAAGAGCTGGTTGATGCCCTCGTCGTACTGGGTCAGGCACTTACCGTTGGCATAAGCATTACCAGCGATGAAAGCGGGGAACATATCCTGGCCGCCGAGGATCTCGAGCTCGCCGTTGGACATAGCCATAACGGTGCCGGAAGCAACGCAGTCCTTGGAAGTGGTGGTGGTGGGATCCTCGTCCCAGTCAACAGTACCGTTGGCCCAAGCATACTGCAGGCCGTCCTTGGTGCAGTCGAGGGTGATCCACTCGATGAGCTCAGCAACGCCATCCTTGACGTCGGTGTCCTTGTTGGCGAGG
>SVPO01000090.1 GCA_015065795.1 Oscillospiraceae bacterium | reverse complement strand
GAGCACGAACCAGCACTCCCGGCGCTCGCTGAACAGGTCGTAGAGCTGGGAAATATCTACGCTTCTTCGCTGCATGATATACGAATCTCCTTTCTCGATGGGCGCGGTGAACCGTGGGAACAGTTCAACGAATCTTCTGCCGCGGATCTCGGAGGGATTGCATCCCCACACCTCACGGAAGGCACGGGTAAAAGCCTCGTGGGAGGAATAGCCGAATTCCACGGCGGCGGACAGAATGGAGATCTCCGGAGAGCTGTGCAGCAGCCGGGCGGCGAGCATCATGCGCCTGCGCACGATATACTTGCGCACGGTCAGACCGTTGACGTGCTGAAACAGCTTTTCGAGGGTGGAACGGGAACAGAAGCAGGCAGCCGCGATGTCGTCGGTGTGCAGATCCTCGCGGATGTGCAGTTCGATGTACTCAAGGCACAGCACCAGCAGCTCGATGTTCTTCACCCGTCTCACTCCTTTCACGATATCGTGACCACAGTATACCACGCCTGCAGGGTGATGTCTTGATATTTTGAGTAAAAAAGACCGCCGGACTGTGCGTGCAGTCCGGCAGTCGAAATGATTTATATGTCACATGGGGATTTGCCGGCAATAAACAGCGGATCGCCGCTTTCCATGCTGCCGTAACGGCGCATACCGGCGTTCTCCATCATCCTTGCGGAGGCGATGTTGTCCTTGTCGCAGCCGCCGTGCACGCTGTGCAATCCCACGGTGTCAAAGGCGTATGACAGCAGTGCCTTCACGCACTGAGTGCCGAAGCCCATGCCGCGGACGCTCTCGTGCAGCAGCACAAAAACCTCGGGGCGTTCGGGGCGCACCGTTCCGTCAAGACCGCACCAGCCCCATATCCGCGCAGGATCATTCTTCCTGCAGACGGCAAGGCACAGGTGGTGGAGAATTCCGCTCCGGTTTCGGGCGTGATTGCTGTTCATATACTCAAGAGCGCCGTGAGCCTCCTCGACGGACACGCCGCCCTGAAAGAAGTTCCACATACGGGCGATCTCGTCAATGTCAGCGCGCGTCACTGTTCTCAGAATCAGATCATCGGTCAGCAGTTCCATATATAACCTCGCTTTCCGCAGAAACTCGCGTAATCACCCCTGCGCGAACTGGCTGTTGTAAAGCGTCGCGTAGAAGCCGCCCTTTGCCAGCAGCTCGTCGTGGGTGCCCTGCTCGATGATGGAACCGTCCTTCATCACCAGAATGACATCCGCCTCGCGGATGGTGGACAGGCGGTGGGCGACGATGAAGGAGGTGCGTCCCTCCATCATCACTCCGAAGGCGTTCTGTATCTTCAGCTCGGTACGGGTGTCGATGGAGCTGGTGGCTTCGTCCAGAATGAGCATGGGCGGCAGCGCCAGCATGACACGGGTGATGCACAGCAGCTGCTTCTGCCCCTGGGAAAGTCCGCCGCCGTCGGCGCCCAGCACGGTGTCGTAGCCCTTGGGCAGTCGGCGGATGAAGCCATGGGCGTGGGATGCCTTTGCCGCGGCGATGATCTCCTCGTCGGTGGCGTCGGGCTTGCCCATGATGATGTTCTCGCGTACGGTGCCGCTGCTCAGCCATGTGTCCTGCAGCACCATGCCGAAGCTGGTGCGCAGAGAGCTGCGGGTGATGCCGCGCACATCGGTGCCGTCCACGGAGATGGCTCCGCTGTTCACATCGTAGAACCGCATGAGCAGGTTGATAAGGGTGGTCTTGCCGCAGCCGGTGGGACCGACGATGGCAACGCGCTGACCGGGCTGCACCTGCAGGTTCATGTCCTGTATCAGCTTACGCTCGGGGACATAGGAGAAGCTGACGTTTTCAAACGCCACGCTGCCCTGTGCGTCGGTGAGCACCCTTGCGTCGGGAGCGTCGGGAGTCTGAGGCTCCTGATTGATAAGGGCGAACACACGGGAGGCGCAGGCAAAGGCGTTCTGCAGCTCGGTGATAACGCCGGAGATTTCGTTGAAGGGCTTGGTGTACTGATTGGCGTAGCTCAGCAGCGCCGAAAGATTACCCACGGTAAAGGGCACTGCCGCACCGGCGGTGGAGATGCAGGTCATCGCGCCGATGAGTGCCACCACCGCGTACACGATGCCGTTGACGCAGCGTGTGCAGGGGTTGGTCAGGGAGGAGAAGAACACCGCCTTGAGGGCGTGCTGCTCCAGACGGGCGTTGACCTCGTCGAATTTTTCCGTTGCCGCCTGCTCCTGAGTGAACGCCTTGACCACCTTCTGGTTGGTCAGCAGCTCGTCTACGAGGGCGGTCTGCTCGGCTTTGGTCTGGGCCTGCGCGGTGAACATGGAGTGGGTGCGCGTGGCGATGAACTTGGCGACCACAAAGCTGATGGGAGTGAGCACCACCACGATCAGCGCAATCAGGGGACGGATGGCTACCATGAATCCGAGGGTACCGATGATAGTCGCGATGCCTGTGAACAGCTGGGAAAAGCCCAGCAGCAGACCGTTTGAGAACTGATCCACGTCGGAGATGACACGGCTGACCAGCTCGCCGGTGGGATGGGTGTCGAGAAAATCAAAGGGCAGTATGCCGATGCGCTCAAAAGCCTGCTGGCGCACGTCACGCACCACAGCGCAGGTGATGCGGTTGTTGACGGCGTTGATTATCCACTGTCCGGCAGCGGTGGCAAGCACCACGATGCCGATGCGGATGAGGATGGGCACGATGGCGTCAAAATCCACGTTGCCCGTGCCCACGATCAGGTCGATGGCACGACCCACCAGAATGGGAACATACAGCGTCAGAGCGGCGCACGTCGCTGACAGCAGTACGGAAAGGAAAACCAGTCCCCTGTAGGGCTTCAGACAGCGCAGCACGTTGCGCAGGGTGCCGCGCTCGGCTTTTGCTTTGGCTTTTTTGCTCTTGCTCACTGTGCTGCCGCCTCCTTTTTGAACTGGGAATCATAGATCTCGCGGTAGGCAGGACAGCTGTTGAGCAGCTGCTCGTGGGTGCCCGAGCCCACAAGCTCGCCGTCGTCCAGCACAAGGATCAGATCGGCGTGCTGGATGGAAGCGGTGCGCTGGGAGACGATGAAGGTGGTGGGGGAGTGCTCCATGGAACGCAGCGCGCCGCGCAGTGCTGCGTCGGTGGCGTAGTCCAGAGCCGAGGAGCTGTCGTCCAGAATAAGGATATCCGGCTTGCGCACAAGAGCGCGCGCGATGGTCAGACGCTGACGCTGACCGCCGGAGAGATTGCGTCCGTTCTGCTCGACCTGAGCCTCCAGACCGCCCTTTGCGGCAACGATGTCGGTCGCCTGAGCGATGGCGATGGCTTCGCTGAGAGCTCTGTCGTCGGCGTCTGCGTCGCCCCACAGCAGATTTTCGCGGATAGTGCCCTTGAACAGCGCGGCTTTCTGGGGAACGATGCCGATGCGGCTGCGCAGCTCAACGGGATCGAGAGTGCGCACGTCTCTGCCGCCCACCAGCACCGCACCTGATGTGGCGTCGTAGAAACGGGGGATGAGGTTGACCAGCGAGCTTTTGCCCTCGCCGGTACCGCCGATGATGCCCACCGTCTGACCGGGCTGCACGGCAAAGCTGATGCCGCTGAGGGCTTCCTCGCCGCCGCCGGGATAGCGCAGAGCCACCGAGCGGAACTCAACGGCGTAATCGCCGCTGCCGCTTTCGCCCTCGGCAAGCACTTCCTGACCCGAGGGGGAGCTCAGAACCGCGCCGATGCGGTTGGCGCAGGCAACGGATTTGGTGATGTTTATGATGAGATTGGCAAGCTTGATCAGCTCCACAAGGATCTGGGACATATAGTTGTACATGGCGACCACCTGTCCCTGGGTCATGGAGCCGCCCGAGACGCGCACCGCGCCTGCCCACACCAGCACGATAACCGCGCCGTTGATGAGCACATAGGTCATGGGATTCATCAGCGCCGACACTCTGCCCACAGCGCGCTGCAGCGCGTTGAGACGGTCGTTGCGCTCGCGGAAGTCCTCGGTCTCGCTTTCCTCAAGACCGAAGGCGCGCACAACCCGTGCGCCCGAGAGGTTTTCACGGGTCTTGCCCAGCACACGGTCAAGGGAATCCTGCACCTTGCGGTACATGGGGATGCTCGCCAGCATGATGCCGAACACCACCGCCGCCAGCAGAGGGATGATGACCACGAATATCATGGCGCTGGGGGTGTCGATGGTGAATGCCATGATCATCGCACCGAACACCACAAAGGGCGAGCGCAGCAGCAGGCGCAGCGTCAGATTGACGCCGGTCTGCACCTGATCCACGTCGCTGGTCATTCGGGTGATGAGGGTGGCGATGCCTGCCTCGTCCAGCTGGGAATAGGACAGGTTCTGGATATGCTCAAACAGCGCGTGGCGCACCTTGCGGGCAAGTCCCGTGGATGCCTTCGCCGCGTAATACTGCGCGGTCAGCGAGCAGGCAAGACCGATTATTGCCAGTCCGCCCAGAATCAGTCCTGCGTAAAAGACATAATTGCGGTTGCCTGCGGAAACGCCGTTGTCGATGATGGCAGCCACCACCAGCGGAACAAACAGCTCCAGCAGTGCCTCGGTCAGCTTGAAAAGCGGCCCGAGAAAGGTTTCCTTCTTGTAGTCGCCGAGATGGCGCAGTGTTTTCTTCATTGATAGCCTCCGAAATCTCGTTTGGCTCCCTTGTGCAAAGGGAGCTGTCTGCAAAGCAGACTGAGGGATTGAAAAGCCGCCGGTTCGCACAAAGGTGTCTCCTGTTGCGGATAAGCACCCCTGATCCGTAAGCCCACACAACCCCTCCGACACGGCTGCGCCGCGCCACCTCCCCTTGCACAGGGGAGGATGCAGCATGGCTCCCTTGTGCAAAGGGAGCTGTCTGCAAAGCAGACTGTGGGATTGATAAGCCACCGGCTCGCACAGTGGTATCTTCCGCTGCGTGGATTCACACAAAAACCATTATTACCATCAAACCAGCAAACGCTCAAAGGCTGCCGCAAAAAAATCGCGGCAGCCCGGGGTGTGTTATCAGAATACGATTGCGCCATAGCGCTCCGCCACGCGACGAAGAACGGCTTCGTCCAGCGTGCTTCGGGAATCCACGAGAGCACGTCCGTGAAAGTTGCGCAGAGCGGCGTCCAGAATGGCCTCGTCGTCGCACAGAACGGAAATGGGCAGACGGCTCATGGGCGCTGCCTCGCTGAGAGTGCGAACGTCCTCCTCGGTCTCCACACGCACAACCGCCACGTTGACCCGTTCGTCCTCCAGCTCGATCAGATCGTCCTCCAGACCCCATGAGCACTCGATGGGCTCGGAAAGGTTGATATCGCCCGGCTCCTCCGGCAGGAAGAACACGCTGCTTTCGTTGGCGCATATCTGATCGGTGCAGCAGGGAATGGTGACCTCACCGATGGCGGAAGCCAGTTCGGCAAGACCGGCGATGTGCTCCGGACCGGTGCCGCAGCATCCGCCCAGAATAACGGCGCCAGACCTGATGACATTCTTCATCTCGTCGATGAACTGAGGGCAGTCAAGGTCGAATCTGCCGGGATGCTCCGGGTCGGGACGACCGGCGTTGGGCTTGGCGATGAGAGGCACCTTGGCGCAGACCATGGCGCGGTAGAACAGCTCGTCCAGTCCGGCGGGACCCTCGGCGCAGTTGATGCCGATGGCGGCGGCGCCAAGCTCCTGCAGCGTGACCACACAGGCAGGCAGCGTGCTGCCCATGAGGGTGCGTCCGTTGCCGTCCACGGTGATGGACACAAATACAGGCACGCCCAGATCGCGTGTGGCGATCAGACCGGCGCGGCATTCCCAGAGGCTCATCATGGTCTCAAAGCCGATAAAGTCTACCCCTGCGTCAACAAGAGCCTTGCCCTGCTCGCGGAAGATATCCACCAGCTGGTCGAATGTGGCTTCGCCGTACGGCTCGATAAACAGGCCGGTGATGGACATATCGCCGCCCACCAGCACGCCTTCACCTACGGCGTTTCGGGTGAGCTGTACCAGCTCGCGGTTGATGCGCGCCACGTCATTCTCCAGCCCGAAGGCCTTGAGACGGTGGCGGTTGGCTTCAAAGGTGGGAGCGTAGACCGCGTCTGAGCCTGCGTCGGCGTAGGCTTTCTGTATGGCGGTCAGCACCTCGGGGTGTTCAAGATTCCACAGCTCGCCGCACACGCCCTCCGGCTTTCCGGCGGCCATGAGCTGGGTGCCGGTGGCACCGTCCAGTATCAGCGGCAGCTTGAAAGGGAAACTGTCCATTTCGTCCTCCATAATCAATTATCGGCTGCCTTGCGCAGCCTGCGAGGCAGATTATACCAAATGTATGTCGCCTGTGTCAACCGCGCAGACATTCCCGATAGTGCTGCAAATGTATGCCGATGTGGCCGATGCCGAGGATGACGGCGGCGATGATCATCCATATCACCTTTCCGTACACGCCCAGCAGCAGGAATGCCGCCACGGGCAGCACCGCGCCGGGGAGAGGGATGCCCAGAACGGTGCTGCCGTAAAAGTCCATCAGCGTGCGCTCGCTGCGGAAATAGCGCACCCACCACAGCTCGTACAGAACCATCAGCCCGAAGGAGAACACCAGCCACAGGCACCACGGCGACCACGGGCGCAGGTTGAAATCGGTGAATATCAGCGCGCAGCAGGAGGCTGCCGCTTCGCCGACGCGTTCAAAAAGCCCAAGCACCCTGCTCTCGCCTTCGGCGCTGTAGCCCTCGGGAATATTGCGCGCCCAGATAATGTTGGGCACAAACAGCATCAGCAGAAAAATCAGTCCCACATAGGAAAATCCCAAATGTCCCATGGCTCATTCTCCTTTCAGCAGGGCTTTTGCCTCCCTGCACCACTCAAGATAGGCATTGTATGTCTTTATGCCGAACTCCACGGTCAGCAGATAGTATCTGTGGGCGTCATCCCCCTCGGAGGCGGAGGAAAGCACCTGCCGCGCCTGTTCCAGTCGGGGCAGTTCCGTTGCCGTACGGCGTTCAAAGGCTTCGATGTGCTCCAGCGCCTGCTCCGCGCCGGCGTCCTGTCCGAAGAACAGCTTGAGCAGGGTCTCGTACCGCAGCTCGTCCCTTTGCGCAGGCTGCCCCAGCCATGCTCTCAGATGCTCGCGTCCCTCGTCGGTGATGGCGTACACCAGCCGCTCCCGTCCGCCATCGGCTTCCGCGCGCCGTGTTGCCAGCCCGTTTTCCACCAGCTGACCGAGAGTGGGGTAGATGCTCCCGAAGCTGGCTCCCCAGAAGTATTTCAGCGTGGTGTCTATGCGCCGCTTGATCTCGTAGCCGGTCAGCTCCTCGTGACTGAGCAGCCCCAGAATAACGCAGTCCAGTTTCTTTTCCGATGCCATTGCTGTCATCTCCTTTATATATCAGTCTGATATATCATAGCGTGCTGTCAGTATACAATGTCAGGTTGCCGATGTCAAGCCCTTTGAGACCAGTCTGCACTGCGCTGAGAAAAAGTACGCCGGAAAAAGATTGATAATTTTTTGCCATATTGGGCATAATGGATATTGCGTTTGCTTGACAATTGGTGTAAAATAAGCCTAAATTAGGGGAGTATGGATATCTTCCCGACTTCAGCCCGAGCGGCTGAGCTATAATGTACAATACTACTGTAAAAGGAGTTAGAATTATGGCACCTACCACCAATCCCACCCTGCTTAAGTGGCTTGATGAGATGACCGCTCTGATGACCCCTGATAAGGTTGTCTGGATCGACGGTTCCGAGGAGCAGCTCGAAGCTCTCCGCGCCGAGGCCTGCGCCACCGGCGAGATGGAGAAGCTCAACGAAGAGCTCTATCCCGGCTGCTACCTGCATCGCACCAAGGCCAACGACGTCGCCCGTGTTGAGGACAGAACCATCATCTGCTCCCGCAAGGAAGAAGACGCCGGCCCCACCAACCACTGGATGGATCCCACCAAGGCTTACGAAATGCTCTATGACATTGCTCGCGGTCGCTATGCCGGCAGAACAATGTACATTATTCCTTATTCCATGGGTCCTGTCGGCTCCGAGTTCTCCAAGGCCGGTATCGAGCTGACCGACTCCATCTACGTCGTCCTGAACATGGCCATCATGACCCGCGTCGGCTTCAGCGTCCTCGAGGCTCTGGGCGACAGCAATGACTGGGTACGCGGCCTGCACGCCAAGTGCGACATCGATCAGGAAAAGAGATGGATTGCACACTTCCCCGAGGACAACACCATCATCTCTGTCAACTCCGGTTACGGCGGAAACGTTCTGCTGGGCAAGAAGTGCTTCGCTCTGCGTATCGCTTCCTATCAGGGCAAGAACGAAGGCTGGATGGCTGAGCATATGCTCATCCTCGGTCTGACCAAGCCCGGTGAGGAGACCAAGTACGTTGCCGCTGCCTTCCCCTCTGCCTGCGGCAAGACCAACCTGGCCATGCTCATTCCTCCCGAGGAGTTCGAGAAGAAGGGCTACAAGGTTGAGACCATCGGCGACGACATCGCCTGGATCCGCGTCGGTGAGGACGGCAGACTGTATGCCATCAACCCCGAGAACGGCTTCTTCGGCGTTGCTCCCGGCACCAACAGCCACTCCAACTACAACGCTCTGGCTTCCACCAAGAAGGGCGCTATCTTTACCAACGTTGTTCACAATCTGGACAACAACACCGTCTGGTGGGAGAAGTGCGATGATCCCGTACCCACCAACGCTATCGACTGGCTCGGCCGTCCCTGGAACGCTGAGATCCGCGACAAGAACGTTGCCGAGGCTGAGGCTACCGGCGATGCTGCCAAGATCAAGATGGCTAAGTGCGGCGCTCATCCCAACAGCCGCTTCACCGCTCCTGCCGAGAACTGCCCCTGCATCAGCCCCGCTTTCGCCACCGGTGAAGGTGTTCCCCTGTCCGCCATCATCTTCGGCGGCCGCCGCGCCAAGACCGCTCCCCTGGTATACCAGAGCCGCGA
Source organism: Oscillospiraceae bacterium (assembly GCA_015065795.1). Taxonomy (GTDB): domain Bacteria; phylum Bacillota; class Clostridia; order Oscillospirales; family Acutalibacteraceae; genus SIG598. The sequence continues at coordinate 1,124 of SVPO01000090.1, read as the reverse complement.
CTGGAACAACGGCGTGTTTGTAGGCTCCATCATGGCTTCCGAGACCACCGCTGCCGCTGCCGGCGCTGTTGGTGTCGTTCGTCGTGACCCCATGGCTATGCTGCCCTTCTGCGGCTATCACATGGCTGACTACTGGACCCACTGGATCGAGATGGGCAAGAAGATCGGCGACAAGGCTCCCAAGATCTTCAACGTCAACTGGTTCCGTACCGATGACAACGGCGACTTCATCTGGCCGGGTTACGGTGAGAACCTCCGCGTCCTCGACTGGATCATCGACCGCTGCGAAGGCAAGGTCGACGCTGACGAGACCGCTATCGGCTTCGTTCCCAAGGCTGAGGACATCAACCTCAACGGCCTCGACTTCTCTCTGGATCAGCTCAAGGGCATCCTTGCCATCGACAAGGAGCTGTGGGCTGCTGAGGCTGACGGCATCGAGGAATACTACAAGAAGTTCGGCGACAGACTGCCCGAGGAGCTGAAGAATCAGCTTGCTACCCTCAAGGCTAACCTCGCCTGATCTCTCAACTTGTGACTTAAAGCGAAAGGGCGGATATTATTCCGCCCTTTTGCGTATTTTTCCAGAATCAATACATGGAGGTTCCGATCATGTCTGTAAACGCACTTTATGAGCTGTGGCTCAGCAAAGTCACCGACGCAGAGCTGCTGGGTGAGCTGAAAGCTGCCGCAGGCAACGCCGAGGAGATCAACGACCGCTTCTTCCAGACCCTCGCCTTCGGCACCGGCGGTCTGCGCGGTGTCATCGGCGCAGGCACCAACCGCATGAATATCTACACCGTGGGTCTTGCTTCCCAGGCTCTGGCAGCATGGGTGCTGGAAAACGGCAAGAGCAAGAGCGTCGCCATCGGTTACGATTCCCGTATCAAGTCGGATGTCTTTGCCCGTACCGCTGCCGCTGTTCTGGCTGCCAACGGTGTCAAGGTATATATTTATCCCGAACTGGTTCCCACTCCCTGCGTGAGCTGGGCTGTACGCGAGCTGGGCTGCGATTCCGGTATCGTCATCACCGCCAGCCACAACCCCGCCAAGTACAACGGCTTCAAGTGCTATGCACCCGAGGGCTATCAGATGACCGACGAGGGTGCCGCCCAGATCGAAGCTCT
>SVPO01000002.1 GCA_015065795.1 Oscillospiraceae bacterium | reverse complement strand
CATGGACAAGCGCCTTGTGCGCCTGCTGCAGCGGGTGAGCGGAGCGCCGGAGGAGCTGGTGTTCCGCAGCGAAGCACCCCTTGACCTGACCTTCATCGAAAAGGAAATATACCCGCTGAGCGTGGGAGATATACACCGCTACGCCCCCTTTGAGCCAATGGTGCCCGACTGTCTGCAGGACGGCGGCAGCGTCTTTGAGGTCATGCGCGAGAGGGACGTGCTGCTGCACCATCCCTTTGACAGCTTTGAGCCGGTGGTGCGCTTTCTGCGCGAGGCAGCAGAGGACGAGCAGGTGGTGGCGGTGCGCATCACCCTCTACCGCGTCTCCCGTGAAAGCCCCATCATCGACGCGCTGGAGCTGGCGGCACGCATGGGCAAGCAGGTCACTGCCTTCATCGAAGCCCGTGCCCGTTTTGACGAGGAGCGCAATCTTCACTGCGGCAGGCGGCTGGAGGATGCAGGCGTCAACGTCATCTATGGTCTGCCCGGGCTCAAGACCCATTCAAAGATCGCGCTGGTGGTGCGCCGTGAGCCTGAGGGTATGCGCAAGTACACCCATCTGGGCACCGGCAACTACAACGACGTGACCGCCCGCGCCTACACCGACTATTCCCTGCTCACATCCGATATGGCGGTGGGCGGCGACGCGCTGGAATTCTTCCGCTGTCTCACAGGCAGTCTGGAGGATCCGGATACCGAGCGGCTGGTGGTCGCGCCCTTCCAGCTGCGCAGACGCTTCAAGGCGGAGATAAAGAAAGAGCGCGCAAAGGGAAAGAACGGCCGCATCCTTGCGCGCATGAACTCCCTCACCGACAAGAGCATCATCAAGGCTCTCTACAAGGCATCCTGCGACGGAGTGAAGATCCGTCTGCTGGTGCGCGGAGCCTGCTGTCTGATACCGGGAGTACCCGGAATGAGCGAGAATATCGAGGTGCGGTCCATCATCGGACGCTTCCTTGAACACAGCCGCGCCTATGTCTTCGGCGAGGGTGAGCACCGCCGTGTGTATCTTTCCAGCGCCGACTGGATGACGCGCAATCTCAGCTACCGCGTGGAGCTGATGTTCCCCGTGCTGGGCAGTGAGGAAGCCGGACGGGTGGTCTCCGAGCTGGAGACCTGCATGACCGACGCCCCCGGCACATACTTCCTCAAGCCGGGCGGAGCCTACCGCGACACCGGCGGCAGGGGCGGCATCTCCACCCAGAAAAAGCTGCTCAACGCGCGGCGCAGACAGGGACACTGACGGGACGTATCCTGACCCGGCTTTGGTGAGCAGGTCGCTGCCGCAAAGTCGTATCTCTGCCGACCGTTCCGCGTCACTGAGACGAAAACTTTCTTGAAACGGATTGATATCATGGAGCTCAAAAGAGCCACCGCGCCTTATTTCAGGCAGCGTGAATCAATACAGAGCATCGGTCTGAGCCGACTGGTCGCCGCAGGAGTGCTTGTGCTGCCCGCGCTGTTCGTGTACGGCCTGCGCGCCCTGCTGATGACAGGTGCAGGAGTGCTGGGAGCCGTCGCGGTGGAGGCGCTGTGGCGCTATATCCGGCGCGCGGATCAGACCATAGGCGACCTTTCCGCGGTGTACACGGGCGTGCTGTGCGCGCTGCTGCTCCCGGCAGCCGCTCCTCTGTGGATACCACTGGCGGCAGGTGCCTTTGCCGTGGGCGTGGTCAAGCTGCCCTTCGGCGGTCTGGGTCGCTCGCCCTTCTGCGCGGCGGCAGGCGGATACTGCTTTGCCGCCATGATGGGTGCCCATCTTGCCGATCTTTACAATTCCGCGCTGCTCACCCCCGAGCAGCAGAAGATATTTGCCGCACTGCCGGAGCGTGTGTTCATCCACGCGGAGGGCTCGCTGCCCATACTGAGCGATATCGCGCCCCTTGCCGATGTCAGTAATATGCTGTCCACGCAGATGCAGCTGCGCGCAGGAATGGATCCGCAGCTGAACCTCTGGGGGCTGCTGTTCACAGGCGGCGTGGGACCCATGGGCAGCGCCGTGGGCTGCCTTGCGCTGGTCAGCGCAGTGTGGCTGCTGCTCAGACGGGCGTTTGCGTGGCAGTCGTCGCTGGTGTTCGCGCTGACCGTTGCCGCGCTGTCCTTTGTGGCACCGTGGTCTGCCGTGGAGCAGACCGCCATGCTGCCTGCCTACGAGCTGCTGAGCGGCTGCGGACTGCTGTGCGCGGTGTTCATCGCAGGTGATATCCTCACCGCTCCCCATACCGGTTCTGGAAGGGCGCTCTACGGACTTGCCGCCGGCGTGATGACGGTCATTCTCCGCCGCGCAGGCTCCACCGAGGGCGGCGAGGTTTTCGCGCTGCTGCTGATGAATGCGGCGGCGTCACCCATCGACCATTTTGTGTTCTGGTGCCGTGAGCGCGGCATCAGTCTTGCCGCTTACAGGCATAAGATATCGACGTTCTTCCGCAAAAAGTTCGGCGCCAAGAACCGCTTCGACATCGACGTGGACGAGCTGTACGAGGAACTGGAACGGGAGAAGCGCGAAAAGAGAAAACAGCAGCAACAGCAGCAGAGAGGCGGTGACCGATGAGCATCAGAGACAGAGCCGGATATCAGGTCGCCACTGACCAGATGCACATCTTCGGCGAATCTTTCTGCGAAAATCCGCTGGTGACGGGAGCCGCAGGAGCCACCCTCATCGCTGCCGGCTGCACCACGATGACCGGCGCGGCGGTGCTGTCGGTGTTCATGCTGTTCTGCCTGCCCGTGGTGGGTGTCATCGCCTGCAGGGAGCAGGAGAGGATCAGACCAGAGCTTCGTCCTGCGTTCTATGTGACGGTGACCTCGGCGGTGGTGTTTGTGCTTTCGCTGCTGCTGGACAGCCTGTTCCGCGGCAGTGTCACCGGCGTTGGCATTTACGCGCCCCTTGCCGCCATGAACGGACTTGTGATGCACCGCACATGGTCGGACGCCCGTATACTGCTCACCCGTGAGGCGGTGGTGGAGGGCATAGCCTGCGCGCTGTGCTTTGCCGTGATCGCCCTGCCTGTGGCGTTTTTCCGCGAGCTGCTGGGCGGCGGCGCGCTGTTTGGCGTCTCCCTCGGCATGGAGGGTATCGACGAGCTGCAGCTGCCCTTTGCGGGCTTTATTCTGTGCGGATTGATCATCGCGCTGTTCCGCGCCCTCACAGGAAAGGGGGCGGCACGATGAGAGACATTGCCTCGCTTTTCCTCTATCTGATGATCGCCGCGTATGCCCAGAATTTCCTGATGGGCGGCGCGGTGGACACGACGTCCATGCTCAGTGTGGTGCGCAGACCCTCGCGACTGTTCATCTGCGGGGGATTCACCTCGCTGTTTGCCCTGCTGACCTGCGCGGTGACCATGCCATTTGACCGATATTTCCCGCTCTGGGCGATATCCACCTCCATGCCTGTGCGCGCGGCAGTGACCTGCGCCGCCGTGATACTGTGGTATCTCCTCATTTTGCGGATAGTATCCCTTATCCCGAAGCTCAACGCTGTCACCGAAGGACTGATTGCTCCCGGAGCTTTCAGCGGTGCGGCCGTGGCGGTGCCGCTGATGCTGTTCCGCGGTGAAAATTCCCCCGTTTCCTTCTGGAACGGAAGCATCACCCACGCCCCCGAGGTCATCGGATACTGCATCGGTGCAGGACTGGGCTTTGCGCTTGCCTCGTGGCTGCTCAACGCAGGTATGCGCCGCGCCGACAATCCCGATATCCCTGCCGCTCTGCGCGGCACCCCCGTCATGCTCATCTACATCGGTATAATTGCCCTTGCGCTGAGCTGCTGATAAACCGAAAAATCCGATACTGCCGCCGGTGATTTCCGCGAGGAATACCGGCGGCTTTTTCTGTATAAAAAGCCATGCATAGAAGTTGAAAATATACAATATAATGCCGCGAGTGATATTGACATCATTCGTGTGGCGGTATATACTAATTTTAATGCTATTTCTGCTGTTTTTTTGGTGCTTCCTGTCGGTACTGCCGACCGGGGCATACTAACGATATTTTGCCCGGATAAGCGCTTCCGGACGGATGGAGCAAAACATGAAACTTGCGAGATGTGAAAAAGGTCATTTCTACGACGCGGATATCTACGGAGTCTGTCCCCATTGCGGCGTTCTGCCTCCTGCGGCGGACATGATCCCCGACCATATCCTGCCTGCCGGAGTCAATCCCGTTGAGGAGGGTGCTGACATCGGATCCGTACCGGAGTATATTCCCGGGGATGTTTCCGCGCACGCGGACGAGGAGCTCAGTAAACCGGAGGCTCCCGCGGAGCCGGGCACGCCTTTCCCCTTTGAGCCGATACCGCGTGTTGACCCCAACGAGCGCGTCCTGCGTGCCGGGGAGCTCACTCAGGGCGGTTTCGCCCGGGAAGAAGCATCTGAGCCTCAGGTGTCGCGGCTCATCATAAGCGGCATGACACGTTCGGCAGAGCCTGCTGCCGAGCCGCCGCAGATCAGTCAGCAGCCGCCCGTGGAGCAGAGTGCTCCGCAGCCTGTTGAGCAGGAGGAAGTTCGGCAGAAGCCGATTCAGGAACAGGAACCCCAGCCTGCTGACGAAGAATTGAAGATGACTGCCGGGGATTTCAGCGCGCGCATCATCTTCCGTGGGTCCGGACCGGTGGACATCAACAGTTATGATTACTCCATCGTGCACAACGGTCCGGCTCCTGTGCCCAATCCTCCGTCTGCGCGCCGCGCGGACAAGGCGGAAGAATTGCACGTCCAGCCTGAACTGACGGAGGAGAGCGCCTCCGTGACTGCCGCAGCTGAGCCGGAGACCGAAGAACCGGCAGTGGAGAATGTCGCTGAGGATGTCGTCGTTGCCGATATACTGTCCCGTTCGGAAGGGCGACCCGTTGAGCCCGAGCCCGGACTGCCGGCAGAAGTGATAGCGCCGCAGCCCGAGGAGACCGTCCGGCCCGAGCCGCCGGTCAACATCGCGGTTCTCCCCGTGGGCTGGCTGGTGTGCACCGATCCAGAGTGCTGCGGACTGCAGCTGACCCTGCTCGGCGGAATGAGCTACATAGGCCGTGAGCCGGAGGTTTTCGGCAGCCTGCAGGTCGCAGGATGCCCCGAGCTTATGAACCGTGCGGCGGCAAGCATTGAATATGACGAGGCTGCCCGTGAATATATCTTCACCGCGCTGCCGGGAATGGGCGAATTCAGGATCAACGGCCGCAGACCTGAGGGACGCTACCGCCTGTGTTCAAAGGACAGAATCGCAATAGAGGGCAGGAGCTACATCTTCATCGCCCTGTGCGGCAACGACTTCGGCTGGCGTTGAGCCTATCAATAACCATCAGTCAAGGAGATTTACACAGACTATGAATGTCAGATGCAACGGCTGCTTTGGCGAGTACGATGCTAAATTCCAGATATGCCCGCACTGCGGCTATGTGGCAGGCAGCCCTGCCGCGGAGGTGTACTGCCTGAGCCCCGGCGTGGAGCTGATGGGCAGATACACCGTGGGCAGCGTCATCGGCCTCGGCGGCTTCGGAATCATATACAAGGCGTGGGACATGAAGCTGGAAACGGTCATCGCCATCAAGGAATTCTTCCCCACACGTCTGGTCAAGCGCAATGCCGACGGCCGGTCGGTTTCCCTGCTTTCCGGGCAGAAGGAAAAGGAATTCGAACACAGCCTTGAGCGTTTCCTCAAGGAAGCGGAGAACCTCGCGCTTTTCAACCGTCACCCCAACATCGTCAATCTCTACGAATATTTCGAGCACGGCGGCACCGCCTACATCGTCATGGAGTATCTGGACGGCGTCAATCTCGACCAGTATGTCCAGCGGCTGGGGGCGCCTCCCGACCACGAAACGGCAGCGGAGATCGCGCTGTGCGTTTGTTCGGCGGTAAGAGACATTCACGCGCAGAAGATACTGCACCGCGATATCAGCCCGGAGAATATCATCGTCTGCCGCAACGGTATGATCAAGGTCATCGACCTTGGCGCCGCCTACTTCGGACAGAACGACATCACCCCGGACGACGTGGTGGTCAAGCCCGGCTACGCTCCGCCCGAGCAGTACGATATGGTCAGCACCCAGGGACCCGAGGTGGATGTCTACGCCATCGGCGCGGTGATGTACAGCATGCTCACCGGCGTGCGTCCCGTGGAATCCACCGACCGCAAGGAGGATGATCCTCTCGTTCCGCCGTCGCAGCTCAACGGCGATGTGCCTGCCGGCATCGACGGCATCGTCATGAAGGCGATGGCGGTGGACAGACGCTTCCGCTACCGCTCGGTCAATCAGCTGATAAAGGCTCTGGTCAACGGCAAGTGCCCTGCCACCACCGAGCAGCAGATCCGCCTGCGCAGGATACTGGGATACGCCGCTGTGGGCGTTGTGTGCGCGCTGGTGTCGGTGATTGCGCTGCTGGTGGTGCTCGGCTCAAGCGGTCCGGTGACCTATCCCGAACGAACCATCACCATGTGGTATGTGGAGGACGGCGACATTTCCGCCGACGGACTGGAGCAGATGCTGGAGGACTTTGCCGAGGCTCACCCGGAGGTAACGGTGGATGCCGTGCCGGTGGCTTCGTGGGAATACGCCGACCGGTTTGGACAGGCAGTGATTTCCGGCGAAGCTCCCGATGTTTTCGACAGCACCTGTCTGTCCGATTATAAAGATGAGTTTGCAGCAGGCGTTGTCGATGAGCTTTCAGTGAATACGGAGGAGCTCATGGGCGGCGTCGGATCGGGTGACGGGTTATTCACGGGACGGGTTGTGCCAATGGGCTTTGCGTCTCCCGTGGTCTACGTCAACACCTCTCTGGCGGAAGTTCCCGACGACGGCATAGATTCGGTCGCAGAGCTGATGGAGCTGTGCGATTCGGCGAACAGTGAATTCAAAGCCTGCGCGGTGGACGAATTGGCTTCGCTCATGTACAGCGATATGTACGGACAGGATCAGTGGTCGGACTTCTGCGTTGAATACGAGGTGGGAACACGGGACGGCTTTGTTTCCGGAGGACTGCCCGTGTATATAGCCGATTCCACGGAATACAACCGTCTGCTCAAAGAGATGCCCGGTCTGTTCAAGCCCGTGGGTATTTCCGCTCAGAATATATGCTGCCGTTACAGCAGTGTGTGGAGCGTCAGCGCCGACTGTGATGAGGAGGAGCGCGAATGCGCGATCGGCCTGCTCTCCTTCATGCTGAGCGATGCCGGTCAGGACGCCCTGCACATCATCAATCCCGGCAGAAGCATTCCGATAAAGAAGGGTGCCTACGACGAATTCCGAAAGGTTTATATCGAGCTGGGGTCCACGCTGGATACCGAAGCCTCGCTGAGCTTTATCTGCGACTTCCGCGAGCGGTACGGTGAGTCGGTATCATACAGCGACGTCTCCGACTCGGATCTGAATGATCGCGAGGGCGCTTCATCACCCGACGCGGGTGCCGGCGATTACGAGATGTCGGACATCGGTTCAATGGATGCTGAAAGCGCGGAGACGAACAACAAAGACGTCCTTGTGTTCGAATCAATGAAGGACAGCTCGGAGAAAACCGCATTCGGTGCTGCCGTGACCACAACCACGACTAAGGCGACCACCCGACCGTCAAACCGGCAGACCACAGGGACGACCACCTGGCAGGAATTCGAATTTTCCTTCCCCTAATCCGGATGATTAACAACAAATAACTGACAGACTGGAGGATTGGACAGTGAAAACGAGATGCGTCTATTGTCTTGAAGAACACGAGTCCACGGACGAGCGATGTCCGATATGCGGATACTCGCCCCTTGACAACGACGAGGATTCGCTGTATATGCTTCCGGGTACCGGTCTGACCGACCGATACATAATCGGAAGGACCATCGGCGTGGGCGGCTTTGGCGTGACCTACACCGCATGGGACAAAAAGCTGAAGCAGAAGGTGGCCATCAAGGAATATCTGCCCAGCGAATTTTCCACCCGTATCCCGGGACACACCCACATCACGGTGTTCAGCGGCGAAAAGAGCCAGCAGTTCTACGCCGGTATGCGCCGCTTCGTTGACGAGGCAAAGAACCTTGCCAAGTTCATTGCCACCCCGGGAATAGTCAAGGTGTACGACACCTTTGAGGCTAACCTGACCGCCTACATCGTCATGGAGCTGCTGGAGGGAGAGACCCTTGCCGCACGCCTGAAGCGCGACGGTGCCATCCCTGCCGACGAGGCGCTGGATATCATCATCGAGGTGCTGGGTGCGCTGCAGACCGTGCACGAGGGCGGCATACTCCACCGCGACATTGCCCCTGACAACATCTACCTGACCACATCCGGTCAGCCCAAGCTCATCGACTTCGGCGCGGCGCGGTATGCCACCACCACCCACAGCCGTAGCATCACTGTCATCATCAAGAAGGGCTATTCCCCCGAGGAGCAGTACCGCAGCCGCGGCGATCAGGGTCCGCATACGGACGTCTACGCCATGGGCGCGACGCTCTACAAGATGATAACCGGCGAGACGCCCCCCGACGCTCTGGAGCGCAGGGCACAGATAGAAAGCGGCAGGCGCGATCCGCTGCCCAAGCTGCGTTCCACAGTCAGAGAGAGTGAGAGCAGCTTCTTTGCCAGAGCGATCAACGGCATTGCTTACTTCTTCCGTTCCGCAGGATCGTCCGTCTGCGGCTTTACCGCGAAGATTATGGAAAAGCTTGCCGACTCCACCTCCAGGAAGGCAGCGACCCCCGAGGACGAAAGCCGCTTCACGCGCTGGCTGCGTTCCCGGGCATCGGGTCTGCGCCAGACCTCGGCCCATCTGGTGCCCGACTACGTGATCACGCGCCAGCAGGCAACCGCCGTGATGAACGCCCTGAACATACGCATCGAGGATCGTACCGCGGATGCTGCCACCTTCCGCAATGAGCTTTGCTCCGCCCAGCAGGTCGCGCGCCGCGCCAGCCGCATCAATGCTGCGGATTATTTCGGCATGACCCGTCTGCGCGTGGTGTCCGCCGTTGCCATCCTGCTGTGCGTTACGCTGATCGGACTGGCGGTCGCGGGCGTGTTCCGCAGCAGCTCCGATGCCCTCATTGAGATTCCGGACACCATGACCCGTGTTCCGCAGGTCATCAACATGGATATGCAGCTGGCTCAGCAGGCGTTTGACGATGCCGAGCTGATATATCAGGTGTCGGGCAATGAATATTCCGATGTTATTCCTGCCGACTGCCTGCTCAGCCAGAGCGTTTCCGGCGGCATGGTGGTGGGCAAGAACACCGTCATAGATATCGTCATGAGCGTGGGCGAGCGCACCGACACGGTTCCTGATGTGTTCGGCTATCCCATCGGTGAGGCAACGCGCATACTGGGTGAGCGTTCCTTTGCCGTTGCGGTAAAGGAGGAATACAGCTCCGTGGTGGCGCAGGGCTGCGTCATGGCGCAGAGTATTCCTGCCGGCAATGATTACCCGGTGGAATCCACCATCACCCTCACGGTTTCGCTGGGATATGAACCCGGAACCGAGCCGGAAACCGAAACGATCAGACTGCCGGTCATCTCCGGTCTCTCACTGGATGAGCTTCTGGAGATCGCCGAAAAGAGCGACTTCGCGGTGTCCGTCAGCGAAAAGCAGTACAGTGCCGAGCATCCTGAGAATACCGTCATTTCCTCTGTGCCGGGGGATGCTGAAACTCTGAACGCAGGGGAGACCCTCAGCGTGGTCCTGTCTCTGGGAGAGGAACGCGTCAAGGTTCCCGAGGTGCTCTATCTGGATGAGGAGAGCGCTCTGGAAATACTCGGCAGCAGAAAACTGCCCTGCAGCGTTGAGTACGAATACAGCACAACGGTGGCGGAGGGACTGGTCATGGATCAGTCGCTCAATGCCCGTACATGGGTGCCTGTGGACACGGAGATGCTTATCATCGTCAGTCTGGGCTTCCCTCCCTTCGAAATGCCCGACCTTTCCGACATGACCGAGGACGAGGCTCGTCAGACCATACTTGACAAGGGCCTTGTCATCAGCGTGGAATATGCCCAGAGTGCCGAAGTGCCCGAGGGCAGCGTCATCAGCCAGAGCGTTGCCGCCGGTGATATGGTCACCACGGGTACGGTCGTCACCGTCCGCGTCAGCACCGGCATCACCCTTGTCACAGTGCCGTCTGTAACGGGACTGTCTGAGGATGAAGCCGTGCGCAAGCTGGAAGATGCCGGCTTCAAGGTGGAGATCAACCGCGTATACAACGGTGACGTCTCCGAGGGCAAGGTTATAAGCCAGAGCCTGGGCGCGGGCACCGATCAGATCGAGGGAAGCACCATCTATCTGAACGTCAGCCGCGGAAACAAGCCCGTCACGACCACAACACCGCCCACCGCAGCCAAGCCAAAGCCCAAGCCTGAGCCGGATATAGGATGCACCTCTACGCCTGCCACCCGCAAGACAACAACCACCACGACCACCACCCGTCCGTACACCACCACCAGACCGATGGGCTGATGTCCGTCGGGCAGCGGAGTTTTGGTTTCCATTCATAACTGACCGCTCAGACAATAGAAAACAGAAGTGCCCTCCGCTTTGTCACAGCGACGGAGCGGAGGGCAGCTGTAAATTATTACGGGAGGCTGTACTTTATGAACAAGCATTTTGCAAGACGCGTAGTATCCGTTCTGCTGCTTCTGTGTATGCTGGTTTCGGCAATGCCCATGAGCGCGGCAGCGGCGGAGTACAACGGCTTTTCCTATCGGCTCATGTCCGACGGAACACTGGAGATCACCGGCTATTCCGGCAGCGAGGAGTATGTTGTTGTGCCGGCGCAGATCAACGGCTGGTCGGTTACACGCATCGGTGAGGATGCACTGAGCGGACACAGCGGTCTGCTCAGCGTGACCATGCCCGACAGCATCGTGTCCATCGGAAAATACGCCTTCTACGGCTGCTCCTCCATGGAAAGAATCTTTCTGCCGGCAAGTCTCAGAGAGCTGGGCAGCCTTGCCTTCAGCGGCTGTGACCGTCTGACAAAGATCATTGCCGACGACAGGAATCCGGTCATCTCCGACATTGACGGCGTGCTCTACGCCGACGGCGGAGCAACACTCATCTGCTGTCCCGCCGGCAGATACGGCAAGGTCAACGTGCCGGAGGGCGTCACCGCCATCGGTGATTACGCGTTCTTCGGCTGCGCGACCGTGGAGCTGATCTCCCTGCCCCGTTCCCTCAGGACCATAGGCAAGGCGGCGTTCTACGGCTGCTCCGGACTGGAGGAGCTGCTGCTGCCGGATGGCGTGAGCGCCATTCCCGATCAGGCGTTCTATGAGTGCAGAGCCCTGCAGGATATCACCCTGCCCCAGAGCGTGACCTCCATCGGTGCGGAAGCCTTCCGCAACTGCGTCTCGCTGAAAAAAGCCACTGTTCCTTCTTCTGTTACCACCATTGCTTCCGATGCCTTTGCCGGAACAAGCGGACTCAAGGTATACTGCCCCAGCGGTTCCGCTGCCATGCTGTTCTGCCAGAACAACGGCATCGCCTTTGTACCCACCGGCTCGGTGCCCGACACTCCTTCCGGTCCTCCTGCCGGAGACAAGGCTGAGCGCATCGCCGGTTCCAATCGCGTCAACACCGCCATACTTGCCAGCCGCGCCGGCTGGGACAGAGCGCCGACCGTCGTTCTTGCCAACGGTCTGTCCTATCCCGATGCCCTTGCGGGTGTTCCTCTGGCAAGCGCGGTTAACGCGCCTATCCTGCTGACCGCAGGCGGCAGCATCGAGGCTGAGCTGATGACCGAGCTGCGCAGACTGGGCACCGAAAGCGTATATATCCTCGGCGGAAATGCCGTTATCAGCGCCGCCAAGGAAAACGCGCTGCGAGCGGCAGGCATGGAGACCACACGCCTTGCCGGCTCCAACCGCTACGGAACCGCTGTCGCCATCGCTCTTGAGCTGGAGCTGCGTTCCGACCGTACCTTTACCAATTTCTACTTTGCCAGTGCCTCCAACTTCCCCGATGCGCTTGCCATCAGTTCCGTGGCAGCCATTCAGGGAAATCCTGTCCTGTACATCAACCCCAAGGGTAAGATCGACGACGCCACCGCCGACTTCATCTGCGGTACGGTGTGCCGAAAGGGCACCGTGCTGGGAGGCTATGGTGCCGTTTCCGAAAAGAGTGAGCAGAGCATCATGGATCTGGGATTCTCCGTCTCGCGCATTTCGGGAAAGAACCGCTATGCCACCGCGCTGGGCATCTGCGAGTATTACAACTCCCAGTTCACCGGCAACAGCGCCGTGCTTGCCACCGGCGCCAACTTCCCCGACGCCCTGTCCGGCGGCGCGCTTGCCGCGCATCTGGGTTCGCCGCTGGTGCTGGTAGATGCCTCCAGCGCTGACAGCGTGGTGGAATACATCAACCGCCGCGGCACCGAAAAGATATATGTAATGGGCGGCAGATCCGCCGTGCCGGAAAGCGTGTTCCAGCGTTTTTCCTGATCCTGTCAGAACCGACGAACAGCCTTTCTGACCGACGAAAAGGCTGTTCGTCGCAAAAAACGTGTCGTTCATCCGTAAATGCGTTTTTTTCTGCCGCAGATGCTATTATGTAGCTGCAAGGACGGAAAACAAACAACCGGACGCAAGCAGCGGCAGAGGCTCAGGCCAGAATCCTGACCGCCGCGCCAAACAGGTCGTTTGTCGCCGAAGATGTGCTGTTCGTCGGATAAACGCACAAATCACAGCAGAGCATGATATCATGCAGATGCAAGGGAGAGATAAAGATGCTTCTTGTTAATCCGCAGCAGCTCACAGCCGAATCGCACAGACTGATCGATGCGTCGGCAGCACTGCTCAGGGCATATGATTCCATCGGCAGCGTGACCGCAGAGGTGGAAACGCAGAAGCCCCTCGATTCCATAGCTGATAATCTCCGGTCGGTCCTCGTGACCATCGAAAAGCAGATCGAAACGGTGGTTCGCATGAGCCGGGCGCTGGAGCAGGTCAGCACGACCTACAGCAGCTGTGAGCGAACAATCGAGAGCAGCTGCACACCTGCCCCGGCAAAGAGTCGGGTGGATGCCCTGAGGATTCATCAGGTGCAGCCCCTCATGCCGATGCTTGACTGAAGCAAAACACTCTGACAGAAAGGGAGAACGACAATGGCAAACATCATCGAAGTGGAAACCGGAACACTCGCTTCCGACGTTGTCTCGCTCCGGGAACTCATCGAGGAGGTCTGGGAGAAGAAACGAAAGCTGATCACCTGTATGTTCAACATTGACGTAATGTGGGATGGTCCGGCAAACGATGAATACATCGCTCAGTACAAAAGAGATGACGACGCGTTCGACGAGCTGCTCAAATCGCTGATCAGAGCCGTGGACTGCATGGATTACGCACGCAGCGGCTATGACAAGTGCGAAGAAGAAGTCTCGGACATCATCGCAGCCATCAACATATAACGGGAGGAGGATAACATGGCAGGTATAAGCGGAACAGGACCGTTCGGAGCCTTTACGCTCACGGTCACGCCGGAGGAGCTCCTCGGTCAGGCAGCCACGATAGACACCGAGGTCCAGGGACTTCGCGAGCTGCTGGACAGGATGCTCAGCATGGCAGAAAAAACCGACTTCTATTGGAAGGGCGATGCCGCTGAGGCACACCGCGAACTGTTTGAATCTGTCCGCCCCCAGATGGAGGAGCTGCTCAGGAGATATACCGAGCACAACGCGGACCTGAAGCAGATCGCGGAACGCTACATCGAAACAGAACATCAGGTCGTTCAGGAAACCGATTCGCTTCCGGTCAGCCCGCTCTGATTCGACGCTGAGGACAGGAGTGCAACATGGGAAAGATAGAATTTAACTACAACCAGTCCATAGCTCAGGCAAGAAAGCTGGACGATCTGGCGGAGGATCTTAAGAATATGCTCAGGGGAACATACGCCACAGCCGCCGAAAACATCCGCGGAGCGTGGAAGGGCGATAACGCCGACAGATTCCTCGTCAAGCTGGAGGAACTCAGAGAGCAGATCAACTCCACCGCAAAATATCTCGAAACGCTCGCCAGAAGCATCAGATCCGCAGCGAGCACGATCTACAAGGCCGAAAAACGAGCCGAGGAGCTTGCAAGGAACAGGAGCTTCGGCGGCGGATCCGGCGGGGGCGGCGGAAGATAACCCCACCGGCACAGCATCGTAAGTCAAAAACAGGACAGATAAATCATCAACAACATTATCAGGAGGAACAAAAAATGGCAAAGATCAATGTAACCGTAAGTGAGCTTTTCAACGCAGTCAATCTTCTCAACGAGCGCAACGGCAGCTTCAGAGGCAAGGTGGTCGAGATGGCCAGCCTGGAGTCTGAGCTGGGCGCCATGTGGCAGGGCGAGGCAAACAATGCCTTCCGTACCGCTTTCAACAACGACCGTCAGGCATGGGACAACTTCGCCAAGCTGGTCGACCAGTACATCGCCACCCTCAAGAGCATTGCCGACCGCTATGTTCAGACCGAGGAAACCAACACCACTCAGGCAAAGAACCGTACTTACTGATCGGAGACAGAACCGACATATATCACTCTGTGGATAGGATGAACCGCCGGGCATACAGCCCATGGAACAGATAAGAAAACCCCACAACAACAAATACAACTTCATTGAATATAAAGGAGATACGATTATGGCATACACCGGTACTATTCTCGTCACCACCGACGCTCTCAACGATAAGGCTGACAACTTCCAGAACAAGGCAAACGAGGTCAAGGGTCTGCACGACGAAATGCTCAACCTCATCCGCAACCTGATGAACTCCTGGGACAGCGACGGAGCTCAGGCATACAGCGTCAAGTTCAACAACCTCAGCACCAGCATGGACACCATCAACAGAATGATCATGGAGCACGTCACCGATCTCAAGGCGATGGCAGCCAACTACGCCGAGAGCGAGACCGCTGCCGTCAGCGAGATCGACAGCCTGCCTACCGCGACCCTCTGATCCATCGAAAACAAAACAGTCATCTGACTGATACACACAGACGCGATGCCGGTTTTTCGCCGGCATCGCTTAATGTGCTTTCTGACGGAAGCACATTTCACCGTCGGCGGCGGAACCTTCCGGGCTGCCGCTGACCGTATTCACCATCAACGGCTCAGGTCGATTCGCTGACCTGCCGTACAACGGAGGCATCTTTAATGAGCGATTCCAGACATTGTATAACAGGACTGTGGCAGACGGTCACCGACTGGCTGCTGGAGGGAGCGGACAGGAACTTCTGGGGCAGCAGGCTGTTCTGGGTGTGCGGCATCGCCCTTGCGTTGCTGGCGCTGATCACGTTCATAATATGCAAAAGAGCCTCCGCGCGCAGAGAACGTCTGCGCACCGCGGCTGTGGACAGGCTCAGAGACGATGCCCTCACCCGGGCGATAGTCAACGGCGGAGGTGCGGAGGAAAAGGATCCCGGAGCCTTTCTGCTGTCCGGACGCAAATCCGTGCGCCGTCGGTTTCTGCGGCTCATCGAGCAGGCGGAGCTTTCCCACCGGGAGCTGGTGTTCTCCACGGAAAAGGAGATCACTATCGGACGCATCGACAGCTGCGACGTGCCCATGCGTGACCGCCACGCGGCAAATCTCCACGCGGTCATCCTGTGCAGGGACGGGATCATGTACATCCGCACCGATCAGGCGGAGCTGCCGCTGTATCTGCGTCACGGCAGAAATGTCATGCGTATGCAGCCCTATAATCCTTACCGGCTGAGAAACAAAGACACCTTCCAGATAGGAAATTCGCAGTTTGAGGTCAGACTGTTCAGCTGCAGGATACCCGGAGGTTACTTATGAGTTACACCATAACCGCATACACGACCGAGGTTTTTCAGGAGTTTTCGCTGCCTGCGGCGGACAACGCCGACCATACCATCGTGTTCTCCGCAGAACGCTTCGGACTCAAGCAGGATGTGGCGCTGCTGCTGGATGTCATCAACGGCCAGTGGCGTATCCTGCCCAGCAAGCACTATACGGTCAGAAGCGACGGCGTCAACCATCAGGAATTCCTGCTGCAGGAAAGCCACGCCATCACACTGATGCTGTCAGACGGGGCGCTTTCGCTGGTTATCTGCCGCCGTCCCGGGAAGCTGGATGCAGGCATCATGTTTGACATTTCCGGCATTGCCGGCCTGACCATCGGCAGAGAAAACTACTGCACCATCTGCTACAGAGAGATGGAGCTCATCTCCGGCAAGCACGCCGAGATAATCCGCAGCGGCGACCGCTTTGTGCTGGTTGACCACAGCCGCAACGGTACCTATCTCAACGAGCGCAGGGTCATGGAGCCCACCGTGCTGCGCTTTGGCGACATCATCAGGATCTTCGGACTGTCCGTGATCTTTCTGGGCAGTGTCATACGCGTGCAGTCGGTGCATCCCTTCAGGGTGACGGACGAAGTGCGTCTGCGCCGCGCCATTGCCGAACGCTGCCGCTCACGCACCAGAGTGCCGAAGGAGACTGCCGAGGCCGTGCAGGAGCATTACCATCGCTCCCCCAGAAGCATGGTCCAGCTCTACACCGAGCCCATGAGCATCGAGCCGCCGCCCGAAAAGCACGAATCGGAAAAGCGCCCCCTTGCCATGGTCATCGGTCCGTCCTTCACAATGGCGATACCCATGCTGCTGGGTACCGGTTTCATGATCTACGCGCGCAGCCAGTCGTCATACGGCGGCAGCAGCGCCTTTATGTACATCGGTCTCATCACCGCCGTCACCTCCGCGATAATCGGTGTCATCTGGGCGCTGGTCAATCTTCGCTATACAGGCAAAAAAGAGAGGGAGAACGAGCTGCTCCGCTTTGAGGCGTACAGCGACTACCTTTTTGAAACCGCCAGAGAGATCGGCAGACGCTACGATCACAACCAGTCCGCGCAGCAGATGCTCTATCCGTCGGCAGAGGTGTGCTCCGGATATACCACCGAATCCAATCTGCTGTGGAGCCGCAACAAGACCCACGCCGATTTCCTGTTCCACCGTCTGGGCACGGGAAGTATTCCTTTCCAGACGCCGATAAAGGTCGCCGGCAAGGCGTTCTCCGCCAGACGGGACGATCTTTCCCTCAAGCCCAAGATAATCCGCGACAGCTACAGCACTCTCACCGACGTTCCGGTGGGCATCGACCTTGCCCGTCACCGTCTGGTGGGCATCGTTGGCGGCAGCACTGCCGAAGCCATGGATGTCATGCGCGTGCTGGTCACACAGATAGCCGCCAACAACTGCTACACCGAGGTCAAGATGGTGTTTGCCTTTGACGGAGAAAAGAGCGACAGCAAGGGCTGGGACTTTGTGCGCTGGCTGCCTCATGTGTGGAGCGACGACCGTGAGATGCGCTTTGTGGCTTCCGACCGTCAGGGAATGACCGACGTTTTCTACGAGCTGACCCGTGTGCTGCGCAGCCGCGCCGAAAGCGGTACCGGCGAGCGCAGGGCGATGCCCGTTCCTCACTACGTCGTGTTCCTGTCCTCGGCATCGCTGATTGACGAGCAGCTGGTGTCAAAATACCTGCTGGAGCCGCAGGAGGGCTACGGTGTGTCCACCGTCATTCTTGCCGGCAATCTGGAGGAGCTGCCCAATAACTGCGAGCACGTCATCAGAAACAGCGGCGGTCGTCAGGAGATATGGAACGCCGACGGCAGCAGCGAGAAGCTGTCCAACATCGCCTTCGATTACATCGCCCCTGCGCAGCTGGAGCAGTTTGTGCGCAGCCTGTGCGGCGTTACCGTGTCCGAGGTGGAGTCGGGAGGCACCATCCCCACATCCCTGACCTTCTTCGATATGATGGGCGTCAATGCTCCTGAGGAGCTCAACGTCATTGAGCGCTGGAAGAAGAACCGCACCTACGACAGCCTGCGTGCCTGCGTGGGTCAGAAATCCGGCGGCACCGACTGCTGCATCGACATCCACGAAAAGCACCACGGCCCTCACGGTCTGGTGGCGGGCACCACAGGCTCGGGCAAGAGCGAGACCCTGCAGACCTATATTCTTTCGCTGGCGGTCAACTACAGCCCCTATGACGTGGCGTTTTTCATCATCGACTACAAGGGCGGCGGCATGGCGAATCTTTTCTCCGACCTGCCCCACCTTATCGGTCAGATATCCAACCTTTCGGGCAATCAGGTCAGGCGATCGATGGTGTCCATCAAGAGCGAAAACAAGCGCCGTCAGAAGATATTCTCCGAATACGGCGTCAACCACATCAACGCCTACACCAAGCTGCTCAAGAACAATGAGGCAAAGGAGCCCATCCCTCACCTGTTCATAATCATCGACGAATTTGCCGAGCTCAAGCGCGAGGAGCCCGACTTCATGCGCGAGCTCATCAGCGTGGCTCAGGTGGGACGAAGCCTGGGCGTCCACCTCATCCTTTCCACCCAGAAGCCCAGCGGCACCGTTGACGACAACATCTGGAGCAACTCCAAGATGCGTCTTTGCCTGCGCGTTCAGGACAAGCAGGACAGCATGGATATGCTCCACAAGCCGGACGCCGCCCTCATAACCAACGCCGGACGCTGCTACCTGCAGGTGGGCAACGACGAGCTGTACGAGCTGTTCCAGTCAGGCTGGAGCGGCGCGGCATACGACAGCGATTCCGTGGCTCAGCGCAGAGAGATAGCCACCATGGTGGAGATGACCGGCCGATCGGTGCTGGTGGGCAACAAGGTCAAAAAGAAGCAGAAGGAACAGGCTCGCAGCAGGTGGCTGTGCGAGCTGCTGGAGTGCGTCATGCAGGCTTCACGCAGCTGCGGCGTGCTCATCTCCGAAGCAAAGATCAACGCCTCGGCAATGGAGCGCCTTGCGCGCACCACCGCCTCCATCGCCGAAGAACGTCAGATGGATTACCCCGGCACCGACTACAATATCCATCGTCTTGAGGATCTGATCAACCTGTGCCCCGATGCCGCAGGTCACTACAGCCGCGAGGAGCTGGTCAGACAGCTGGTGGAGCGCTCCATGCGCGAGGGCAAGCGTCTGCCCGAACCCAAGGAAAAGACCCAGCTCGAGGTCACGGTGGAATCCCTTGCTCAGGTGGCGGCGGACAACGGATATGTAAACCGCATACAGCTGTGGATGCCCGTGCTGCCCGAGGAGCTTACCCTCAGCGAGCTGCCCGGCTACAGCGGCGAGCGCTTCGATGGCTCCGCATGGCGCAGCGACAAGGCCGACCACGATCTTGTGGCGATGGTGGGTCTGATAGACGACCCGGTCAACCAGTCCCAGTTCCCGCTGATGATCAGCTTCATCCAGAACGGACACTGCGCGGTGTGCGGAACCGTTTCCAGCGGTAAGAGCACATTCCTGCAGACCATGATCTATTCCCTCATCACCCGATACTCCCCCGAGCGGCTGAACGTCTACATTGCCGACTACAGCAGCCAGGCGCTCACCTGCTTTGACGGCGCGCCCCATGTGGGCGGCGTTGTCAGCGACGAGGACACCGACCGGGTGGAGAAGCTGTTCAATATGCTCACGCGCGAGCTTAACCGCCGCAAAAAGATCATCTCCGGCGGCTCCTTCAGCCAGCACATCATCTCCAAGGGCAACACGCTGCCTGCCATGCTGGTGGTCATCGACGGCTACGCCAACTTCCGCGAAAAGACCGGCGACGCCTACGAGGATGTTCTCATCCGCCTCTCCCGTGAGGGTGTGGGCTACGGCATCTATCTGGTCATCTCCGCAGGCGGCTTCGGCGGTCCCGACATCCAGCACCGCATCGGCGATAATTTCAAGACCACCGTCTGTCTGGAGATGGGCGACAAGTTCAAATACTGTGACGCGCTGCACACCATGCGCGTGGACGTTCTGCCCGAGTCGGGCATAAAGGGACGCGGTCTTGCGATTCACGCAGGAACGGTGCTGGAGTATCAGACTGCTCTGAGCGTGGCTGCCGCGGACGATTACGGGCGCATCGAGCTTATCGGCGAGGAGTGCCGCACCATGGCAAAGGCATGGAAGGGAACCTGTGCCGCGCCCATTCCCTTCATACCGGAGGATCCGGTGTGGTCGGTGTTCGCCGCTCTGCCCGAATACGGCAGAATGGCGGAGGACAAGCGCTGGCTGCCCTTCGGCTATGTCAAGGAGACCGCCGATCTGTGCGCGGTCGACCTTGCGTCCTGCTATTGCTATACCATCGCCGGCAAGAGCCGAACCGGCAAGACCGACTGCCTGATCAACATGATCCGTGCCGCCGCCGCAAAGAAGGGCCGCGTGGTCATCATCGATTCGGAAAGCGGCGAGCTGCAGAAGATATGCGCCGAGGTGGGCGGAGAATACGTCTCCGAGCTGCGCCAGCTCTTTGACTTCTGGCTGGAGATGGCAACAAAGATACTGCCCCAGCGCAATGCGGTCAAAAAGCAGATGATCGCCGATGGTGCCGCTGATCTGGAGATATTCGAGGTTCAGTCGGCAAATCAGCCTGTATTCATCTTTGTGGGCGATCTGTGCCATTTCATCGACCGCGTGTACAACCACGACAAGTCGGTGGGCAACATGAGCGACTGCATCGAAAACCTCATCGAAAAGGGCGCCATGAACAACGTCTACATAATCGGATGCCTCAACACCGACAACACCGCAAAGGTTTCCGCGCGCAAGCTCTACAACGACTACATCCGTGAGAGCAACGGCGTGATTCTGGGCGGCAATCTGGTCACCCAGCGGCTGTTCACCTTCGGCAACATTCCCTATTCTGAGCAGAGCCGTGCCCTCAAGCCGGGCAACGGACACATGGCTGATCAGGAAGACCATTCGGCAGGCGTAAGGATCGTGCTGCCGCGCAGCAGGGGGTAGCAGCATGGCGACGATGATATCATATATGCACACCGAGAGCGAAGCCCTTTCCCTGCGCAAAACCGTACTGGAGCTGGCAGCGTACCTCGACGAGAATCTGTGGGACGTTCGCTCCTTCAGCCGGCGCGAGGAGTTTGCGGATGCCTTTGACAGCGGCGTGAGCTGGGAGCTGATGTGCTACGACGTGGCACCTGCCGGCTCGGTGGATACGCTGGAAAAATGCAGGACGAAGGACAGCGCGGCAAAGCTGCTGCTGGTGGCTGACGCCGACACGTCGCCCCTGAGCTACATCCGTCCCGGCATACTTGCCTCGGCGCTGCTCATCAGACCGGTTGACCGCAAGGAGCTGGTGCTGCGCCTTAAGGATATCTACCGTGCCCTGCGCGCCGACAGCGCAGGGGAGGGGCAGTCATCGGACGATGCCTTTTCCTTCAAATCCTCCGGCGACACCATGAAGATACGCTATGCGGACATACTGTACTTCGAAGCACGCAACAAAAAGCTGTATCTGCGCACAAAACAGACGGAATACGCCTTCTACGATACGCTTGATAATCTGGTGTCGTCTCTGCCCGAGCGGTTTGTCAGATGCCACAAGGGCGTTATCGTCAATTCCGCTTATATCACACAGGTGTCGGTGTCAAAGGGTGAAATATGCCTCGGAGACATCGTGCTTCCGCTGTCAAGAAGCTACAAGCAGCTGATAAAGGAATCTGTTTTATGAACCATACCGAAATGACTTATGTATTGACCGGCGCGGAGATATACGCGCTGGCAGCCGTCAGGGGGATCGGTCAGATTTTCGGTCTCTTTGACGAGGGAAGCTTTCCCGACAGCCGTCAGCTGCCGGTGGTGCTGGCTTCCCTTGCGCAGAAGGGGCTGATTTATCCGCAGGACGGCAGACTGATGGCGGACAGCGGCGTTGACCGGCTGATGTCCTGCTACGAGGACTGGGACATCGCGCTGGCGCTGTATTTTGCCGACGAGAGCCTGCCCGACATCTGTGCGATTCGCGGCGGCAGCGGAATACTCTGCTCCGAGGGAGTGCTGCATCAGCCCAACGCGGTGCGTATGAGACTGACCGACACCGCCGGCGTGCGCGAGCAGCTGGAGGAAAGCGGCTGCCTTGAGCGCATACCCGCCTGTCCTCCGCGCACTGCCGTGCCGGACAGTACGGAGGATAAGGAAGCACTGCAGAACTTCCTGACAATAAAGATACAGCGCAGAGACGGCGAATGTACCGAAAGCGCCGTGCTCATCGGAAGCGCGGGATGCTGCGTGACCGACGGCGGAGAGCTGCGTTACGCCCATCGGGAAGGGATACTCACCCTCATAACCGACGCGCTGTCCGTGGATTCCGCCGAAAGCGGCGATATACTGGCACAAGGAAAGGATGTCTGACATGATAGAGGTCGATGTATACGTTTCCGCACTGAAGATGACGTACGATTTCGTGCTGGACGAGAACACCACCGTGGAGAACATCATCGAGGAGCTGGTGGAAATGGTGTGTCAGAATGAACGCTGTCTGCCGACACCGGCGGAGTATTTCGAGCTGTGCTGTCCCCAGAAGGAGATCATCTGCCGGCACGACGCCACCCTCAGGGAATACTGCATCAGCAACGGTGATATGCTTATGCTCATATAGCCGTAGAAAGGGAGAACAGAGTGGAAAGCACAACTTATACAAATATCGCGGACGGCAAGGCGAACGAGGATTTTGCCGCCTGCAGGGACTGCGGCAGTTTTTCGGTATTCGCTCTGGCGGACGGTCTGGGCGGTCACGGTGACGGCGATATTGCCTCCCGCGGCGCGGTGGAAGCCGTGCTGAAAACAGCCGCCGAGGCAGAGAAAATGTCTGCAGGGCTGCTGGAGAAATGCATCAACGCCGCTCAGCGCCGTGTGCTGCAGGAACAGGCTGCCGCAGGACGCAGAAACTCCATGAAAACCACGCTGGTGGTGCTGCTGACCGACGGCGATACCGCCATGTGGGGTCATGTGGGCGATTCGCGGCTTTATCGCTGCCGCAGCGGCAGAGTGAAGAACCGTACCCTCGACCACAGCGTGCCACAGATGCTGGTCAATTCCGGCAAAATCAGGGAAAATCAGATACGTCACCACGAGGATCGTTCCCTGCTGCTGCGCGCTCTGGGGGACCCGGAGCTGCAGACGGGCAGATGGATGATCGACTGCGCCGGCACGTCGGTGTCGGACAGAGATGCCTTTGTGCTGCTGACCGACGGTCTGTGGGAGTGGCTGGAGGACGAGCGTATCGCCGACTACGGCTGCTGCGAGGAGCCTTTTGACGGCATCGGCGAGCGGATGTTTGCCGAGGCGCGTGAGGCGGCAGGCGATGCGCGCATGGACAACTGCACCGTGCTGGCGGTACGCATGGGTGCCGCGGATCGGAAGACGGGCGGCTTTGGTGCCGGACTGAAAAAGCTGCTGGGCATCGGCGGCTGACGCTTCCGACTGTGCCGCTGTGCTCATTCTGCGTCGGATCATCCCTGTTATTTCTGTAAAACAAAAGATAAGACCCGACTGCGGCACCTGATTGTGCCGTGGTCGGGTCTTTCCGCAGACCGATGTGCGGTCTGTGGTCGGGATGAAGGGATGTCCGGAACAGAGCCTCGTTTTCACGATTAACGCAATAGCATTACTCTCCTGCCAGCAGGAGCAGCTCCTCCCAGAATTCCGGAAATCCCTCGCTTTCCGTTCCGTAGAGTGTGGTGGTGTCGCCGGCGGTGGTCACCCTGACCTTCCAGAGAACAAGCTCCTCGGAGCCGCCTTCGTGGTCGGCATCGGCGGCCGATGAGCCAAGGACACGGGAATCGATGAATTCGCTCAGCGATCCGGTCTGAGTGAACGCCTCCGCCGATTCGGTTTTGGTCCCGGCGTAATCAACGATCTTTTTCTCGGATCTTTCCCTGTCGATGACCACCTTGCGGTGCACACCGGGCTGAGGATCGTATTCGATGGTGACCTGAGTGATGCCGCCGTGGGCAGCCTCACTCACCTGCGCTGCCTGCCCGTCGGAGCAGCCGACAAAAGCAAACAGGCAAACCAGCAGAAGAACCGCGGCAGTCAGGATCTTTTTCATCACTTGATTCCTCTCCTGAGACGGCTGTATACGTTGTCCGCTTCCATGCGGATGTCGGTGAAGTTGCCGATGCCGGCATAGGTCAGCAGATAGGTGAATTCCTCGCCCACGCCTGCGGCACGGGTCACGCCCAGCATGGGCACGCCCTCGGGGGAGTCAAAGCAGCCGAACCACATGGGGGTGCCGTCCTCGTCGCGAAGGGCGGCAAGATCGCCGCAGGAGCCGAAGCCTGCGAGCTTTTCGTCGGCGTCGGCGTGGGAAAGCTTCTCCACGCGGAGCAGACGCTGGCCGGAGGATACCTGAAAAAGCACGTCTGCGTCGGTGATGTTTTCGGAATCCTCAAGGGTGCGGCCCATTTTAGTCAGAGGGATAAACAGCCTGAGGCCAAGAGCGAGGCTGCGGCGGCTGACGGCGAACTCGCCCAGCCGACCCTCGGGAAGATCGGAAGCGTCAAAAGGATCGTCGATCTCGGTCAGCTCCCCGTTGTCAAAAACCAGGCTCCTGCGGTCAAAGAGCTTGTCGTTGAGCAGCAGTTCCATCATAGCGTTATTCATCATCATTCATTCCCTTTCGACAAAGATTGTATGGTCGGGATATCAGTATCATTATATCACGGATGCCCATGAAATCAACGCAGAGACATCTCGCTGCGTTAATTCAGCTCGTCGTTGAGCATACGCTGATATTCCTCGTAGGCGCTGGGGAACACTTCCTTGATGTAGTCCAGCTTGGTGCTGTCGTCAGCCATGCCTGCCTCAAAGAAATGCGCAAAGGCTTCCTGAGAGGTGGATGTTTCGTTGTAATAGGAAGCGTCGTGA
This sequence comes from Oscillospiraceae bacterium, assembly GCA_015065795.1. Taxonomy (GTDB): domain Bacteria; phylum Bacillota; class Clostridia; order Oscillospirales; family Acutalibacteraceae; genus SIG598. Next base: position 40,955 of record SVPO01000002.1, on the reverse strand, counting down.
CCCCATTTTCCGCCTGCATCGCCCTCGGACAGACCGTAAACGATGTCGGAAATACCGTTCTTGTTGTCGGCATCCTCCCAGAGCCAGTCGGATATATATTCGTTTGCCTGCTCACGGGTGGAAAAACCGTTTTCGTGCATTACGCGCTCGACCCAGCGGTCGTAGTCCTGCTGCATTTTGTCATAGAATTCGTATTTGCCGTCCACAGAGGTAAAGCCGTTGCCGTCGGAGCGGTCGTCTATGAGGTGTCCGACCTCGTGGTAATAGGTGGTACCCTGACCTCTGGGGTTGGTGCTGTCCTCGTCGGCGTCATAATTGATGTAGCCGTTGGAGGGGCTGTAGTGAGCTGTGCCGTCATAGTCATCGTCGTTGATGACTATCTGGCTGAGATATCTTTCGTACAGCTCACGGGTGCGCGGATCGACAGCGTTCTCCCTGCGGTAATCCAGATATTCGAGGTAGGTCATCTGGCTGGGGTCCTTGCCCTTTGAGCCGCCGGAGGAACCGCCGATGTTGCTGATTATTCCGTTTTCCGTGCCGGCATACTGCTCGATGATGGCGCTCAGCGCACGGGCAACGGCGTTCAGGTCTCTGATGTGCTCGCGTAATCTGTATACAGGGATCTTTGCCACGATGCCTGCGATGGGAGAATTGCGGCGGAGTGCTTTCTGCACCGTTGTCAGTTCTCCGATCTTGTCCTCGATCACGGCTGGAAGGTTCTGCAGCTGCAGGCAGGGAGTCTGCAGGTTTTTACTGTCCACATATAAGCTGCCCATATCATCGTCTCCTCATTATTTCGGTTCGGTTTGCAGTTCCGTTTCAGTGATGCCAGTATAGCACGGCATCGGCGTTGGCTGCCGGATCTGCGACGAACGGCACATAAGTCGGGACAAACGACCGGTTTTGCAAAAAATCCGTCATTGGTCGGAAATATCAATTTGCTATACCATTGTGAGACAAAATGCGATATAATAAAAAATAACGCTTTAAGTGGGGAGGTGACCTCTGTGTTTCGTGACGACAGCAGCCGGCATGAGCTGACAGCCTGTCGGGTTATCTGCGTGGGGGTCAATCCTGCCTTTGATCTGACCATGACCCTTGACGGTCTTGACGGCGATCGGGTCAACCGCGTCACCCACGAGCACTGCCGCGCCGCAGGCAAGGCGGCAAACGTCGCCTGTGCCCTTGCGCACGGTGGGATAAATGCCGGTCTTGTAGGCTTCTACGGCGAGGACAACGCCGAAGAATGGCGGCGGCTGTTTCTCGCTCGCAGCGAGGATAAAGTGCCGCTGCACATGATAACCTGCCCGGGCGCCATCCGTCAGAACATCACCCTCCTTGCAGGCGGAGAGACGGTCAAGATAAACCGCTGCGGCTGCATCGTCAGCGAGGGGGATATCATCCGCCTTGAGGATTGTCTGAGCAGCTGCGCCGGGGGCGATACGGGCACAAAAACCGCCGTATTCACCGGCAGTCTGTCCCCGGGGCTGACCGGGGAGAGATATGTGCGCCTGATGACCGATGCCGCCCGAAGGGGCTTGCGCATCGCTCTGGATATCGACGGGCTGACCCGTGAGCAGCTGGCAGAGGTGTCGCCGTGGCTGTACAAGCCCAACGCCCACGAGCTTGCCCGACTGACGGGAGCGGATGCCGACGATGACGACGGGCTTGTTGAGCAGGCGCGCCTCCTTGCGGAGGATGGCGTGGGCGTCGTGCTGCTGACGCTGGGGGAGCGCGGTCTTGCGGCGGTTACCGCTGAAGGAACGTACCGTATCCTGCCCCGACCTGTGACGGCGGTCAATACGGTTGGCGCCGGAGATGCCGCGCTGGCGGCGTTTGTCGCTGCCGAAGCCGAGGGCTGTTCCGTGGAAGAATGTGCACGCCGTGCCGCCCGAAGCGGCGAGCAGGCAGTGACCGAGCAGTGACGGCAGCCCGTGCGGAGAATGTAATATATGAATAACGAAAATAAATTGCTTACAATATGGCAGGGTGACAGCTGCACTCGCCTGAGGGTTACGGGGCAGCCAATGCTGCTGGATGTCCTACGGGAGCAGGGGATGGCTCTTTCCGCACCCTGCGGCGGCGACGGACGCTGCGGCAGATGCCTTGTGCGCGTGAAAGGCGGCGTGAGCGCACCCTGTGACGACGAGATGGATTTCCCCGGGGTGGGGCGGTCTGACGAGGACGGATTCGTCACCCGTCTTGCCTGCCGCGCACGGCTGACAGGCGACTGCGAGGTGCGGCTGAGTGCCGAAATCTCACGCCACAAGCTGTCATCGGATGGAGGGCAGACTGCCGCCTTTCCCAATGTTCCCTTCGCCGTGGCAGTGGATCTGGGCACCACCACCATCGGTCTGCGCGCCGTGGATGTGTCCGACGGAACGGTCATCGCGCAGGCGTGCGAGCTTAACGACCAGAGGGTGTGCGGCGCGGATGTCATGACGCGCATCGCCTATTGCGCGCGCCCCGACGGTGTGGACACGCTCCACCGGCTGGTCAGCTCCCAGATCACCCGAATGATACTGCGCATGAGCGGCGGATGCAGCCCGGAAATCATCACCGTGGCAGGCAACACCGTCATGCTGCACCTGCTGGCGGGCATTGATCCATCTTACCTTGGCAAGGCTCCCTACCGCACCGCCGAGCGTTTCGGACAGTGGTACGGCGCGGAGCGGCTGGGACTGCCTGCTGACGCGTGGCTGCTGCCCTGCGTGGGCGGATACACCGGCGGCGACCTGACAGCGGCACTGCTGGCTCTGACCTCGCCCCGTTACGGCGGCAAACAGGAGCAGGACGGACTTGCCCTGTGCGACCTTGGCACCAACGGCGAAATGGCGCTGATGCAGGACGGCAGATGGCTGGTCACCTCCTCCGCGGCAGGACCTGCTCTGGAGGGAGGCGGAATATCCTGCGGCTCAGGCGCGGTGAGCGGTGCCGTGACCGCGGTTTCGCTCTCCGACGACAACGCCCGATACGCCCTTACGTCCCCCGAGGACGACAGGGTGATACCCATAGAGCTGCGTACGGTCAACGATGCGCCGCCACGTTCTCTGACGGGTGCCGCACTGGTTTCATTGACCGCGCTGCTGCTTAGAGAGGGAAAGATCCTGCCCAACGGCCGCATGATCGCCCGGTACTGGCAGATCGACGACCGCACGGAGGGACAGACCGACGCGCCGATCCGATACACACAGGCGGATGTCCGTCAGCTTCAGCTGGCAAAGGGCGCAGTGGCGGCGGCTTTCCGTCGCCTGTGCGAAGAAGCAAAGTGCGTAAGCGATGAAAAGTGTAGCATGGATTGCTTGCACATCGATCTGCACATGACCGGCGGTCTGGGCTGCCATATCCCCACGTCGGACGCGCTGGATATCGGACTGGTGTGTGATATGAAAAGCGGCATGACCGTCAGCTTTGTGCCCAATCTCGCCCTTGAGGGGGCGGTGCTCTGCCTCCGCAAGGAGCAGCGGCAGAGGGCGGCGGACATCGCAAGCCGCAGCCGTGAGCTGGAGCTGAGCGGAGACGGGCGGTTTGACGAGCTGTTCGTCAGCTGTATGCGTCTGGGGGAGCCGGACGACGACTACTGATATCAGGAAAATCCCAAAATTCTTACTGCGGCAACGCTGTATATCAGCGCCGCAAAAAGGTGAGTGTACATATTTATGGAAAAGAAAATTCGTCTGCTGGCAATAGAATCATCCTGTGACGATACCGCCGCTGCCGTGGTGGAAAACGGCAGAACGGTGCTGTCCTCGGTGGTGTCGAGCCAGATCGAGCGCCACGTTATCTTTGGCGGCGTTGTGCCCGAGGTGGCAAGCCGTCTCCACGCCGAGAGCATATCCCATGTGGTGGCTCAGGCGCTGGAGCAGGCTCAGCTGTCCTGTTCCGAGCTGGACGGCATCGCCGTCACCGCTGCCCCCGGTCTCATCGGCTCGCTGCTGGTGGGCGTGGGCTTTGCCAAGGGACTGAGCCGTTCGGCAGGACTGCCGCTGGTGCCGGTGCATCATCTGCGCAGCCACATCGCCGCCAACTACATCGCCCATCCCGATCTTGAGCCGCCCTTCCTGTGTCTGGTGGTGTCCGGCGGACACAGCCACATCGTGGAGGTGCTGGATTACACTACCCTGCGAGTGGTGGGACGTACCCGTGACGACGCGGCAGGCGAGGCTTTTGACAAGACCGCGCGCTCCATCGGACTGCCCTATCCCGGCGGAGTGTATCTTGACAAGCTGGCAAACGACGGAGACCCCAAGGCGTACACCTTCTCCAAGCCGCAGGTTTCCGGCTGTCCCTATGACTTCAGCTTCTCCGGACTCAAGACCAACGTCATCAACACCGTCCACAACATGGAGCAGAAGGGCGAGCCCGTGCCGGCGGCGGACATCGCTGCGTCGGTGCGCAGATGCGTGGTGGATATCCTGACAAGGAAATTCATGCTGGCGGCGGATGATCTGGGCTACAGGCGTCTTGCGCTGGCAGGCGGCGTTTCCGCCAACAGCGAGCTGCGCAGCCGTATGGCAGCGCTGTGCAAAAAGAGCGGCAGAGAGCTGTTTGTGCCGCCCCTCAGTCTGTGCGGTGACAACGCGGCGATGGTGGGCGCTCAGGGATACTATGAATTCTCGGCAGGACGCATCGCCGGTCTTGACCTGAACGCTTCTGCGGCAATGGAAATCGATGCAGAATTTTAAGGAAGAACTGCTCAGGGACAAAAAGCTCGTCAGGGTGCTGGCAGCGGCGCTCATCGGCATGCTGCTGTGCCTTTGCGTGCTGACAACAGTGTGCGTGCAGTGCGTTTGCGCAGGCAGCAGAGACGAGCGCGAAATTGTATATATCGGCGGACAGCTGGAATCCATCGAATTCCTCGAGGATACCTACTATATGTCCGCAGGAAGCCGCCTGAGCCTGCGCATGAGGACGCAGCCGGAGGTGTACGACGACGTCATCACATGGACAAGCTCAGATGCCACGGTACTGCTGGTGGATGGCAGCGGAGTGGTCACCGCCAGCGGCAGAGGCACCGCCGTGATAACCGCCTCAGGTGACAATTGCTCCGATTCGGTGACCATATCGGTTGTGGACGAGATTCTGGTGGAAGCCGCCGACTGCGTGCGTATGCTGTCCGAGGGCTGCGATGCCTACGCCCTTTCCTCCGCACAGCTGATGGCAGAGCGACTGGACAACTGCTCCGCAGAGGGTGCGGAGAATGTAAAGGATACAATATCAAATATAATTGCTTACACAGAGAGCGGCGACCGCGCCGCCCTTGAGGCTGCAATAGATGCCTCGGGAATGGACGACACTCTCTGCCGTACGGCTGCGGCGTGCTGCTGGGCATACGGTGAGCAGCAGCGCTGCGACGCGGTGCTGACCTTTGCCGGAGACTGCACGCTGGCACGCTTCAACGAGGACGCAGGAAAGGGTCGCTTCCCGTCGCTGTACGAAGCCTCGGGCAGCCCGACCTATCCCTTTGACCGCGTGAAGGGTATTTTTGCCTGCGATGACCTGACGCTCATCAATTTCGAGGGCACGCTGACCGATTCCCCGAAGCATCAGGACAAGACCTTCTATTTCCGCGGCGCGCCTGAATATGCGCGGATGCTGCCCCAATCCTCCGTGGAGGCGGTAACGCTAGCCAACAACCACTCGTGGGATTACTTCCAGAAGGGCTACGACGACACCGTCCGTCATCTGACCGACGCAGGTGTTGCCATCACGCGCACCGAGCAGCCCCTGACCACATCGGTGGGCAGCAGGAGCATACCGGTGGTCATGCTGGCAGCCAGCGGTGTGGGTGCCGATCACAGCGAGCTGCAGCGATCACTGCTGGCGGCGATAAAGGAGCACAAGACCGACCGCACCATCGTGGTGGTCAACCTGCACTGGGGCGTCGAGGGATCATCGTATCCGGAAAAATGGCAGCGTGATGCGGCTCACGAGCTGATCGACGCCGGTGCCGACCTGATCGTCAGCCACCATCCCCATGTTATGCAGGGGATAGAAATATATAACGGAAAATACATTGCTTACAGCTTGGGCAACTTTGCCTTTGGCGGAAATGCAGGAGCGAATTCGCCGCGCACATACATCCTGCGCGCCCGTCTTTCTGCGGACGACAGCTCGGCGTGGGTGGACGGTATCTCCGTGCTGCCCTGCCGCATAACCTCCACAGGCACGAGGACCAACAACTATCAGCCCATGCTTTGCTTCGGCGCGGACGGCGACGGCATTTATTCCGAGCTCATCCGTCTGGGGAAAAACATCGGCGGTGCCGACGCCATCGACCGCCCGGATATCTGAACGGAGCCGGGGAACGAAGCGCAGGACGAAAAAGTAAATGATAAACGAAAATCCTTCGCGCTGGCAAGTTGACTGCCGGGGCGAAGGATTTTTTGTGTGGTGACGTTCGGCTCCCTTGTGTAAAGGGAGCTGTCAGCGAAGGAACTGCAAAGCTGTTCTGTGACTGAGGGATTGAAAAGCCGGGAGTCCGCAGTGACTCCCTCCGAGCTCGCTGTCGCTCGCCCACCTCCCTCAAAGAGGGAGGCAAACGGCTCCCTTGTGCAAAGGGAGCTGTCAGCGAAGCTGACTGAGGGATTGAAAAGCTAAAAGTCCGCAGAGCACTTTCCCCATACCGGTGGGCGGTAATTGGCTTGGGCGCGTTTGGTTGTTCCTTCTGGTGCTACCGTCAGGCTTTCACCTCATGCCGGTGTGGGCACACACTTTTGGCCTGCGCCACACTTTTGATCTAAGATCAAAAGGAAGCAAAAATGCGCTTTAACCAGCTTGTGATCTAATGGACGCTTTCCGTTGACCGGCACAATTCACAATAAAAAGATATTTCAAAACTCCGAGCGGAAGGTCACGCCTTAGACCGACGCGAAGGATTTTTGTTAATAAGCTAATCTGGAAAACACCTGTCGCATCTCTTCGGTCGCTCGATTTACGAAGTAAATCTGTTTGCTGCGCGATTTCTGGATTTTCGAAGAAAATCTTTTACGTGCCCCGAGTACAGGCCGTCTACCATGCGGACTTGGTGGCCACAAGGAACGGACTTGGGCACCACGCGCCAACAAAAAATCCTCCCCCGGCTCGAAAGTCGGGAGAGGGAGCGGGTGGGTTATTGGACGCGCCATGTGACGCCGTCGTCGGGGGTGTAGCCGTAATAGGAGGCTTCGTGGGGGGCGGTGACGGTGATGGGATAGCCATAGAAAGCGCTATTGCCGATGCTGGTTACACTGTCGGGAATAGTGATCGCGGCCAGACCGTCACAGTCGGAAAACGCCCATCTGCCAATATCGGTCACACTGTTAGGGATGGTGATCGAGGTCAAAGCGTCGCAGTCGCAGAAAGCATTATTGTCAATTTTTGTCACACTGTCGGGAATGGTGACCGATTTCAGACTGCTGCATCCATAGAACATTCCGTCACCAATAGTGGTTATGCTGTCGGGGATGGTGATAGATTTCAGACTGCTGCAGAGGCGGAACGCGTTGTTTCCTATACTGGTCACGCTGTTAGGAATGGTAACAGAGGACAGGTTTTCGCATAAACGGAACGCACAATCTCCAACGCTTGTCACACTGTCGGGAATGGTGATCGAGGTAAGGTTGGCGCAGCTTTCGAACGCACTCTTGCCAATGCTGATTACACTGTCGGGAATAGTGATCGAGGTCGGACCGCAATTGTAAAAAGCCATCTCATCAATACTAGTCACACTGTCTGGGATGGTGATCGAGGTCAGGCTTTCACAGTACAAAAAAGCACCATAGCCAATACTTGTTACGCTGTCGGGAATGATGATCGAGGTCAGACTGTAGCAGCCCTCAAAAGCGAAACTGCCAATGCTGGTCACCGGTTTGCCGTTGTACTCATTAGGCAGCACCACGTCGCCGCCCTCGCCGGAATATCCGGTGATCATAAAGCCGCTGCCTTCCCACTCAAAATCGTATATCTCGTCCAGTGCGCGGTCGGCTTCGGTGAGCGGCTCGGATGGATTTACGGCAGGTTCAGCCTCCGCGATGCTCTCGTTCTCTTTCTGCTGCGTCACAAACATACCCACGCCGTAGGATACGCCGAAAATCAGCACTGCAGCCAGTACCGCCGCAACTATCTTCAGCACCTTGTTCTGTCCGGCCTGCTGCTTGCTTTCCGCCTGCGCTTCGGCAACCTTTTCCTCCGAGGCAGCCCTCTCGCGCGCCGCCTGCCGTTCGGCTTCCAGACGCTTCTGTGCTTCCAGCACAGCCGCTTCCTCGGCTTCTCGACGCTTGCGCTCCTGTTCCTCGGCCAGCCACGCGGCGGCTTCGGATTTTTTGACCTTGCCCAGTGTCTTGAAAGCAAAATCCACCGCGCCGTCTATGTCACTGGCGTTGAAGGACTCAAAATGCTCCAGCTGAATGGGCAGGTCACGGGTGGAAATATCCTTGAGCACGGTGATGATATGGCCGTTCTCCTTGCGTCCGCTCTGGATGGAGCCGAAGAAGGTGGACCACTCGCTCTTGACCCAGCGCGAGTTTATATATTCCACCGAGGTTCCCACCAGAATGAGCAGGTTCGCTTCGTCCAGTGCCTGATATATCTCGTCCATGAACGCGGCGGTGCTCAGGTCTTTCTCGCTGAAAAAGACATTCAGCCCCTCGTCGCGCAGCTTCATGTGCAGACGCTCGGCGATGGTGCGGTCGAGGGTCAGACCGCCGCCGGGTGCGGTGTTCTTGAAGGATATGAATACATCGTAGGCCATGCTGTCACCTCATCCATAAATTTAATCGGAAAAATATTATCGGGAGAACTTATTCATCGCCTCGTCGGTCTTGTCCTCCACCATGAGCGCCACGGCGTCCACGGCGTTTTCCACCGCGGAATCAAGCTGCTTGCGCTCGTTTGCGGAAAAATCGGACAGCACCCAGTCGGCAAGCTCGTAGTCGGGGTGGGGCTTTTTGCCCACGCCCAGCTTGATGCGCGGAAACTGATCGCTGCCGCAGAGCTGTATGATGGAGCGCATGCCCTTCTGTCCGCCGTCCGAGCCCTTGCGGCGGATGCGCATCACGCCGGGCTCGAGGGTGATGTCGTCCAGCAGCACGATGACCTGCTCGGGCTGCAGCTTGTAGAAGCGCATTGCCTGCACCACAGCTTCGCCGGAGTTGTTCATGTAGGTCTGGGGCTTCATCAGCAGGCAGCGGTGTCCGTTGATGGTTCCGTCGCCGGTGAGAGCGTTCCATTTCACACGGTCCACACGGATGCCGTGCTTTGCGCTCAGGGCGTCCACGGCAATGAAGCCGGCGTTGTGACGGGTCTTTTCGTACTTGCGTCCGGGATTGCCCAGACCGACTATCAGAAACTCAATGGATGAGTTTTTTCTTCTCGAAAAAAGCATATGATTTCATTCCTTTTCAGCATCGTTCATACAAATGTAAGGCGATGCCGTCGCTAAGAATAAGTGAATCGGCGATCAGTTGCACACCTGATCGTACAGGGAGTTGATCATGGGAGTCATGGGGTGGTCGTTGTGTACACATTCGATGGCGCGGGCAAAATACTCCGCTGTGGACAGCACCTTGATCTTGGGGGAGCGCTTGTGCTCGGGCAGCTCGATGGTGTCCAGCAGAACCAGCTCGCTCAGGGGAGAGTTTTCGATGTTCTCGATGGCCTTGCCGGAGAGCACGCCGTGGGTGGCGGCGGCACTGACGGACAGCGCGCCTGCCTCGGTGACGGCGACGGCTGCGTTGCGCAGGGTGCCGGCGGTGTCGATCATGTCGTCAAGGATCAGGACGTGCTTGCCCTTTACGTCACCGATGAGATTCATGACCTCGCTGACGTTGTTGCGGGGACGGCGCTTGTCCACGATGGCAATGGGGCAGTCCATCAGCTGGTGGGCAAAGTGACGGGCACGGCTCACCGAGCCGAAGTCGGGGGAGAGACAGACAAAATCGTCGCTGGAGCCGTTCTTGATGCGGTCGAGGAAATGGGTGGCAAGGGTGGGAGCACCCACGAGATGATCCATGGGGATCTTGAAGAAGCCCTGAATCTGCTGGGCGTGTATGTCCATGGTCAGCACACGGTCGGCTCCGGCGACGGTGATCATATCCGCCACCAGCCGGGAGGAGATGGGATCGTGGGACTTTGCCTTGCGGTCCTGACGGGCATAGCCGAAGTAGGGGATGACCGCCGTGACGCGCTCGGCGGAGGAGCGGCGCAGAGCGTCGATGAGGATGAGCAGCTCCATGAGATTGTCGTTGACCGGCTCGCAGGTGGACTGGATGATAAAGCAGTCGCAGCCGCGCACCGATTCGGCGATGTTCACGGATATCTCGCCATCGGAAAACTTGGAGATCTCGCACTTGTCCAGCTCCAGACCAAGGTGAGCGGCGATATCTGCCGCCAGACGTCTGCTGGCGTTGCCTGCGAAGATCCTGGGATGACCATGCAAGGAATTCATAGATAAATTACCCCCGACGTTATTTTGTTATGTATGAAAGCAGGGAACGGGCGCGATGTCCTGCGTTTCCTGCTGCTGAGCGGAAAAACTGATTGTCAGCGGAGACTGGCAAAGGGTCCGACGGTTTCGTTGTCGCCCACGGAAACGCCGCACAGATAGGAGGCGTTGACGGTGACACCGTCGCCGACAGTGCAGCTGTCGATGAAGGCGTTGGGGCCGATGACGCAGTTTGCGCCGATGGTGCAGCTGCCCTTGAGGATGGTGCCGGGCAGAATGACCGTGTCGTGACCGATCTCAACATCGGAGCCGATGAGCACGCCGTCGGCGCAGGGAATGGCGATGCCGGAGGCGATGTGCCGGCTGATGATACGGGTGCGCGCCATTTCGCCCAGCTCGTGGAGCTGAACGGGATTGTTTGCGCCCAGAACCACGTCGGGAGTGGCGGCGGTGTATGCGCCTGCGCCTCTGCCGATGGAGATAACGGCGGCAACGGCATCGGTGAGATAATGCTCGCCGGTGATGCCGCTGGCGGCGAGATGTCCGGGATCGAGCACCTGCAGCAGAGCGTCAACGTCGAACCAGTAGGCTCCGGAGTTGACCTCGCGCACCGCGAGCTGCTCGTCAGTGCCCTCCTTCTGCTCGACGATGGCCTGTACGGCTCCGTCGGCGGTGCGGATGATGCGTCCGTAGCCGAAGGGATCGTCCAGCTCGGCGGAAATAACGGTCACAGCGTCGCCGCGGGCGATGTGCTGCTCCAGCGCGTTGGTGATGGTGGCGGTATCAAGGAAAGGAGCGTCACCGCAGGCGATCAGCACTCTGCCGCCTCTGTGGGCTTCCAGAAAATCCTTCGCCATCATGACGGCGTGGCCTGTGCCCTTGCGCTCGTGCTGGGTGACGGTGACAGCGTCGCTGCCCAGATAGGCCTTGACCTGCTCCTCCAGATGACCGGTGACAACGCACACGTCGCCCACGCCTGCCCCACGGGCAGCGTCCAGCACCCAGCCCAGCATGGGCTTGAGCAGGACCTCAAGCATGACCTTGGGCTTGCCGGATTTCATTCGTTTGCCTTCACCGGCGGCGAGAACCACCGCGCACAGTTCGCTCATAGTAAAAACCTCCGTATTTCGAGCCGACGGCTCATATTCATGGATGGGGATAAACATTCTCAGATATGCGGATTATATCACACATTGCCCCGTTGGGCAACAATCAGTCACGTTTTGTCAGCATGGAAACAGCCTCGTCGATGGTAACGCACCTCGCGTAGCGTCGGTTCCAGATGAAATCGTTGTAGTATTCGTGGGTGAGGGCGGCGGTCATGTGGCGGTTGTCCGCGGTGGAGTTGGCGTCGGTGGGCACGATGACCTCAAATCCGTGCTCAAAGCCGCACTTGACCGTGGCATCGATGCAGTATTCGGTGAACAGACCGGTCACCATTATCTGTTCCTCGCCCTTCTGACGGAGATACTCCAGCAGACCGGAACTGCGGAAGGGGCTGCTGACATTTTTGTCAAAGACCCGTTCGCCCTCAAGGGGAGCAAAGTCGGGGTAGATCTCATAGCCCGGGGTATCCTTTTCAAGGACGGTGCCCACGCCGTCGTCGTGACGGATGTATACCACCTCGACGCCGTTTTCGCGCGCATCGGAGATCAGCCGCCTCACAGCGGAAAGAAAGCGGTCACATTCGTGCAGACGGTCGGTTGTGATACCGCACTGTACGTCGGTGATGAGAAGTGTCATATTATACCTCCATGCAAAACAGCCTGCAGAACAGAGAGAAGAATCTCCCGACGATCTGCAGGCTGCGCGTATGCTTATGTCAGCTTCGGGCAGTGCAGACGTATGCGGATATGCTTAGACGTTGAACAGGAAATGCACAACGTCGCCGTCCTGCATGACGTACTCCTTGCCCTCGGAGCGGACCTGACCCTTTTCTTTGGCGGCGGTCAGGGAGCCGCCCAGCTCCATGAGCTTTTCGTAGGCGATGACTTCGGCACGGATGAAGCCGCGCTCGATGTCGGAATGGATCTTGCCTGCCGCCTGAGGAGCCTTGGTGCCGCGCACGATGGTCCATGCGCGAACCTCGGGCTGACCGGCGGTGAGGAAACTGATGAGACCCAGCAGATGATAGCAGGCACGGATGAGGCGATCCAGACCGGACTCCTCCAGACCCAGCTCGGAGAGGAACATCTGCTTGTCCTCAAGGCTCATGTCGCTGATCTGAGCCTCCAGCTCGGCGCAGATGGGCAGCACCTGAGCGTGCTCGGCTTCGGCGATGGCGCACACAGCCTTGTAGTTTTCGTTGCCGTCAATGCCGCCGGCAAAGTCGCTCTCGCTGAGGTTGGCGGCGTAGATGACCGGCTTGCAGGTGATGAGACCGGCCTGCTCCAACAGCTTCTTTTCGTCCTCATCGCAGTCGACGGAACGGGCGGACTTGCCCTCGGCGAGAACGGTCAGCACGCGCTCGTAGAGATCCAGCTCGTCCTGATATTTCTTGTCCGCCTTGAGCAGCTTGCGTGTCTTGTCGATGCGGCGCTCCATGACCTCCATGTCGGCAAGAGCCAGCTCGATGTCGATGGTCTCCACGTCGCGGGCGGCGTCCACCGAGCCTTCAACGTGGATGACGTCGGTGCTGTCAAAGCAGCGGACGACGTGCACGATGGCGTCCACCTCGCGGATGTTGGCAAGGAACTTGTTGCCCAGACCCTCGCCCTTGCTGGCGCCGCGCACCAGACCGGCGATGTCCACGAACTCCACGGTGGCAGGGGTGAGCTTGACGGGATTGTATATCTCCGCCAGAGCGTTGAGGCGCTTGTCCGGCACGGTCACCACGCCCACGTTGGGCTCGATGGTGCAGAAGGGATAGTTTGCCGACTGTGCTCCGGCGTTGGTGATGGCGTTGAACAGGGTGGACTTGCCAACGTTGGGCAGTCCGACGATACCAAGTTTCATGGCTGTATATCTCCTTAAAGCAGGTTGTGCGGATTGAGCGGCACGGAAACGCGGCGGATTTCCGCCGGTTTCGTGCCATACACAGTAAGTATAGCATATCACGCCTGTTCACTCAAGCAAAATGAAAAGTATTTTTTCAGGGGAGCAGGAACGCGTACGGTGTCTGTTGGCAGTGTTAGCGCCGCGGATTGAGTCAACAGTTTATGTTCGTGATAATGCACATAATGTACCGTGGAAGATTGTGGTAATTTGTGATAGAAGTGCATGAATGAGTGGGGTATAATATGGATAAATTTCATGAAAAGAGGTTTCAGCATGAACGGCATATTCAAAAAGACCTTAGCCACCCTGCTGTCGCTGACGATGGTTCTCGGCTGGGCAGCCTTTGCCCGGGACGTCCGGGTTGAAGCAGGGTCCTACGCCTCGGCATCCTTTGTGCGTATCCACGGCTCCGACCGCTACGACACCGCCAACAGGATCGCCGCAGAGGGATGGGACTACGCCGACACAGTGGTGCTGGCAAGCGCCAAGGATTACCCCGACGCCCTCGCCGGTGCTCCGCTGGCATACGCTCTGGATGCCCCCGTCCTGCTGGTAAGCGGCGACTCCGTGCCCGGGAGTGTCATGGAGCAGATATATTCGCTGGGCGCGTCCGATATCGTCATTCTCGGCGGTAATGCGGCGGTCAGCGCCTCCATTGAAAACGAGCTCACCGGCAAGAACTTTACCGTTGAGCGCATCTCGGGCAAAACACGCTACGAGACATCCGTAAAGGTCGCCGAAAAGCTCAGAGACCTTTCCGGTCCCTCTGACGATGCCTTTGTGGTCAGTGGCGAAAACTACCCCGACGCGCTGGCGGTCAGCCCTGTCGCATCCATCAAGGGTGCTCCTATCATATACTCCAACAAAAAGGGCACCATCGACAGCGGTTCGGCGGCACTGCTCAGTGAAAGCGGCGTGAGTATCGCCTATGTCATCGGCGGTACGGCAGCCATCAGCGATTCGGTGCGCACCGAGCTCGGACGCAGCGGCGTCAGCTCCGTTACCCGTATCAACGGCAGCTCCAGATACGACACCGCCCTCAAGGTTGCCGATCACTTCATGGATATCTTCCCCACCAAGGGCATCGCCTTTGCCACCGGTGAAAACTACCCCGATGCCCTTGCCGGCGGTGTTTTCGCAGCCAAGAAGGGTATGCCCGTCCTGCTGACCAACGGCAAGCTCAACGCCGAGGACAGCAGCTCCATCTTCCTCACCGCCTCGGCATATACCGACGGCAAGAGCTTCACCGAAAATCTGGTGGACTTCATCAATCGCTTCCAGCCTGAGGAGGTATTCGTCTTCGGCGGTGAGAAGGCAGTGCCCAACACCACCGTTGACTCCTACTTCGACGGCGAGACATGGAGCGATGACCCGGCTCCTCCCGCTGTGGTCAACGGCAGCCTGACCGTCGAGGTCGATGCTGTCGACGCTCTGAGCGGTCTGCCCATGTCAAAGATAAGTGTAGTGATTCGCGAAGGTGTATTTGAAGAAAACGAGAGCACAGGAGAAGATGAGCTGGTATCGGGAAGCGGCGAAATGCTATACGAAGGTAACCTGGATTCGGACAGCGGCTTTTCCTTTGACCTGCCTCCCGGGGACTACTATGTGCTGGTGAGAGTGGAGATGGATGACGCTCTCAGGGAGCAGATACGGAACTATGTTCACAGTAACTGCAGTCCGGATCATGTGCACTGGACAAAGACCGGTGAGTCTAATAACTTCCACATCGACAGCGGCGGAGAAACTGTCTTCAAATGTGTGGTGGGAACATACAGCTGCGAATACTGATAACTCTCCTGCGGCATACCTGCTGAAATGAACTCTGTGCGCACGCGCGCCGACATGACACATCCGTAATATCACTCGCCCCGGGCAGCAGGCTGCGCTCTGCCGCCCGGGGTGAAGTTTGTTCCGACACCGGTTTTTATCCGGCGTACCCTCGCATATATTTGACCGCCGTCAAAAAACGCAGGTCAAACTATGGATACCTGCAGAATTTTCGGCAGAAAACCGACTGTTCAAGGCGCCTGACGGGGACACATCCGCAGAGGAGCCCGCGGAATAATCATCACAAAAAAGACCCGACTGCCGCGTAGAGCTTCCGCGGCAGTCGGGTTTGCTTATTGAGGAAAAAACAGGGTTCAGCTCAGATGATTGATAAGGTTCTGCAGCTTTTCCATCGTGTGGCGGCGCTGGATGACCATGGAGGAGCCGTAGCGCGTTGCCTGCAGCATCAGATACTCCTGCACCGCCGAAAGAGTGCTGTGTTCCGATGTGCTGAAGATGGTGAAGGGAGTGGTAGTGCGCACCAGCAGAGCCAGCTTGCCGTCCTTGAGGTGCAGCTCGTTTTCGGTCATATCGCCCACATCCACGAGGACGTAGTAGTTGGGATGCTTTTCCATCATGGACAGGATGTAGGCGAGGTGCTGGCGGTATTCCTCGACAGTATAACAGCGCGAGCTGTCGGGGAGCAGCAGTGACGGCGTCAGCTGCGCTTCGCCGCGGAGCACCTGCTCGGCGGAAAACAATCGGATGATCTCGATGAACCGGTTTCCGTCGTCAAGGTTCTTCTCAAAGGCCTCCTGAATGGAACGGAACACGCTGATGATCTTCATGGAGTCGGGATCGGTGTAGTTCTGCTCCAGACGATTGATGATGGAGGGCGGCACCACGTTGCAGGTCATGCCCATCCACTTGCTGATCCCGTCGGAGGAGATGCTGTGGAAGTCCAGCAGATGTCCGGAGAATGTGACCGGATCGCGCTCGTAGATATACGGCTCGGCAAGTGGGGCACACTTGCTGAGATAGCTGTTGAAGAAACGGGTGTCGTCTTCGATGACCGCAGGCTCGTAGCTGACATATGTGGACGCACATTCGTGCTGATCGCCCAGAGCGCAGGAGGAAAGAGTGAAATTGCCCGGGGATACGATCATGAAACGGCGGAAAAGCCCGTCCCTCATACGGGGGTAATGGAAAGAGGTGAGGGCACCGGTCATGTAAATGGGCATCCATCGGTCAAGAGCCTCGATTGCCGAGACGGAGTCGCGCAGGGGGGAAACAATGCGCTTGACGGTGAATCCCTTTTCGGCAAGCTTGACCATGGACTCGATGAGGGAATCGCTGAAGCCCTTGTCCTGAGCCAGCCAGTGGAGGTTCTCGTCACTGAGAATGTACACCTCGCCGGGAGTGTCACTGTTTACCAGATAGTTGATGACATCTGCAACGGCGGTGCGTCTTCCTTCATTGCCCTCGTAGCCATAGGTTGTCACAACGTGCAGCGGATGCTCATTGCCCGTGAGGGCATTGCTGGTTCGGACGGAACGGTCGTAGTCCTCAAAACTGCGCATGAAATGGTCAAGGCGTGCGCTGGAATCGGACTGCTTGGAGCGCAGCCAGCTGCACAGCACGTCGGCGGTGTAGTGCGCGCTGCGGTCGGTGAGCAGCTTTTTGTCTCCGATGGTGTCCGCCAGAGACGAGCGCTGATAGTCTCCGATGCACAGTCCGGCAAAGAATTCAGACATCAGCTCGATGGTGTGGATGCGCTTGGGAATGTTTCTGGTGCCGCCTCTCAGCCGGCTGACCTGTGACGGGTCAATGCCCGAAGCACGGGCAAGCTCGGCGTTGGAAGCACCGCTCAGCTCCAGCAGATAATTCAGTTTCTCGGAAAAAGTCATGCGCTTCACCTCCTGAGGGCATTGTAGCACAGAGATGAGGACATAACAAGGGGTGTTTGGCAAATTTTGTCACGTCATGGAAAGAATTCTGCCGGTCTGTCACTTTGAGGAAATGCCGTGACAGTCGGTCAGGCTGCCGGGGCAGAGGGGTTTTCCGCCGGCCACTGCCTGCCTGTGTGGTCGATGGTGCAGCTGCCGGTATGGATGTTTTTCGATATCGGCACGAAAGTGTATCCGTCGGTAAGCAGCTGCTCGATGAGCATGGGCAGAGCTGCAGGGGTGTTCTTGGCGGCGTTGTGGAAAAGGCAGATGGAGCCGGGCGTCACATGGCTGCACACGCGGCTGCAGATATCTCCGGGAGTGGGGTCCTTCCAGTCCAGAGAATCCACATCCCACTGGATACAGTGCATCCCCAGCTCATCCAGTACCTGAATAAGCCCGTCGCAGTATTCGCCGTAGGGCGCGCGGAAAAGGGTGGGGCGCACTCCGGTTATCGCTTCGATGCGGTCGTTGCAGCTTTCTATCTCCTTGCGCATCTGGTCGCGGCTGAGCTTGGACATATGGGGATGGGTGTCGGAATGGTTCATTATCTCGTGACCGGCGTCGCTGAGCTGCTTTACCGATTCGGGATATTTTTCCACCCAGTCGCCTACCAGGAAAAAGGTGGCGGTGATGTTGTAGCGTCCGAGGATGTCGATGAGTGTCTGGGTGTCCTCGTTGCCCCAGGCGGCGTCAAAGGAAATGCTGATGACCTTGTCGTCCTCCTCCCGTCCCACGGCGTAGATGGGCAGCAGGCGCTGATGTGTGGAAGCGGTGACCGAAGCCGCGCCGCCGGTGGCGGTCAGCAGCACCGCGCAGAGAATGACCGCGCACAGCACGATGGACAGAAGCTGTTTTCTGCCGAATATTCTGTAGATATCCATGAATCATGACCTCCGTTTGTGTAGATGGTGGTCAAATATATGCGCGGCGACTGCAGGTATATGCAGGACGGGTGACGGCACAGGGGGCTGAGCGCGCCGTACGGGCTGCTATTATGTTATATAAAAACATAAAGTACGCAGGATACAGAACGGTTGACAATAGGCAGCCCGAAGCATATAATTGAATGATAGCTAAGACAGACTGAGACAGATATTCGGAATATATGTGTGATACGGCTGCCGTGCGGAGATCATTGCGGCAGCAGCGGCTCATGAAAGGAGCTAGATCTATGAACAAGACCCTGCTGATACTTGCCGCCGGACTGGGCTCGCGCTACGGCGGAGGCAAGCAGACCGACGGGTTCGGCCCCAACAACGAGATGCTCATGGAATACGCCGTGCGCGACGCAAGGAAGTTCGGCTTCAACCGCGCGGTATTCGTTATCTCGCGCAGCATGGAAGAATGGTTTGCCAAAGAGATATCATCGAGGATCAGCGACGTTGAGCTGATATTCGCGGTGCAGGATTTTTCCTCTCTGCCCGAGGGCTTCACTCCTCCCGCGGAGCGTGTAAAGCCTTACGGCACCATCCACGCCCTTGTGTGTGCCCAGCCGTGGCTGGATACTCCCTTCGCGGTGATAAACGCCGACGATTATTACGGCACCACAGCCTACAGGGAGATGTCCGAGGAGCTGGAAAACGTAAAGGCAAACGATCAGTGCATGGTTGCTTATCCCATCCGCAGCACCATGTCCGCCTTCGGTGAGGTCACCCGCGGACTGTGCAGCGTCAGTGACGACGGCTATCTTGAGTCGGTGGCGGAAACCTACCGCATCTGCAAGTGTGAGGACGGCGTTATCCGTTCCTTTACGGAACAGGGCAGCATGGATGTTGATCCCGACGCCATCGCGTCCATGAATCTTTTCGGCTTTTCCCCGGAGTTTGCCCGGCGCTGCAAGGTCATCTTCGGTGAGTTTGTCGCCTCTCTGCCGGAGAATGATCTGCGCTCTGAGCTGCCGCTCTCCATCGTTGTGGACAGGCTGGTGCGCTCCGGCGAGATCCGCATGAAGGTGCGCGTTACCGATTCCCAGTGGATGGGCGTGACCTACAAGGAGGACAAGGAAGCCGTCAGACAGAGACTGAGAGAGATTTACGGCGACGAATAATCAGGAATAATTCAGCACAAGAAAGGCGAAGGCAGAAATGAGCAAGACTATTTCGGTAATTGTACCGGTATACAATGTCGAAAATTACCTCAGGCAGTGTCTGGATTCCATCGTGGGGCAGACCTTTCAGGATATTGAAGTTCTGGTGATAAACGACGGTTCCCCGGATAATTCTCAGGCGATCATTGACGAGTATTGCCACAGATATCCGGATATGGTCCGGTCCTACATAAAAGAGAACGGCGGACTGAGCGATGCGAGAAATTACGGCATCGAAAGAGCCGAGGGAGAATACATAGCCTTCGTGGACAGCGACGATTATCTGTCCCCGGAGATGTTTGAGCAGATGATAAAGCGCGCGCGGGAGAACGATTCCGATGTCGTGGCGTGCATGATAATGTCCGTCTGGAGCGACGGACGATATGAGACTCAGCGCTCCGAGCTGATCAAGTATGCCGGACACAGCATCACCGAGTCTCCCGAGCAGCTGCTGCTGGTAAAGTCCTATGCGTGGAACAAGATTTACCGCAGAAAGCTGTTCACGGAAACCGGCATACGTTTCCCGATTCAGTATTTTGAGGATTCGGCGATGGTCTACAATCTGCTGTACTACGCCAACCGCGTGGATTATGTCCCGTATCCGCTGTACTATTACCGTCGGGAGCGACCCGGCGCCATCACCACCGATGTCAGCCCCAAGATCTTTGATATCTTCAAGTCCTGCGACAGCATAATCGGAATGTACAGCAAGCTGCCCGATTACAAGGAGAACTTCGAGGATGTGATCGTCCGTCTGGTTACCGGCCACATCACCGCCCGTTTCTCCGCGCTGATAGGCGTAAGGAACAAGAAGCTTGCCAGAAAATACCTCAATCAGGCATATGAATATCTGAACAGGAATGCCCCGGACTGGAAAAAGAAAATGAAATCCGGTCTGAACGGCGAAAAGCCTGCGGAGACGCGCTACTTCAGCCGCGTCAAGCGCAGCAAGACCCTTATGAAGCTCCTGGTCGCATCGCCCATCAAATCGGCAGGCTCCCTCCGCTCCATGAAGCAGAAGGCCAGATCCTTTGCCAAAAAGGTCACCGGAAGGAACAGAAAAGCCGCCAAAGCCAACGCGAACAAAGCCGCCGCCCTCAAAGCCGTGGGCTTTGACCTGATCCGCAAGGCGGGCGAGGTCGCGCAAAGCGTGAACGTCAAGCTGTTTGCCGATTTCGGCACCCTGCTGGGCTTCATCCGCGAGAACGGCTTCATGGATCACGACATCGACCTCGATATGGGCGTCATCCTCGGAGATGTCAGCTACGAGACCTTCCACGACGCGCTGGTGAAAAACGGCTTCAAGCTGTGGAGACAGTATATAGTGGGCTGCATCGTCGCGGAGGAATCCTATTACTTTGACATGAACGGCCACCGCATCAAGTGCGACTTCAACTACTACGAGATGACGGACGAGTATGCCAGAACATGGCTGTTCTACCGCAAGCCGGACGTGCTGTACGGCAAGAACACGCGCAACGTCGTGGAAATGAACTACTCTCCCATAACCGGAATTGCGACGAGGGATGTGGCAGGCCACGAGATTCCCGTCCCTGCCGATCCGGAAAAGCTGCTGAGGGAAAAGTACGGCGAGAACTGGACCAAAAAGGATACCGGCTGGATATACTGGAAATCCCCGGCAGCCACTCCCGTTGACGAAATAGGCTTCTTTGTCACCCGAAAGAACGGGTAATCACAAACCACAGATTCACGGAGGCTGCCGCAATGGCGAAAAAATCAAGAGTAGCTAATGTCGCGCTCAACACCACGGCCGGAGTGGCGTCAAGGCTCACCGGTATAATATGCAACTTCGTCATGCGCACGGTGTTCATACACACCCTGGGCATAGCCTATACCGGTGTGTCCAGCCTGTTCACGGATGTGCTCACCATGCTCTCCTTTGCGGAGCTGGGCATATCCAGCGCGATAACCTACGCCCTCTATAAGCCCATGGCGCAGGGTGACACCCGGAAGATCGCCATGCTGATGAATTTCTACAAGTCGGCATACCGCAAGGTTGCTCTGGCTGTGCTGGCAGGTGGTCTGTGCCTGCTGCCGGTGCTGAAATTCATCGTGCCCATCGATAAGATAGACAGCAGCAATCCCGCGCTGCAGGAGCAGATATACGGGCAGCTGTACATTATCTATGTCCTGTATGTGATCAACTCGGCGGTATCCTATCTGCTGGTTTACAAATCGGCGCTGCTTACGGCAAAGCAGGAATACCGCTACGCTTCCTTTGTGCAGATAGCCTTCTATCTGATCCGCATGGCAGTGGAATGTGCGCTTCTTTTCACATTCAAAAGTCTGCCCTACTGCTTCATCATCTATCTGGTGGTCAACATTCTGCTCACGAGACTGCAGAACTACGTTGTCGCGGTGATAGCCGACCGGCACAATCCCGGGCTGGACGAATACAGGGATGAGAAGCTGCCGAAGGATGAACAGAGCAAGCTTTTCAAAAACATCGGAGCGCTGATGATCTACAAGGTGTCCTCGGCGATCAACGCCAGTCTGGACAGCATTGTCATCTCCGCCATGTTCGGAACCATATGGGTGGGATTGGTCTCCAACTACCGCATGGTCACCACCAACATCCAGAAGCTGCTCAATCAGTTCTATAATTCAGTCACATCCAGCGTGGGCAATCTGGCGGCGCAGTCGGGCGCGGACAAGCAGTACCGTTCCTTCAGAACGCTGTTTTTCCTTTCCTTCTGGATGCTGTGCTTCTGCTCCACCAGCTTTATTGTGCTGCTCAACCCCTTTGTTGAGATCTGGCTGGGCGCGGAATATGTAAAGTCCATGTATCTGGTCGTGGTGCTGGTCGTCTCCGCCTATTTCAGCAGCGTGATACATCCCATATCCACGTTCAGATCCTCCAACGGACTTTTTGTGCAGGGAAAATTCCGACCGGTGGCAATGCTGGTCATCAATGTCGGGCTGTCCGTCGTGCTTGCCGTGTGGCTGGGCTCCTACGGTGCCGAATGGGGCATCGTGGGCATCAAGCTTGCCACGATCATATCAAGCCTGCTGACGCTGCAGTGGTATGATCCCTGGGTGGTGTACAGGAATGTTTTCAACCGGTCGGTCTCGGAGTATTTCCGCAGATTCGCGCTTTATTTTCTGGTGACAGCCGGATGCGCCGCCCTGACATACTTCCTGGGAACGCTGGTTCCTGCGGATATCGGCCGCACCGCGAGATTCCTGATCCTGTGCCTGCTGTGCGTGGTGATACCCAACGCAGTGGTCATCGTCATGTTCAGAAAGACCGAGGAGTTCGGCGACATCTGCGCCATCCTCGGCAGGATAAAATCAAAGCTGCGCAGGAAAGCCGGTTCCCGGGCGTGAGCCGGCGGCAGCAATACACTTCAAAGCACATCAGCAAATTATTCTGCTTATCATATATCTTTGCGAAAGGACTCTGAAAAAACATGAGCAAAACCGTATATATCGCATTTTCCGCGGATATTATTCACAACGGACATCTGCACATCATCGAAGAAGGCGCAAAGCTGGGCGACGTGGTGGTAGGCATCCTGTCCGACGAAGCCATTGCCACATACAAGCGTCTGCCCCTGCTGGATTACGAGACCAGAGCCAAGGTGTTCGGAAATCTCAAGGGAGTCACCGGTGTGGTCAAGCAGGAGACCCTTTCCTATGCAGACATTCTGCGTGAACTTAAGCCCGATTACGTCATTCACGGCGACGACTGGAAAAGCGGCGTGCAGTCCACCGTCCGTCAGGAGGTCATCGACATTCTTGCCGAGTACGGCGGTGAGCTGGTTGAGGTTCCTTACACCTCCGGCATTTCCGCAGCCGAGATCGAGCGCAAGCTGGCATCCCTTGACAGAACTCCCGACATCCGCCGCGGCAAGCTGCGCCGTATGCTCAGGCTCAAGCCCTATGTGCGAGTGATGGAAGCCTCCAACGGACTTTCCGGCCTTATCGTGGAGAACACCCGCATCGAGAGTGACGGCGCGGTCAAGGAATACGATGCCATGTGGGTCAGCAGTCTGTGCGACTCAACCTTCAAGGGTAAGCCCGACATCGAGCTGGTGGACCTCACCAGCCGCATCAACACCATCAACGAGATCATGGAGGTCACCTCCAAGCCCATCATTCTCGACGGCGACACCGGCGGAAAGATCGAGCACTTTGTCTACACCGTCAAGACCCTTGAGCGTCTGGGTGTCTCCGCCATCATCGTGGAGGACAAGACCGGTCTGAAGCAGAATTCCCTGTTCGGCACCGATGCCAAGCAGGTTCTGGACGAGCCCCACGAGTTTGCCCGCAAGATCCACGCCGGCAAGCAGGCTCAGACCACCCGCGACTTCATGATCTTTGCCCGTCTGGAAAGCCTTATTGCCGGAATGGGCATTGAGGACGCCATGATGCGCGCCCGTATCTACCTGCAGGAGGGCGGCGCAGACGGCATCATGATCCACAGCCGCCACAAGGACGGTTCGGAGATCATCGAGTTCATGAAGGCTTTCCGTGCCGAGTACGCCGATGTGCCCGTCATCTTTGTGCCCACCTCCTACAACCACTTCACCGAGGATGAGCTGCACGAGATCGGCGGCAACATCATCATCTACGCCAACCATCTTCTGCGCAGCGCCTATCCCGCAATGGTCAACACTGCCACCAAGATCCTCGAGTGCGGACGCAGCAAAGAGGTGGACGATGTCTGTCTGTCCATCAAGGAAGTGCTCCGTCTCATCCCCACCGAAAACTGAGCAGGTGATAAATTATGATAGAAACAAAACAGTTTTATGATTCTCTGGTGTCCCGCGGACTGGATTTCTTCACCGGTGTTCCCGATTCTCTGCTGAAGAATTTCTGCGCCTGCGTCACCGAAAACAGCCCCCGTGAGCTCAATATCATTGCCGCCAACGAGGGCAACGCCGCCGCCATGGCTCTTGGTTATCACCTTTCCACCGGCAAGTACGGCGTGGTCTATATGCAGAACAGCGGCGAGGGCAACATCGTCAACCCCCTCATGAGCCTTGCCGACGAGGACGTATATTCCGTGCCCATGCTGCTCATCATCGGCTGGCGCGGCGAGCCGGGCGTAAAGGACGAGCCTCAGCACGTCAAGCAGGGCAAGGTCACCATCCCCCTGCTGGATGCCATGGGCGTCAAGAACATGATCCTTGACGACAACTGGAGCGAACAGCTGGACGAGTGCATCGGCTACATGAAGCAGACCAACCGTCCCTGCGCGCTGATCGTGCGCAAGGGTGCCTTTTCCTCCTATTCCATGAAGAAGGCTCAGTCCGACCTGCCGCTGACCCGCGAGGACGCCCTGGGCGTTATCCTCGGCGCGCTGAAGGACGACGATTTCGTGGTGTCCACCACCGGCAAGACCTCCCGTGAGGTCTTTGAGCTCCGCGAGGCACGCGGACAGGGTCACGCCAACGATTTCCTCACCGTGGGAGGAATGGGACACACCGCGTCCATCGCTCTGGGAGCGGCTCTGGGCACCGAAAAGAACGTCTGGTGCATCGACGGCGACGGCTCCTTCCTGATGCACATGGGCGGCTTTGCCGTCATCGCTCAGAACGCACCGAAGAATTTCAAATACATAATCAACAACAACGGTGCCCATGAATCCGTGGGCGGGCAGCCCACAGTGGGCATGGATATCGACATCCCCGGCGTGCTTCGCGCCGTGGGTTTCAGAACCGTCATCGAGGCAAGCACCGGGGAGCAGATCGCCGAGGGCATGAAGGTGCTGCGTGACAGCGAGCTTGCCGCTCTGGTCATCTCCACCCGTCAGGGCTCCAGAGACGATCTGGGACGTCCCACCACCACTCCCTGCCAGAACAAGCAGGACATGATGAAGAAATTCGCAGAGGTATAATCGTCGAAAGGAAATCAGCATGAAAGCGGTTATCTTTAACTCCGGTCTCGGAAAGAGAATGGGCAAATACACCGAAAACGGTCACAAGTCCATGGTAAGGATCGCCAGCGGCGAATCCATTTTTGAACGTCAGCTGCGTATGCTCAGCGAAGCCGGCATCACCGATTTTCTGGTCACCGTCGGCCCCTTCAATGAGCAGCTCATCAACGCCGCCAAGGCGCCCCATCTGGCTCACTGCAGGTTCACCTTTGTGGAGAACCCTGTTTACGACACCACGAACTACATCTATTCCATGTATCTTGCCCGTGAGCATTTTGATGACGATGTCATCATGCTCCACGGCGACCTTGTCTTTGACCGCAGCCTGCTGGAGGATGTGCTTGCCTGTCCGCAGCCGGACATCGGCACGGTCAGCTTTGATCGTCCCCAGCCGGAAAAGGACTTCAAGGCGCGCATAAAGGACGGCCGTATCCAGGAGGTCTCCGTAAAGATCTTCGATGACGACTGCTATGCCTTCCAGCCCATGTACAAGCTGAGCAGGGCAACGGTCGGCAAGTGGATAAAGAAGGTCGAGGAGTTTGTGGACGCAGGCAACACCGGAGTGTACGCCGAGAATGCCATGAACGAGATATTCCCCTCTCTGGATGTGCGCGCGTTTTCCTATGACGGTCGTTTTGTGGACGAGATCGACTGTCCGGAGGATCTTGAGCGTGTTTCCGCCGAGATCAGACGCTTTGACTTTGCCCAGCAGCGGGTGCTCCGCGAGGATGTCTGCGCTGCGGTATCCGGAGTTCTTGAAAAGCACCGTGCAAAGCGCCCCTTTGTGGTGTGCGACGCGGCGTTTGACAAGCTGCCCGTGTCGGAAAGCCTGCGCGGCGTGGTTGGCGACGCGGTTTATTTCTCCGATTTCTCCCCCAATCCGAAATATGACGACATCGTCAAGGGCGTTGAGCTGTATCACAGCAGCGCCTGCGACATCATCATCTCCGTGGGCGGAGGCAGTGCCATTGATACCGCCAAAGCCATCAAGCTGTTTGCCGGCGACCCTGCAGGCAGTGAATACATCAGCAACGCGCACGTGTTCAACCCCACAGTACACCTTGCCATCCCCACCACCGCCGGCACCGGCAGCGAGTCCACCCGCTATGCGGTAATCTATTATAAGGGCGAAAAGCAGTCGCTCACCGGTGATAATCTTCTCCCCGATTACGCCGTGCTGGATCATTCCCTTCTGGCAACACTGCCCCTGGGACAGAAAAAAGCCACATTCCTCGACGCCCTCTGTCAGGCAATAGAATCCATGTGGTCGGTCAATTCCGATGATGTCAGCAAAGCTTACGCAAGAGAAGCCATTATGCTCCTTCGTGACAGCTGCGCAGATTATCTGAACGGTGTCCCCGGAGCAGCCGGGAGCATTTCTGCAGGAGCGAACCTTGCCGGCAAAGCCATAAACATCACCCAGACCACCGCCGCCCACGCCATGAGCTACAAGATCACATCCCTCTTTGGGATCCCCCACGGCGCGGCTGTGGCGCTTTGTCTGCCTCATGTGTGGAAGCTTATAAAGGACAACACCGCACGCTGCAATGACGTCCGCGGCGAGGAACACCTCAACGGCGTTCTCGCGGAGCTGGATGAGCTTATCGGCGGACTGGACGGATTTCTCAGGATATACGGCGATATGGACATGCCTGCGGTCCCCGTATGCTCCGCCGAACAGCTGGACGTCCTTACCGCGTCGGTCAATCCCGTGCGTCTGGGCAACAATCCCGTCACCCCCACCGGGGACGAGCTGCGCGCGATGTACAGGCAAATATTCGCCTGCTGACGATTCCGGAGGATACCGTACGCAGAGCGAAATCATGCAGAGAGGTTATTCATGGCTGAGTTAAGCAAAGAAAAGGCACTTGAACAGATACATGAGCTGCAGCAGATCGCAATGGATATGCTGCTGGATATTTCTGCCGCCTGCCGCAAGGCAGGGCTGCGCTTCTACATGGCGGAGGGCTCACTCATCGGCGCCATCAGACACAAGGGCTTTATCCCCTGGGATGACGACATCGACCTTGCCATGCCCCGTGAGGATTACGAAAAATTCCTTCAGGTTGGACAGGAGCTGCTGGGCGAGAAATACAGGCTGCAGCACAGCACCACGGTGGAAAATTACTGGTCGCCCTTCATCAAGGTGCGCCTTATCACCGACGACCCCAAATTCCGCCAGATGCACATTGCTCATCTGACAAAGGACAACGGTCCGCTCATAGACATCTTTCCGCTGGACAACGTGCCGAAGCTGTCCAGCTTCTCCCAGCGTCTCAACCGCAGAAAGATCGGTCTTTACAGGGGAATGATAACCCGCAAGCTGGGCTGCCTGCCCCATAAATCTCTCTCGGAGAAGCTGGCGTATTTCCTGAGTAAATTCTACACCGTGGAGCGGCTTCACAAAAAGCTCGACCGCCTTCATGTGAAGTACAATTCCCCCGACAACGGCTTCATGGTCAACTGGGCGAGCTACTATTCCGTGGAAAAGGAAACCTTCCCCCGGGAGGCTTTCGGCGAGCCGCTGTACGTCCCCTTTGAGAAATACGAGATGCCGGTGCCGCAGGATTACGACACCGTGCTCACAACGATCTACGGAGATTACATGACGCCGCCGCCGGAGGACAAACGGGTCATCAAGCACCACTTCGGTGCCGAAAGCGGCG
Organism: Oscillospiraceae bacterium; assembly: GCA_015065795.1. Lineage (GTDB taxonomy): Bacteria > Bacillota > Clostridia > Oscillospirales > Acutalibacteraceae > SIG598. The sequence goes on along the minus strand of SVPO01000002.1, from coordinate 13,165 downwards.
ATTGAGGAGATTAGTTTTGCGATTCATCAAGACAGCGTGCATTGCCGCGCTCAGAGTATTCCTGACCGTGTGGTACGGTCTGGTTCGTCTGTTTGTCCGCAAAAAGGACGCGGTGGCGTTTATCAGCCGTGAATCGGACGAGATAACAACGGAGTTCCGTCTGCTTTCGGAGGAGCTTGCCGTGCGCAGGCCGCAGACCGTGCAGATATTCTGCTGCAAACGGGCAGCAAAGGCGGAGATGGGTCTGAGCTATATCAGGGAGATCCACTCCCAGCTCAAGGCTCTGGCAAAGGCGAGGGTGGCGGTGATCGACACCTACTGCATCCCGGTGAGCCTGCTTTCTCATCGCAGGCTGACGGTCATCCAGCTCTGGCACGCCATTACCATCATCAAGCAGTTCGGCTGGCAGACCGTGGGCAAGCCGGAGGGCACCGACCCTGCTGTGGCAAAGGCCATGCGTATGCATCACGGCTACGACGCAGTCATCGCCGGCAGCGAACAGATGCGCCCCATTCTCGCGGCGACCATGCGTCAGCCTATAGAGAAGATTTATGCACTGGGACTGCCGCTGTCCGATCAGATACTTGCCACGGACGGCGATGAGGTGAAAAAACGCTTCCTTGCCGCCCATCCCGAGGCGGCAGGCAAGAGGATCATTTCCTATGTGCCCACCATGCGCCGCGGTTCTGCGGTGCCCTGCAGGGAGCTGCTGGACGCGGTCAACGCCGCGGAGGAATGTATTTTTGTCAGCCTGCATCCCGTTGATCTGATGACTGAGATTGAGCCGGGAGACGGCATAATTGTTGACAGCTCCTTCACCTCGCAGGATTCGGTGTTCTTTGCGGACGTGGTCGTCACAGACTACAGCGGCACCTCTGCCGAGGCGGTCCTCGCCGGCAAGCCGCTGCTGTTCTACGTGCCCGACATCGGGCAGTACACCGCGGACTGCGGACTGAACATCGATCCCCGGGAGCATTTCCCGACGCTCACCTATGCTGACGCGCGGAGCATGATGGAAGTGATCAGAGCCTCCGCCTATGACCGCGGCGCGCTGGAACAGGTTCGCGGCACTCTCGTGGGCAGCTGTGACGGCAGAAGCACTCAGCGCATCACCGACATGATCGTGGGCGCGCTGGAAGCCTGACGGGACGGCAAGACAACTGCAGATCCAAAGTCAATACAGGACGGCTGCAAAGCATCGTGCGCAGCCGCCCTTTTCTGTTTGCTGTTGTGGCTTTTTCGGCAGAAATGCCGATAATTCTCACATAACCAAAACGGTATAAATGCTGGTATTTTAACGGTGTCTGCATAAAATATATCTTATGAATTTCTAAATTAGACACAAGGAGAAAACATGGCAGACACACGACTGAGGGATCTGCGAGAGGACAGGGATCTGACGCAGAAACAGCTGGCAGACTACCTCAACTGTTCGCAGGTATGCTATTCGCGATATGAGCTGGGACAGCGTGATATCCCCACCGATGTGCTCATCAGGCTGGCGGATTTCTACGACGTGTCCATCGACTATATTCTCAAGCAGACCAACACCCCGAAACGATAATAAGAGCGGACGATCCTGCGTGCAGGGTCGTCCGTTTGTGCGTTTCGGGGCTGATTCTGTCATATTCCGTCCTTTCAGGGCATATCCATGTCACATCAGGGATCACCCGAATCAGGAAAGGATGGATAGTATGTCACCGGTAAGACCCAACGGCGGCGAAAGCCTGCAGGAGATGATCGACCGATACAACCGCGAGCTGATGAAGATGGACAGCCATCGTCAGGAGGCGAGCGGAGAAAAGGATGGAGCGCGTCCGGCGCAGAACCGTCAGCGTGCCCCGAGACCCGAGCCGGATGAGCCGCTCTATCGCCCCGGGGAGCGGATGCCCCGTCCCGAGCCCGATGAGCCGCTGGATGAACCGCGCACGCCCGAAGCCAAAAGGGAATACGATCAGGGGATCAAGGACATCCTGCAGGGGCAGCGTGACCGTGAACAGGGTGAAAAGGACATAGCACAGGCGCGACGTGACAGGGAACAGGGAGAACGGGATATGGCACAGGCGCGGCGTGACCGTGAGCAAGGCGAACGGGATATGATTCAGGGGCAGCGTGACCGTGAGCATGGAAAATGGGACATGGCACAGGCACGGCGCGACAGGGAACAGGGATTGCGTGATATGCAGCACGCACGGGAAGATCTCATGCGCGGCCTTGAGGAACTGCGTGAGGGTCTGCGCGAGCTGGAGCAGCTGCAGAAGGAATATATGGCGCAGAGGTCGGGATGGGAGCATCAAATGCCGCACGACGGGCGCTTTGCACAGCCTGCGGTGATGACCGCCGCGGCAGCCGCCAGCGAACGTGAGCAGTGGCTGCGTGATCTTGAGGAGGGCAGACGTGAGCTGGAACAGGGTCTGCGCGATCTCGAGCAGGGACTGCGCGACAAGGAGCAGGGCGAGCGCGAGTACCGTCAGGGGCTTGCCGAGCGTGACTACTGGCTCAATATGTCCGCACAGGCGTCTGCTGCCATGCCGCAGAACGACGCGGCGGCATACACTGCTGCACGGCAGCGTCCCGCGCCGTCTCAGCCCGGACGCGATCCCGACGGAACGGTGCCCACCCAGCCCACCGTTCCCGGCAGGGTCACTGCCCAGAGCCAGCCCGGCGAACAGCCCATGGGGGGAGGATACGGAACCCTGATCGTGCAGGCATATACCGCACGCCGCGCCGAGCCGGTGGCAGGGGCACAGGTGGTGGTCACCATGCCTGCCGAGAGCGGCGAGGTGCTGTATAAGATCATGCGTACCGACATCGACGGCAGAACGCCGCCGCTGCAGCTGCCGGTAGAATCCGTGCGTGAGGGGACAGCGCCCTACGCCATCTACAAGGTGTACGTCACCGCGGATAAATATCTGCCCAGCGGCGCGCTCAACGCTCAGATATTCCCGGGCGTCACCGGCATACTTCCGGTGGAGCTCATCCCCGGAGAGGAGGTGGCGCGCTGATGCCCACGCTGCCTTATATTCCCGACACGATAACCGTCCATCTGGGCAGACCTGACCAACCTGCGGAAAACGTCACCCTGCCCTTCACCGACTATATCAAGAACGTTGCCTCCAGCGAGATATATCCCACATGGCCGGAATCGGCGCTGAGAGCGAATATCCTTGCCCAGATCAGCTTTGCCCTCAATCGGGTGTACACCGAATGGTACCGCAGCCGGGGCTATGATTTCGATATCACCAACAGCACCGCCTACGACCAGAGCTTTGTCAGGGACAGGGATATCTTTGAAAACATCAGCAATATCGTGGACGACACCTTCAACAGCTATCTGCGTCGGGGAAACGCCGTGGAGCCGCTCTTTGCCGCCTACTGCGACGGTGTGGAGGTCAACTGCGCAGGGCTTTCACAGACGGGAACGGTGGAGCTTGCCCGTCGGGGTTACACGCCGCTGCAGATCATCCGCTACTACTTCGGCGACGACGTAAATCTGGTCACCGACGCGCCGGTGGGCTCCTTCCGCCCCAGCTATCCCGGCAGACCGCTCATGCTGGGAGACACCAACAACAGCGTCCAGCAGCTGCAGATCCGCCTCAACCGCATCGCGCGCAACTATCCTTCAATACCGCGCATAGGACTGGTCAACGGCGAATTCAACCGCTCCACACAGGAGGCGGTCACCGCCTTTCAGCGCGTGTTCAACCTCACCCCCGACGGCATCGTTGGACCTGCCACATGGTATCGCATCGCGTATATCTACACCAGCGTAAAGAAGCTCGCCGAGCTTGCCTCCGAGGGGCTGCGTCCCGAGGAGATCCCCAGCGAGTATCCCGATTTCCTCCGTCAGGGGGACACCGGCAGCATCGTGCGCGACCTGCAGTATATGCTGGCGGTGGTGGGGGATTACTACCCCGAGGTGCGCCCCATCGAATACGACGGTATCTTCGGCGAGCAGACCGCCGCTGCTGTGCGAGACTTTCAGGCGCTGGCAGGTCTGCCGGTGGACGGCATCGTCGGTCCCTCCACATGGCGGCTGCTCTATCCCACTTATCTCAATATCGTAAACACCTACGGAGTATCCACCACCGGCGTGTCGCTCTATCCCGGACTGACCCTCTCACGGGGAGCGGTGGGGGAGGATGTGTCCACCCTGCAGCGCTTCCTTGCGCGCATCGCTCAGAGCGTCAGCGGCATCCCTTCCGTGACGGTGGACGGCGTGTTCGGTCCTGCCACCGAACGGGCGGTCATCGCCCTGCAGAACCTCTACGGACTCAAGCCCAGCGGAGTTGTGGGTCCCCTCACATGGGATGCTGCGGCATCGCTGTACGCCGATCTGCAGGGGGAATAAACAGCAGAAAAACAAACCGCGCCGCCGTGAAGCCATGCACTTCGCGGCGGCGCGGTGTTTCGTTATTCTTTTCAGCCGGTCACTTACGGTTCTTGGTTGCCCGGGAGAGCAGATCGCCCAGCTCCTCCACCGACAGCTCGCCTGCCAGTGCCTGATCGCGCAGCTGGGTGCACTGGTGGATCATGTCCGCAGCGGTGTCAGCGTCAATACCTCCGCGGCTCTTGCGGGTGTACACCCGTCCGCAGGCAGCGCGGTAAAGGCGCAGTATCTCGTTGCCCGAAAGCTTTTCGGCAAACTTTCGGCGCGCGCCGATCTCACGGCAGGTCTTGCCGTCGCCGTCGGGAGCAAGACCGGTGCAGTACACCTCTCCCGAACGCGCAGGCACGAAATAAAGACCGCAGCAGCGGCAGGCACGGGGCGTGTGGGAACGCTCCATGGCGCGCAGCAGATCAAAGAGCAGCAGCTCACGAATTGATGAGAATGAGACGCGCTCACACAGCTGACCGCCCACCACGCCGAAGCTGATATCAGGGTGCAGTTCGGTGCTGAGAACCGTGCGGCGCAGATTATCCTCGCGGCGCAGCTGAGCGCTCAGAGCTTCCAGCGAGGAGAGGAACGCCGAATGATCCTCCGCTCCGCTGCCTGTGAGGGGCAGAGAGAGAAAACGGCGCACATACACGCGGAAGCAGATGATGTCGTCCACCAGTCCGGCAGGGTCGCTCAGCGGCATACGCGCGGCGGTACAGCCGACCGGCTCCGTGGCGGAAACGGCGCGCTGAAAGGCGGCTGCCGATTCGTCGTCACGCTGACGGCACAGCGTCTCCAGAGAGGAAACGGCGGTCTTGGTCATATTCAGAGCCATGGCGGCGAGTGTTCCGGCAGGCTCAAGCTGTCCGTTGAGCACCAGTTCCCCCATGGAATATACGGCAGTGAAGGTATCGGGCATAGTGTGTCCCCCGTGGATGAGTTGTGTAATAAATCGAATCCGCTGTCCGATATGTGACATTATATACCCTGCGCAGGAGCTTTGTCAACAGCGCGGGGCAGGCGCATGAAATCAATTTGAGCGGAGTATCATGTTGAAATTCCGGCAGCACGGTTGTATAATCAAACCAAATCAATGCGACTGGAGGTTGAAATCATGTTTTGTTCGAGATGCGGATACAGAATTGACAACCCCGCGGCAAGATTCTGCGATAAATGCGGTGCGGTGCTGGCGCAGAGCGCTGCAGACGGGCAGCCCGGGATATACTATCAGCCTCAGCCCATGGCGCAGGAACCAGAATTTTCCAAAGGCGGCGCATTTGCGGAAAAACTGAAAGCGTCGTTTGACGAGATAAAGAACCTGAGCAGCATGACAAAAATCGCTCTGGCCGCGGTATGTGCCGTGGCGCTGATCACTGCAGTGTGCGCAATCGCAGTGTCAACCTGCGGTGAGGAAAATGTTGCCGGAAACGGAGATGACAGCAACGCGGTGACGACAACCGCCACGCGCGAGGATGACGCTGACTTCGCGGGAGCTCAAGACCAGACAAAAACCACCTCCGGTACAGAGGATACGCAGAACACAGACACGCCCATATTTTTCGGGACAACGCCTGCCACATCACATATAGTCACGTATACTACCCGACCGATGTCCGAATTCACGGAGCAGGCGGGCACGGACAGTGAACTGGAAGAAAAGTACAAGTTCGAATATATGGAAAGTGACGAAGTCAGCGGCTATGTAATCCGGAAATACTATGGCAGCGAGAAGGATGTTGTCATACCTTCCTCGTACCGTGGCAGCCCGGTGGTTGGCATTGGCTTTCCCGGGTTCTGCGATTGCGACAGTGTGGTTACGGTTGTCGTTCCCGAAGGTGTGGTTGGAATAGGCGAAATGGCTTTCTCCTCCTGTGACAGACTGACGTCAATCGATCTTCCCGACAGTCTTACAGAAACGGATGACGCTGTTTTCTCCTCCTGCACCAGCCTGAAGGAAATCACCATTCCCGACAACGTTACCGAAATCGGACAGCATATGTTTGAGGGGTGCGAATCTCTGACCTCGGCAGTATTAGGAGATGGGCTGACAGAAATCGGTGCGGAGGCGTTCTTTGGATGCAATTCGCTGGCCTCGGTCATCATCGGGGACGGCGTGAAGGAGATCCATGACGATGCGTTCACCGGATGCAAATCACTGACCTCGGTCGTTATCGGCGACGGGGTGGAGGTGATCCACAGTTATGCTTTCTTTGAATGCAAATCGCTAGCCTCGGTCATCATCGGGGACAGCGTGAAGATAATCAAAAACAGTGCCTTCGACGGATGCACAGCTCTGAGAGAGCTCAGAATACCGGATAGTGTCACTGAAATCCAGAGCCGTGCATTTGATGACTGCAATATTACCATCACCGCCCCTCGCGAAGCCTATTACTACGGCTACACCCCCGAAAACGGCGTCACCTGGATCGTCGAATAGTCATCTCCCAAATCACACCCACCGCCCCGACCGCCGCTGCGCGATCGGGGCGGTTTTTCGTTGAAATTCCAGCAGCGCAGTGGTATAATGAAACTGGATTACACTGACAGGAGGTTCATGCAATGTTTTGCACACAATGCGGAAAACGTATAGACGACCCGAAGACGAGATTCTGTCCGGGATGCGGAAGCAATCTGCACAATGACCGGTCGGATGAGCTTCAGAGAAATGCGAGCGCGGCGCAGGATGATCAGGCACCGCAGACAATACCCGAGCCGCCTCAGCCGGCAGAACAGCACGATGTGCGTGGCAGTGTGCCTCTGCAGCCGGACGAGGCACAGTCTCCGGAACGCACCGATACTGCCGCAGGCGGAAGCGGCTGGCTTAACCGCACTTTTACATCGATAAAGAATATGGGGCAGAAGGCTATGCTCATCGCTTCAGCCTGTGTGCTGGTTGCGGCGATCGGTTTGGTCAGCCTTGTTCTGGTGCTGACGGGCGGCGATTTCCGTTCGGACAGCGAGCTTGGAGATCTGTTCAGGTTTGAACGCATCTATGCCGGCACAGGATATGCCATCACGGACTATGCCGGCAATGAGGCGGAAGTGCTTGTGCCGGCTGAATACAAAGGACTGCCGGTGTTCAAGATAGCAGATTTCGCATTCTCCGGAGAGATGGGGATCACGTCAGTTGTTATCCCGGACAGCGTGACCACGATCGGAACCGGTGCCTTCAACGAATGTATCAGCCTGACTTCGGTGGAGATTCCCGACAGCGTGAAAAGCATTGGCGTTGAAGCCTTTGAGAACTGCAGAAACCTGACCGCGGTGGAAATTCCCGGCAGCGTGACCCATATTGGTGTATCTGCGTTTCAGCACTGCACCAGCCTGTCGTCAGTGGAATTCACCGAAGGGCTTACGCATATTGGCTCCACAGCTTTTGACGACTGCCCCTATCTGACTTCCTTTGAGATCCCCGGCAGCGTGGTTTTCATCGGCAGGGATGCTTTTGATACATACAGGATAACAAACAATTATGAAATCATCATAAACTGATCTGCCGTCGTGCGGTTGGGACGATTCTTCACCGGAATCTCAGCGAAGCAGAGAAATATCAGAATCATATCGATACAGACTGGAGGCTGAATCATGTTTTGCACACAATGCGGAAAACGTATAGACGACCCGAGAGCGAGATTCTGCCCGGAGTGTGGTGCCGAGCTGCCGCAGACGGCGGTGAGCGTGCCTCAGGCAGACATTCCTGCCGGTAACTATGCTCCCGGCACAGCGTACGCACCACAGAGCAGCGCATATGCTCCGCAGAGCACACTGCACACACCCCGGAGCAGTCCTTATGCTCCTCAGAACAACGCCGGCATTCCTCAGAACGCCGCATATGCCCCTCAGAAGACTGACAAGGGCGGCTTTTTCAAAGGCATCGTCGGAAAGCTCAAGGGTATGAGCAAAACGGCAAAGATCATCGCTGCGGCGTGCGCTGCGGTAGTGGTGCTCGGAATCGTCGGTCTTGTTGCGCTGTCCGGCGGAGGCGAAGTAACGGACAACCGCACCGACGCGGAACTGGAACAGCTGTTCACCTTTGAACTCGGCAGCGATGGATACATTGTAACCGGCTACATCGGAGACGAAAGCGACGTGGTAATTCCCGCAAAGTACAAAGACAGACCGGTGGTGAAGGTCGGGGAGAGTGCGTTCGAAGATCGCAAATGGGTAATATCAGTACATATTCCTGGCAGCGTAACAACTATTGGTAAAGCAGCTTTTGGGTATTGTGAGAGGCTGGAATCTATTAGTTTGCCCGACAGCTTGACCAATATCGGTCGAGCTGCGTTTGTTGACTGCGATAGCCTGTCATCGATCGTCATACCTGAAGGTGTGACCGACATTGGTGAAAGGATGTTTTACTCTTGCAACAGGCTGAAAAGTGTTACCATACCCGACAGTGTGATTGGAATTGGCGAAAGGGCATTCAGCAGATGTCAATCCCTAAACTCCATTACCATCCCTGATAGTGTGAGATATATCGGTGGTTCTGCTTTCGAAGGCAGCGAATACACCGTCACCGTCACCGCTTCACACGAACCTTACTACTATGACTATACAGCTGACAAGAACGTCACCTGGATCGTCGAATAGTCATCTCCCAAATCACACCCGCCGCCCCGACCGCCGCGCGATCGGGGCGGTTTTTCTCGCCCTCCACCGCTTCTCAGCGAGAAAGGCAAAACAAGGCTCCCTCTCTGAGGGAGCTGGCTGCGAAGCAGACTGAGGGAGTACACTGAGGGAGCACACCAACACATCCCAATAATATTCCTCGCCAATCCCGCCCCCGTTTCATTGACACCGCCGCAGAAATCATCTATAATAGAAACTGGTCGGGTATGTCCGTATACTGCGGCTGATTTACATAAACTATCTTATGTCTTGATAATATCCCCGTTCCGTGGTACAATCCCATGGCGCGGAGTTACCGTTGGGAGGCTCTCAATTGCACACTCCTCACACCGGCGGAACTGCCGGAGAAAACTACATCGATCTGGTCGCTTCCATCATGGAGCGGCGCACCCGCAACGACCGTCCCCTTGCCTTTGTGCACACCTACGGCTGTCAGGGCAACGTCGCCGACGGCGAGCGCATCAGCGGCCTGCTGGAGGCCATGGGCTTCGGCTTCACTCAGGATGTGAACGAAGCCGATCTGGTGCTGTACAACACCTGCGCCGTACGCGAGCACGCCGAGGACCGGGTGTTCGGCAACGTGGGCGCCCTCAAGCACCTCAAGCGCCGATATCCCGACACCATCATCTGCCTGTGCGGATGCATGGTGCAGCAGGAGCAGGTCGCCGAGCGTATCCGCAACAGCTTCCCCTATGTCAGCCTGGTGTTCGGCACCCACGTTATCCACCGTCTGCCCGAGCTGCTGTACAGCTATCTTGTGCGCGGAAAGCGTGTGTTTGAGCTGTCGCAGGAGGATGCCACCATCCACGAGGATATCCCCGTCTACCGCGACCGCGGCATACGGGCGTGGCTGCCGGTCATGTACGGCTGCAATAATTTCTGCACCTACTGCATCGTGCCCTACGTCCGCGGCAGAGAGCGCAGCAGACAGCCGGAGATGATCGAGCAGGAATTCCGCGGCATCATCGACGCAGGCTACCGCGATGTCACTCTGCTGGGACAGAACGTCAATAGCTACAAGAGCGGACTCAGCGGCGACAAGGCGGACTTTGCCCAGCTTATCCGCCGTCTGGATGCCATCGAGGGCGATTACTGGCTGCGGTTTATGACCAGCCATCCCAAGGATTGCTCCATCGAGCTGCTGGACGCCATGGCGGATGGCAGACACATCGCCCGTCACCTCCACCTGCCCTTCCAGTCGGGGTCCAGCGAGATCCTGCGGCAGATGAACCGCCGCTACACCCGTGAGCAGTATCTGGGGCTGATAAAGGCGGCGCGGGAGCGTATGCCCGATATCTCCCTGACCAGCGATGTCATCGTGGGCTTCCCCGGGGAGACCGAGGAGCAGTTTGCCCAGACCCTGTCCCTCATCGAAGAAGTGGGCTTCACTTCGCTTTATACATTCATCTATTCGCCCCGACCCGGCACTCCGGCGGCGGAAATGCCCGATCCCATATCCCGCGAGGAAAAGGCAGACCGCATGAACCGCCTGCTGCGCCTGCAGGAGAGCATCGCCGCAAAACGCTGCGCCGCCTCCGTGGGGCAGACCTTCCGCACACTGGTGGAGGAGGCACCCGACGAGGGACATCTTTCCTGCCGCACCGCCGGCAACGTCATCATCGACGTGGAGGGCAGCACCGATCTCATCGGCTGCTTTGCTCAGGTGGAGGTCACCTCCGCACGCAACTGGACGCTTTCCGGCGTCATCAGATAAGCGCATAATATCTTTTCAAGATAAATTTATTCATCGAAAGGAACAATCAACATGGACATCATCAAAATGGCCCGCGAGATGGGCGCAGCAATTCAGCAGGAGCCCGAGTATCTGGCACTGTGCGCCGCCAAGCAGGCAAACGACGAGGACGAAAACCTCCAGAAGATGATCACTGACTTCAACAAGCTCATGCAGGAAGGCGAGATGCTGGCTGCCGAGGAAGGCGCAAACATCGACGAGATCGGCGCCCAGATCCAGGACGGCTACGATGCCATCATGAGCAACGTCAACATGGTCAGATACAACCAGTGCAAGGACAAGATCGACTCCCTCATGCAGAAGGTAGTCGCCATCCTTGCCGCCTCCGTCAACGGCGAGGATCCCATGACCTTCGATCCCGAAGCCGAGGAGGAGCATCACTGCGGCGGCGACTGCGGTCACTGCCACGGCTGCGACTGATTGCTGAGCACCGCAAAGCAACCGTATAATTCCCGGCAGTCCGATCGTGCGGCTCCGCGCCGCGCGGTCGGATGCGTACGGGAGCGGATGAATGGGCACCGTCCTGTGATGAATGTCCGATGCTTATTCATCTGTTCCCCCCATTCTGAGCAAAGGCAGTGAGAACCATGGCTGAATTGTCACCCATGATGCGGCAATATCTGGAAATCAAGGAGCGCAACCCGGGCTCCCTGCTGTTTTTCCGTCTGGGAGACTTCTACGAGATGTTCTTCGACGACGCGAAAAAGGTATCGCAGGAGCTGGATCTGGTGCTCACGGGAAGGGACTGCGGTCTGGAGGAGCGTGCCCCCATGTGCGGCGTGCCCTATCATTCCTATGAGGCATACGTCGCCCGTCTGGTGGCAAAGGGATACAAGGTCGCCATCTGCGAGCAGATGGAGGATCCTGCCACCGCCAAGGGTATCGTCAAGCGCGACATCGTACGGGTCATCACCCCCGGCACGGTCACCGAAAGCTCCATGCTGGACGAGAGCCGCAACAATTACCTCTGCTCGGTGTTTGTGGAGGGCGGACAGTGCGGAGTGTGCTTTGCCGACGTTTCCACCGGCGAGACCTTTGTCACCGAGCTGAACGGCGACATTTCCCGTCAGCTGCCCGATGAAATAGCGCGTTATTCACCCAGCGAGCTGCTGCTCAGTCCGGATGTGTTCTCTCTGGAGGGCTTTGAGGATTTCCTCCGCTCCCGTCCTGAGATGGCGGTGGAACCCGGTGAGGACGATATGTACGACCTTGCCGCCTGCGAGGAGCTGATGAAGGATCAGTTCGGTGCCGAGAGGCTGGAGCAGGACGGAATGTACGACCGCGCCCGTGCCATGCGTGCGGTGGGCGCGCTGCTGCGCTATCTGCAGCATACTCAGCGGCATAACGTGGACCGCATCACCGAGCTGAGTTACTATATCGGCGAGCAGTTCATGCGCCTTGACTACACCGCGCGGCGCAACCTTGAGCTGTGTCAGACCATGCGCGACGGCGAAAAGAAAGGCTCCCTGCTGTGGGTGCTGGACAGAACCAGAACCGCCATGGGCAAGCGGCTCATCCGCAAGTGGATCGAGCAGCCGCTGGTCAACGCCTCCAGAATACAGAGCCGTCTCAACGCCGTGGAGGAGCTGAGCGGCAATGCCATGCTCAGGGACGGCATCACCGACGCCCTCACAGGCATGAGCGACCTTGAGCGCATCATGACCCGTATCGTGTACGGTTCGGCAGGAGCGCGGGAGCTGCGTTCCGTTGCCTACAGCGCCTCGCGGCTGCCGGCGCTTAAAGCCGCGCTGCAGGGTGTGACCTGCTCCGAGCTGCGGAGCATTTTCGACGACATCGACTGCCTTGAGGATATCTCGGAGCTTATCGAATCGGCTATTGTTGACGATCCTCCCCAGACCGTCCGCGAGGGCGGCATCATCCGCCCCGGCTACAGCAGGGAAGCCGACGAACTGCGGGACGACATGAGCGGCGGCAAGGATTTCATCGCCCGTGTGGAAGCCTCCGAGCGTGAAAAGACCGGCATCCCCAAGCTCAAGGTGGGCTACAACCGCGTTTTCGGATACTACATCGAGGTCACCAATTCCTACAAGGATCAGGTGCCCGAAGAATACATACGCAAGCAGACCCTGACCAACTGCGAGCGGTACATCACCCAGGAGCTCAAGGAGCTGGAGGGTCGTGTGCTGGGCGCGCAGGACAGGCTCTACAAGCTGGAATACCAGCTCTTTGACGAGATACGCAGCAGGGTCGCCGCTCAGCTTGAGCGTGTGCAGCGCACCGCAAGCGCCGCCGCGCGCCTTGATGTGCTGTGCTCCTTTGCCGACGTGGCGGTGACCAACCGCTATACCCGTCCGCTGGTCAACACCTCGGGCAGGATCGTGCTCAGCGAAGCCCGTCACCCCGTTGTGGAGGCGCTGCTGGACGTGCCCTTTGTGCCCAACGAC
>SVPO01000089.1 GCA_015065795.1 Oscillospiraceae bacterium | reverse complement strand
TGAGCAGGTTTCTTCTGTGACCGATCATCTTGAACAGACCGTGACGGGAATGATGGTCGTTCTTGTTGACCTTCAGATGCTCGGTGAGGTCGTTGATTCTCTTGGTGAGAATAGCGATCTGGACTTCAGGAGAACCGGTGTCACCCTCGTGACGGGCGTGTTTGGCGATTATGGCCTGTTTTTCTTCGGGCAGCATTGTAAGCACCTCTTTAATAATATTTCCGACACCACAGCAACGGGCAGGTGTGTTCCTGATAATCAGGCGCATCCCCGGAACCGTGACGAAGGTTAGCGGCTGCACTTGGGACCAGCCCAAACGACAGCCAGTGTATTATACCACGCAAACCCGTGCAGGTCAAGACATATTTTTGACCGCGCGGGAGGGGTGTTTTTCTGTCAGATGCCGGAGTTTCCGTTTCTGGCGGCGTCGCGCAGCTCAAGGAAGCGGCGCACACGGTTGTAGGCGTTGACCGAGCGCAGAAACTCCACCAGACGGATGATCGCCATGGTGAGGAATATTCCGCCCACTATCCACGGAGCCAGCGCACCGAAGCCGTCGTAGACATGGCTGTTGGCACCGTATATGACCACTATCACCATGAGGAAATAGGTTATGGACGCGACCAGCAGCGTGGGCTTTTTCAGGCTGCCGGCTTCCTTTTTGAGCAGCTTTTCCGCGCGGCTCTGGCGGACCTGTCCGTCGTCTCTAGGCATATTACGGGATCCTCCTCCCACAGACTCGAATTGATGAATACATTTTATTATACCCTCCCCGACCGCGCATTACAAGCATTTTTTTGCCGCATCTCCGCTTGCGCGCTCATCCGACAGGAAATGACAGTAGTCCGCGCTCTGTGACAGTAGTGCCTGCACACTGACAGCAATGCACGCCCGAAACGCGGTACCATAGGCTCACAACGACACACAACCAACGCACAAAGGAGGCACATCAGCATGAAAAACATCGACTGGAACCGTCTGCGCGAGGAATACGTCCGAGGCGGCATCACTCAGGGCGAGCTGGCGGAGCGCTACGGCATCCCTGCCGGCTCCCTTCGCCGCAGGGCAGCCGCCGAAGGCTGGCGCGCCATGCGCACCTCACGGGAAACCGGTATGCAGGAGGCACCTGCCGCCGTTGCCGCGCGAGTGTCCCGTCAGCTGGCGCTGACCGACCGTATGCTCGAGCTGCTCACCAATGCTCTTGCAGATGACGACGAGCTTTACCGCCATGTTGAATTCGCAAAGAGCACGGCAGGCTCGGAATTCTTCTGTGAGCGTCTTTCCGCCTTCGCCGAGGAGCGCGCCGCACGCATCGTCCGTCTCATGTGCGAGCTGTTCGAGCAGCAGCGCATCATCCTTGGCATCCATGAATACAAGGACGAGCTTGCCGCCGCCAAGCTGGCGCAGGACGAACGTCTGTCTGCAAGCAAGCTGGAATATCAGACCACCATTGCCGAGCGCCAGAACAGCATCGCCGAGCGCAAGCTGGAGCTGGAGCTGCTCAAGCTGGAGGGCGGCACGGCAGCTCCCGACCCTGCTGCCGACGGTTTTCTCGCCGCTCTGGGACTGACGGGAGATGACGTCATTTATGACCAGCCTTGAGGAGCGATTTGCTCAGGCAAGAGAGAACCGCAGGCATAGTTCCGTCGGTTTCCGCTTCCACCCCTTCTCCCACCGCCAGAAGCTGCTTCTGGGCTGGTGGAAGCCCGGCGCCTCCACCGCCGACCACGACGGCGTGATCGCCGACGGCGCGGTTCGCTCGGGCAAGACCCTTGCCATGTCGCTGGGGTTTGTTCTGTGGGCGATGAACTCCTTTGACGGTGAGAATTTCGCCGTGTGCGGCAAGACGCTGGGCTCGGTGGAGCGCAATATTCTTGTCTGGCTGCGCAGGATGCTCCCCGGCAGGGGCTACACCGTCACCGAGCAGCGCTCCCGTCACCTGCTCACCGTCAGCCGCGGCAGGCGCAGCAACCGCTTCTACTGCTTCGGCGGCAAGGACGAGGCCTCTCAGGACCTCATACAGGGCATGACCCTTGCCGGCGTGCTCTTTGACGAGGCGGCTCTGATGCCCGAATCCTTTGTCAGTCAGGCGACCGCCCGATGCTCCGTACCCGGGTCGAAGTGGTGGTTCAACTGCAATCCTGCCGGTCCCTATCACTGGTTCAAGCGCGGCTGGCTGGACGCTGCCGAGGAAAAGAATCTGCTGCATCTGCATTTCACCATGGCGGATAATCTTTCCCTTTCCGACACCATACGCAGGCGGTACGAGAATATGTACACCGGCGTATTCTACCGCCGCTACATACTGGGAGAATGGTGCACCGCCGAGGGGCTGGTCTATCCGATGTTTGAGCCGGACTGCCATGTGGGTGAGCCTTCAGGAGAAGCGGAACGATGGTTCCTTTCCTGCGACTACGGCACTCACAATCCCTTCGCCCTCGGGCTGTTTTCCGTGCGCACCACTCAGTGCGGCACTCTCTACTGTCTGGAAAAGGAGCTGTATCACGACGGGCGCAGGAACGGTCAGATGACCGATTCCCAGTACGCAGACAGCACAGAACGGTTCGTGGAGGGCATCCCGGCGGAACACATCATCGTCGACCCGTCGGCATCCTCATTCATCGCCGAGCTGCGGCAGAGGGGCTTTCGGGTGCTCAAGGCATCCAACGAGGTATCCGAGGGCATCCGCTGCGTGGCGGACGCTCTGACCAAAGGACGGCTGCTCATCCGTCCCTGCTGTTCGGGCACGCTGCGTGAGTTTTCCTCCTACATATGGGACGAGACCGCCGCCGGACGCGGCGAGGACAAGCCCCTCAAGCAGAACGACCACGCCATGGACATGATACGCTACGCCCTTTTTACCGATCGGCGCGTCTCATCGCGAACCGGACGCTATTCGGGCAAGGGCACACGATAGACTCAGACACAACTGCACGACCAGCGCACTGCGCCGCTCTCAGAATAACGCAGCTCATCTGCGAGCACGGGAGCCGGACCGCAGTCTCCCTCCGTCACTCCCGCCGGTCGTGCCACCTCCCTCACAGAGGGAGGCACACTCACATCAACCACAAAAAGGAGAAGTCACAATTATGGCTCTGCAGGAGATCATCGGCACCGAGCTGTCCGGACTGTACGGTCAGAAGGTGCTGGAGGACATGGGACACATCATATCCCTCTACGATTTCTACGACGGCAGAGGTCAGGACTGGCAGACCGCCACCGACCTCGATTACCGTCCCACCAAGCTCATCACCAACCTGTGCAAGAAGCTCATCCGACGGGAATCACGATTCATGTTCGGACGTGCTCCCGAGCTGCGCATCCTCGCCCGTGACGGCAGTCCGCTGGATGAATGTACCGCTGCGCTGAACGAGGTGCTCACCGCCAACGCCTTCCCCGAGCGTCTGCTCAAGGGACTGCGCGACTGTCTCATCGGCAAGCGCGTGGCGCTCAAGCTCAGCGGCGGCATCGGGCAGCCCATAGGCGTGCAGATCCGCCCCTCCCTCGAATTCATCTACGAGCCCTGCGACGATGACGCGGACAATCTGCGAAAGATCATATTCTTCTACCGCACCAACGACTGTGTCCGCGCTTCCGACCAGCGCATCTGGAAGCAGAAATACGAGCTGAGCGGCGGCCGCTGCTTTGTCACCGAAGGAATCTACGACGGCAAGGGCAATCTGGTGGAGGGCGGCGAATGTGTCAACACAGGACTGGATTTCATTCCCTGCCGCGTCATCATCAACGACGGTCTCACCGGCGATCTGTGCGGCGAGAGCGACGTTGAGGAGATCATGGCAAGCCAGATGATATACAACCGCATGAAGTCGGACGATCTGGACGCCCTGAGGTTCAATATGTTCCCCCAGCGCGTGGCGGTGGACGCCGACGGCAGCTCCCTTGAGAACATGGTCATCGCCCCCGGCTCCCTCATCGACCTGATGACCGACCCTGCCCGGGGCGACGACGGCAGACAGGCCAGTCTGACCATGCTGGAGCCGAAGTTCGGCTACAACGACCGCTTTGAGAACGCTCTGGACCGCATCAAGCAGGATATGCACGAGCTGCTGGGCGTGCCCAACGTATCCGCCGACAAGCTGCGCGGCTTTGCCCAGTCGGGCGTTGCCATCCGTGCTCTCTACTGGGAGCTGGAGGAACGATGCGAGGAACGCTGGGCGACCTGGGGACCTGCCCTGGACTGGATGAGCCGCTCGATACTGAAGATGCTCTCGGTCTACGGCGGAAAGAAATACCCCGAAGACATCCGTGTGCACATCGAGCACCTCTACCCCATCATGGCTGACGAGCACAGCGAGCGTGAGCTCGACCTGCGCGAGGTGGCAAGCGGCGTGCGCTCCGCGGACAGCTATCGCAGAAAATGGGATTGCTGACGGAGCGGAGGCTGCATCACATATATTCTATCGCCGACGGGCGTTAAACGGAGGTAACCATGGACGGAAAACGTAAATCTTGCGGAGTCCGGAAATTCTTCAGGCGGCTGCTTATCGCGCCGCTGGCACTGTGCGCCGTTCTGGACGGCGCCGACATGGACATTCTGGTGGGCGCTGTGGACAAACGCACCGCCCGCGCCGAGGCGGCTGTGCTGCGTGATTATTTCGCTCAGCACGGCATCGAGGGCGAACAGGCCGAGCAGGCGGAACAGGAGTACCGCCGGAGGCGACGGGAGATGAATCCCGACGCACAGACGCTGGCTCAGCTTCGTCAGCGCGCCGAGCAGGCGGAACAGGATGCCGTGAAGGCGAGCGTTTCGGCGGAGGCGCGGGTACAGCTGGCACGTCTTGGCGTCCCCGAGCGCAACAGCGCAGACGTGCTGCTGCTTGCCTCGGAGGATCTGGAGGCAGCCCGACAGAACGGCGGAGATCCCGAAGCGGTGCGCCAGACAGTGCGTCATGCACTTGAGTCGGTGGTGGCACGGCTGCCCGGTCTGGCAGAGCCGACAGGCTCGCCTGCCGGTACGTCCGCCGGAGCACGGGGCAACTTCCCCCGGTCGAACGACGCGGCGCTGACCTATCAGCAAAGCCTTGACAGGGCGCGCGCCGCAGGAGACAACGCGGCTGCCGTGAGCATTATCACCGCTGCTGCCGCAAAGGGCATTGCCCTGCGCTGAGCCGGATGACCGTCCGGTGAGCGCAGCCAAACGAAAGGATGACGATATGTCAAACATCACCGGAAGCGGCACTGTCTGGAGTCTGCCCAACTACGCAGGACAGATCTTCAGCTCCACACCCGCCGAGACCCCTTTTCTCAATCTGATCGCCGCTAAGTCGGTCAGAACCGACAACTACCAGTTCCCCACCGGCGCTGAGTACATCCACGAGACCGCCGCACAGCCCGGCATCACCGAAGCAGGTTCCCTGACCGCTCCCGATGCCATCAGCTACGTGCGCTCTCAGGAGACCAACGTCACCCAGATCTTCCAGGAGAGAATCAGCGTCAGCTACGCTCGTATGGCAAGCTCCGGCAGATTCTCCGCCGTGTCCGACAACTTCAGCTCCGCCCAGACCCCCGGCGAGGTGGAGTTCCAGACCGCACGCGCCCTTGAGAAGATCGCCCGCGACATCGAGTATACCTTCATCAACGGTGAATACCAGCTTTCCACTCAGGCTGATGTCGCCAACAAGACCAGAGGTATCCTCGCAGCCTGCGGCACCACCGTCGATGCTGAGGGCGCTCCCCTGACCCGTGCCATGCTCAACGGCGCGCTGGCTTCCGCCTACGCCGCAGGCGCCACCTTCTCCGACACCGTACTGCTGTGCGGTGCCGCAGTCAAGCAGGCTCTCACCGATGCCTACGCATCCCAGTGGGGCTTCTCCGCTCCTCCCACCCGTGAGGCAGGCGGCATGAACATCATGCAGATCGAGACCGATTTCGGTCTGCTGTCTGTCGTACTCAGCCGCTTTGTCCCTGCCGGCACCCTCATCGGCGCCGACATCTCCTGCTGCCGCCCCGTGGAGCAGGACGTCCCCGGCAAGGGCAACTTCTTCCGCGAGGAGCTGAGCAGAAACGGTGCAGCCGAGGAGTATCAGATCTTCGGTCAGCTGGGTCTGGATCACGGTCCCATGTGGAAGCACTTCTCCATCAGCGGCATCGGCGCCGGTGAATCCAGAACCCCCGTTCTGGTCGCCAACGCATAAGCCGCCCCCCCCTTTTTCGTTCTGTTTTTTTCCTCAGACAATAAATAACCCCTGAAGGCCGCTGTCGCTGCTTCACGCCCAACGAGTGACCACACTACATGATTTTTCCGCACCGGAGCCTCTGAAGCAGCTCCACGGCCACCATCTCATCAGAAGGAGGCGCATACATCTGAACAACCAAAAGGACCCCGGCGTCCTCAGAGCCATGCTCTCCCAGCCCGGCGAATGTGAATGCTGTCCGCTGAGCGAGACCACCCTGTTGTGGCTGCTCTCTCAGAACGACAGCTATGAGCAGGCAGCCTATCAGGCGTGCATCATGCTCTCGCAGGACTGCGCCATGCGTATGAGTGACGGCTCCACCGCGCCCTCCCAGAGCCGGTACTGGCTCAATCTGGCGCTGACCTTCCGACCCAATCGCGGCGGCGCGCTGCAGCGGGCGGACGGCACTGCTTTCCGAGGCGGTGCCGTATGAGCGGATGCTTTGACACCGGACGCCCCGGCTGCCGCGGTATGCTGTGCCGAAGTGCACACGCTTCCCTGCGGCGGCTGCCGGTGAGAAGGTATCCCCACGACGACTGCGGAAGCCCCGACCTCTCCGCTCAGCCCATTGAGGGCTGGGTATGCGCGCTGGTATCCTTCAGCCGCGGAGAAACCGGCGGCAGACTGTCCGTCCCCGGGATCACGGGAGGACAGCAGTCCATGTACGCCGTGGCGGCGGCCGGAAGCCTTGAGCCGCCCCTTGCCGCCGGAGACCGCATGACCGTCGACGGACTGCAGATGCGTGTCGGCACTGTAAGCAGCGGACGGTTCATCACCGCCGCTCTGGAGCCGGAGGAGGACAGCTCATGGGTCTGACCCTCAGCCTCGATCCGCTGTCCGGCAAACTGCACGACCTTGCCCGTACGGCGCCGGAGAACATTCTTGCCGGCGCCAGTGCGGTGGCTGAGGAAATGGAGTCTGTTGCCAAGCAAAACGCTCCGTGGACCGACCGCACCGGCAACGCGCGCCGTACTCTGGCAGGTTTTTCCAAGTGGGACAGCACGGGCAGTCTGGTGGTGGGCATAGCCGGCCATATGCACTACTCGCCAAGGCTGGAGCTGCACTACGGCGGACGATACGCCATTCTGGTGCCCACCGTGGACTCCTACGCTCCCATCATTCTTGCCGCGGTCGCCCGCGCCGTGACCGCTCAGGGAGGAATCAGCAATGCACAGAACCCGTAAGATAATCACAACTCTGCGCGCCGCCGGACTGGATGCTTTTCACGTGGGCTCGCACGAGGGCATCTGCCGCTCGCCCTACTGCGTGGTACAGCCGCTCTCCGGCGCACTGCTCAGTCCTGCCGGCGGCTATATGCGCTACAGGATCCTCCTGTATGTACCTGCCCATCAGCCGGAACTGCTGGACACTCTCGCCCGTTCGGTGCGTGAGGCTCTGAGCGGCGCCGAAGCCGAGGGCTGGCTGACCCTGTCGCTGCCCGGCGGCAGCATAGACGTGGACGACACCTTCCGTGCCGCCTGCGGCTTTACCGAATACGTCTCATATTACAGTCAGAGATGAAAGGACCTAACCTATGAGAACCTTTAACAGCAACACCATTGTCAACATCGTCCGCGCCGAGGTCACCACCCTTGAGGACGAGCCCCGTGTGCTCAGCTTTGACACGGTTACCTCCGCCGAGCCCGACCCGGTGGTCAGTGAGGGCGAGGACAGCGAGCTGCGCGTGCGCAACACCATCCTTGCCCAGGACACCCTTGAGGACATCCTCAAGGGCTACGACATCACCCTGAAGGACTGCGTGCTTTCCGCCGAGCTGCTGGCGCTCATCGACGGCGGCTCTGTTGTGGAGGCAGGCGGCGGTGCCTTTGCCGGATACCGCTCCCCTGCTGCAGGCTCCACCTCCAGCCGCACCCGTTTTATCCTGCGCCTCTACACCGAGGAAAAGGATTACAGCGGCGAGGCTGTGGGTTATTTCCGCTTCAGCTTTCCCAACTGCGTGGGCACTCCTGCCAAGTTTGAGTTCGAGAACGGCACCTTCACCGCTCCCGAATACACCGTGCGCTCCCGTCCCTCCGCCGGAAAGAGCGCTCTTTCCGTGGAGTGCATCGACCGTCTGCCCATCTACTGCTCCACCGACAACGATGTCCCCGTTCTGCCCGAGAGCGGCGACTGCGTGACCGCCATTGCCTCCATCACCGCAGGCGACCTTGCGCTGACCGCCGGTCAGACCGCCTATTATGACGGCAGCGAGTGGAACCTCATCGCCTGATCGCGCAATGGGAGCGATCAACATGGACAGATACAACGCCGCCGTCCGGGTGGAACTGCCCGGATGGCAGGACGACATCCCCTTTGAGGCGGTGCTGCGCCGGCCGTCGCTGCTGACCATGGCAGCCGAGGGAAGCATTCCCAACGAGCTTATCGGCGCGGCGCAGAAGCTGTTCTGCGAAGGCTATGATTCCGCGCTGCCCCTTGACCAATTGGGCAGACTGCTGCGCCGTATCGCCGCGGAAGCCATGGTCGAGCCTACCCTGGAGCAGCTGGAGGCAGAGGGCTGCCGTCTGACCGACCTGCAGCTTGCCGCTATCTATAACTTTTCCCAGGCAGGAGTGCGCGCGCTTGAGCCCTTTCGTACAGGGGGAGCCGCTGCTCAGCCTGCTGGGGATGAGTAAGCGATACGGCCAGAGACCAAGCCTGCTGCTGGGCGTGGAGGATCCTTACGCCGCCTGGTGTCTCGATGAGGCGTGTATGTACATAATGTGCCGCATCGAGAACGACGGCAGGCTTCCCCGTCCGCTGCAGCGGCTGTCCGAGCCCCGGGGCAATTCCGCCGCAGTGCTCGGAATGATCAACACAAAAGGAGTGGAACACCATGATTATCGCCGGAACAGTGGCGGCATATCTGACGCTGTCCATTGACGATTTCCGCAACAATCTGCAGACTGCCATGCAGCTGATGGATCAGCTCGCCGCATCGGGGCAGATCGGTTCTTCCGGCATTTCCGCCCTGGAGAACGGCCTCGCCCGTGTCGCCGGAGCGGCAGGCGGACACTTTTCCGTTCTGGCGTCCCACATCGGTTCGGGAATGGGATCGATGACGATGGCGCTGGGTGCCGCCGGCAGCGCCATGGGCACTCTGAGCAGCACCGCCGCATCTTCCGCCGGCACGGTGAGCTCCGCCATGTCTTCCGCCGCAGGTTCGGCGCAGACCATGGCATCGGGCATCTCCGGAGCGATGGCATCCGCTGCCGCTGCCGTAGCCGCGGCAGGCTCGGGAATGTCCGGCTCGGTCGCAGGCGCTGCGTCGCTGGCATCCGGGGCAATGGCATCCGCCGCCGCCTCCGTAGCTTCCGCAGGCTCGGGAATGGCAGGCTCGGTGTCCGGCGCCGCGTCGCTGGTATCCGGAGCGATGGCTGCCGCCTCCGCCGCTGCCGCGGCATCCTCGTCCGCAATATCATCCTCCATGTCCGCCGCAGGCTCGGGCACCGTTTCCGCCATGAGCACCGCCGTGTCGGGCGTGGCATCCTTTGCTTCGGCCCAGCCGGTGGCGGTGAGTGCCGCAAACGCCATACGCAGCGGCATCCTCACATCCTTCGGTTCGCTGAAGGGCTCGCTCACCGCCACGATGACCAACGCAGGCGCCGGTCTTGCAGCCGGTCTGAGAAGCTCTGCGGCGGCGGTCTACTCCGTAGCGCAGAGCATAGCCGCCAACGTGCGCTCCACCATCGAGCGCGCCCTGCAGATCGCCTCACCCTCGAAGGTCATGCGCCGCATCGGCTCATATACCGTGGAAGGCATGGCGCTGGGCATGGAGGATCTCATTCCCCGTGTTGCCTCCGCCGCAGGTGCCGTGGCTGCCGCCGCCGAGCGGAACGCAGCCGCCGTCCTTCCTGCTCCCGTTTCGTACAGTGCGGCGCAGAACGCAGGCGAGCCCCTTGCCGCCGTCACTTCCGCACGACAGGACGGGCAGTCGGAATTTGCCGCACTGGGTGAGCGTATCGACCGGCTGCTGGATTATCTTTCCGGAACCGAGACGGTGCTGCAGCTGGACGGCAGAGCCTTCGGACGGATGATACGCGAGTATTCATAACGAAAGGAGCACCTATGCCTTCTCTGCTGCCTTATGAAATATACTACGAAAACTCCGCCGGAGACGTGCTGAGGCTGGATCGTCCGCCCTTTGTGGTGACCT
>SVPO01000088.1 GCA_015065795.1 Oscillospiraceae bacterium | reverse complement strand
GGACCGCAATCTGGTGCTTGCCGATGTGCTTTTCTCCACTCTGGTGGAGGCAACCGGCTACAAGCCGCCCTGGGGCGTGCTCACCGGCGTGCGTCCGGTCAAGCTGCTGCGTATGCTGCACGAGACCATCGGTGTGGAGAAGGCAAAGGAGCGCATGATCGATCTGTTCCACTGCTCTCCGGAGAAATATCAGCTGTGCGCCGAGACCATGCGCTACGAGCAGCCCATTCTTGACTGCTCCGACGCAAAATCCTTCAGCCTGTATATCTCCATCCCCTTCTGCCCGTCACGGTGCAGCTACTGCTCCTTTGTCTCTCAGTCCATTGAGAAGGCGGGCAAGCTGCTGAACGAATATGTTCCTCTGCTCATCCGTGAGATCGAGGTCACCGCTGAGGTGGCAAAGCAGCTGGGGCTGCGGCTGGAGACGGTATATATGGGCGGCGGTACTCCCACCACCCTCAGTGCTCAGCAGATGGCGGAGGTGCTGGCGGCGGTACGGAAGTATTTTGATATGTCCGCGGTGCGGGAGTTCACTGTGGAGGCAGGACGCCCCGACACCATCACCGCCGACAAGCTCATGGCGATCAAAAACGCCGGCGTGCGCCGCATAAGCATCAACCCCCAGACGCTGAACGACAGCGTGCTGCAGACCATCGGACGCAGGCACTCCGCCGCGCAGGTGTTCGAGGCAATGGCGCTTGCCCGTCAGTGCGGCTTTGACGACATCAACATGGATCTGATCGCCGGACTGCCCGGTGATGATGTGGATTCCTTTGCCGCAACGCTGGACGGCGTGCTCAGCCTTGAGCCGGAGAACATCACCGTGCACACCCTTTCCATGAAGCGCGCCTCCACCCTTGTGACCGCGCTGGGAGCGGAGGGTGACGCGGTGGGCAACAGTGCCGGTAAGATGCTGGACATCTGCACTCAAAGGCTGCCCGTCAGCGGATACCATCCCTATTATCTCTACCGCCAGACCAGAATGGTGGGCAACCTTGAGAACGTGGGCTGGGCAAAGGACGGACACGACGGACTGTACAACGTCTACATCATGGACGAAACTCACACCATACTGGCCGTGGGCGCAGGCGGAGTGACCAAGCTGCGTCAGCCCGGCGTCAACAACATCCAGAGGGTCTATAATTTCAAGTTCCCCTACGAATACAATTCACGCTTTGACACTCTTTTGGAGAGAAAGAAGGAGGTCATCGATTTTTATGAGGAATTTTGTTGATTATTTCATCAAGTACACCGAGCGCGTCAAGGACATCAATGACGCGGCGATAAACGCGCCTGCCGAGCTGGTGGCTCAGATGGAAAGCCAGTACCGCAAGCGCATCAACGAGATAGCCGATTTTCTCAACAGCAACGGCAAGCAGGGCAACAAGCTCATCATGCTTGCCGGTCCTTCCAGCTCGGGTAAAACCACCACCGCCTGCATGCTGTGCGAGCGGCTGGAGGAGCTTGGAGTGCACTCCCGGCGCATCTCCCTTGACGAATTTTTCCTCGGCGCGGGGCGCACTCCGCTGCTGCCCGACGGAACTCCCGACTATGAATCCATCCACGCGCTGGATATTCCGCTGATGCAGGAGTGTCTGCTTTCCCTCATTGAAAAGGGCGAATGCATGATGCCGCGCTTCAGCTTTGTCAAGCAGCGTCCAGAGGACGAACGCGTGCACGTCAAGCTGGGCGAGAACGATGTGGTCATCGTGGAGGGCATCCACGCCCTGAACCCCATTGTCACCGACTGCCTGCCCGACGATCGTATGCTCAAGATATACATCAGCGTAAAGCAGGACATTGAGGAAGGCGACCGTGTGATCATTTCCGCCTACGAGCTGCGTCTGTGCCGCCGCATCGTGCGTGATATGCTGTTCCGCGGCGCATCCCCTGAATTCACCTTTGAGCTGTGGCCCAAGGTGCTGGAGGGCGAGGCAAAGTACATTCAGCCCTACAAGCGGCTTGCCAACGTCACCATCAACTCCATCCACATCTACGAGCCCTGCGTCATCAGCCAGATCGCTCTGCCGCTGCTGCGGCGCATCACCAAGGACAGTCCCTATTTTGAGCAGGCAGATCAGCTGTGCGAAAAGCTTGAGCTGTTCCAGCCGCTGCCTTCCGAGCTTATTCCGCCCAATTCGCTGATGCGCGAGTTCTTCGGCAACAGTATATATAAGGTATGACCTCACTTGCGGTGAGTTTTTTGCCGCCGTTGTTGCCATAGCCACTGTTTTGGGCTATAATATCCGGGATAACATTACATTACCATCAACCGCAAAGGAGAACAGATATGTCTTTCTTCGACGACGCCGTTTCCGGCGCAAAGGATTTTGGCTCTGCCGTCAGCAAGAAGACCGGCAAACTGGTGGACACCGCCAGACTCAAGATGAACGCCGCCGACATAACCGGCGAGCTCAATAACCGCTACAAGGCTCTGGGCAAGGCCGTCTACGACGCCAGAAAGAGCGGCACAGATATCGACGGTATCATTGACGAGTGCGTAAAGAGCATCGACGCTCTCAACGAACGTCTGGATGAGGTTCGCCGCAAGATCGCCGGGATGAAGAATAAGGTCATCTGTTCCTCCTGCGGCGCCGCCATCGAGCCCAGATCCGTCTACTGCTCGCGCTGCGGCGTCAGAATGGAAGCCGGGCAGAAAAAAGCCCGTCAGCCGAAAGACGATGTCCCTGCACCGGAGGTCATCACCGTAGAGGACTGACCCTTTTGCCGCTGTCATATAGCAGACAGCCATTAACTATCCGGAGGATGTATTAATATGGCAAGAAACAAAACCGCAGCCCGAGATCTGCGGGATAAAGCCAACAAGCAGCAGACCCTCGTAGAGGGCGCTCTGATACTGACCGTTGGCATCGCGCTGGTAAAGATCATCGGCGCTCTGTTCAAGATCCCCCTCGGCAACATCATCGGCGAGTCGGGCATGGGATATTACTATTCCGCATACAACCTGTATCTGCCCTTCTATACCCTCGCTGTCGCAGGATTTCCTGTGGCACTTGCCCGTCAGGTGGCTGAGAACATCACCCTCGGGCGATACAAGGACGTAAAGAAGATCAACACCATCGTACAGAGGATATTCCTGATAACGGGAAGCATCTCCTTTATCGCCATGGTGGCAGTTGGCTTTTTCCTCACAACCTCCAGCTCCAGCATCTTCGATTCCAACGCTATCTACGCCATCCTCGCCATGAGCCCCTCGGTGCTGTTCTGCTGCCTTATGAGCGGCTACCGCGGCTATTATGAGGGTATGCGCAACATGATCCCCACCGCCGCCTCGCAGGTCATCGAGGCCGTGGGCAAGCTGGTCATCGGTCTGGTTACCGCCATCGCCGTGGTCAAGATCGGCGAGCACAAGTTCCTTTCCGAATTCTCCTCCGCCGGCGGTCTTGCCGGTGCAGGCACCCGCAGCGTCATGGTATACGGCAGAGAGTGCCGCAGCCTTGACGAGGCTCTGAACGCAAGCTATCCCTACGCCGCAGCCTGCGCGCTGCTGGGTATCACCCTCGGTTCGGCTCTGTCCCTTGCCTATCTCATGTACCGCTACAAGAGATACGGCAGCGGCATCAGCGAGGAGCAGCTGGCTTCCTCTCCCGAGCCCCGTGCCACCCGTGACATCGTCAAGGCGTTCCTGCTCATCGGTATTCCCATTGCTCTGGGCGTACTGGCTCAGAACCTCACTCAGCTCATCGACTCCCTGACCATTCAGGGACAGA
The DNA here is from genome assembly GCA_015065795.1 of Oscillospiraceae bacterium. Classification (GTDB taxonomy): domain Bacteria; phylum Bacillota; class Clostridia; order Oscillospirales; family Acutalibacteraceae; genus SIG598. The sequence goes on along the minus strand of SVPO01000088.1, from coordinate 6,680 downwards.
TCAAATCTCTTGGCGCTGCCAATATGCGTTCCATCTACGGCACCGCCATGTCCGGCGTGACCGACGAGGGTATCCCCAACTTCCTGTGGGGCGTTTACAACTACGGCATCACCCTCTACAACCTTGTGCCCTATCTGACCCAGGGCTTTGCCGTGGGCGCTATCCCTGCCCTTGCTGCAGCATGGGTCGCCAAGGACCGCGAAAAGGTTCGCGAGGGCGCAAACTCCGTGCTCAAGCTGGGTGTGCTGCTGGCGTTCCCTGCCGGCTGCGGCATATTTGCCCTTGCTCCTGAGATCCTGCAGCTGCTCTATCCCGGCACCTCCGCCGCCGAGATCTGTCCTCCCATGCTGCGCGTGCTGGGCATCATGGCCATGTTCGGCGCAATGGCCGCCCCCGTCAACAGCATGCTTCAGGCTGTCGGCAAGCAGATGACCCCGGTCAAGCTGATGGTCATCGGTGCTGTGATCAAGCTGATACTCAACTACGTTCTGGTGGGCACCGAGAGCATCAATATCAAGGGCGCACCCTACGGATCGCTGGTTTTCTACATCTTTACCGTGGTCGGCGGCCTGTATGTGCTGTGCCGCACCACCAAAATCAGCCTTGATATTATGTCGACGTTCATCAAGCCCTTTATCGCCTCCGCCCTGTGCGGATTGGCCGCCTGGGGCACCTGTCAGGTACTTTACCTGTTCACTGACTCGAGAATCGTAACATTTGTTGCCATCGCCGTGGCAGTAGTAGTGTACATAATTGCACTCTTTGCCCTCAAGGCGGTTTCAAAAGCAGATGTTTTATCGCTTCCAAAAGGCGAAAAAATGGCAAAAATACTTGAAAAACGCGGATTGATAGTATAAAATAGTACACAGCTTGGTATTTAAGCTGCGTTCACAGAAAGGTCACAATCATGGCTTTTGTAATCAAAGACCGTTACGACATCAACGACCTGCTGCTTATCATGGAGCTGCTCCGTTCGCCGGGTGGCTGTCCGTGGGATATGGAGCAGGATCATCATTCCATTCGCGCCAACCTCATTGAGGAAACCTATGAGGTGCTGGACGCCATCGACGCAAACGACACCGAAAACCTCCGCGAGGAGCTGGGCGACCTGCTGCTGCAGATCGTTTTCCACAGCCGCATGGAGGAGGAGATCGGCTCTTTCGATTTCGGTGATGTATGCAACGATGTGTGCCAGAAGCTGGTGCACCGTCATCCCCACGTTTTCGGCTCTGTTTCCGCGGAGACCACCGAACAGGTGCTCACCAACTGGGACAACATCAAAGCCGAAACCAAGGGCCAGAAAACCGTAGCCGAAACCATGGACAGCGTTCCCCGCAGTCTGCCGGCGCTTATGCGTGCCGTAAAGCTGCAGAAGAAAGCTGCCAAGGTTGGCTTCGACTGGCCGGACATCAAGGGCGCTGCCGCAAAGGTTGCCGAGGAAACGTCCGAGGTCATGGATGCCTATCACAGCGGTATGCAGGCGGATATTGACGACGAGCTGGGCGATCTGCTCTTTGCGGTGGTCAATCTTTCGCGATTCGTGCACACCGAGCCCGAGGAGGCTCTGACCCGTGCCAGCGACAAGTTCGCCCGTCGATTCGCCGGTGTTGAACGTCTGGCTGCCGAACGCGGCATTGACATGGCGTCTTCCACCATCGAGGAGCTGGACAAGCTCTGGGATGAGATCAAGATCGCCGAACGCGAGAACGACTGATCCCTTATTTCCGTAATTCAAACAGAGTATTCTGTTGAATATCTATTACAAAAATCATCTGGAGGTCACACTTATGAAAAAAACAGAGCTTATTGCTGCTGTTGCCGAGAAGGCAGGTCTGCAGAAGAAGGATGCTGACAAGGCTATCTCCGCTATTACTTCCGTAATCATGGACGCTGTTGCTGCCGGTGACAGAGTTCAGATCGTCGGTTTCGGTACCTTTGAGGTTCGTACCCGTTGCGCCAGAAAGGGTCGCAACCCCAGAACCAAGGAGCCCATCGACATCCCCGCTTCCAAGCTGCCCGTATTCAAGGCCGGCAGATCCTTCAAGGAGATCGTCGAGAAGTAATTCTTCGCGGCTAATATTCGCAACTTTCGCAGGAACCTGCCAGTCGGCCGGTTCCTGCGCGGTTTTTATCCGCAAAACGACCGGAAAGGAGCATTATCAATGCGACTGGATAAATATCTCAAGGTTTCCCGAATCATCAAGCGCCGCACCGTTGCCAACGACGCCTGCGACGGCGGCAGAGTCAGCGTCAACGGCAAGCAGGTAAAGCCCTCCTACACCGTTAAGATAGGTGACATCATCGAGATCGCCTTCGGTGAGCGGAAGATCAGAGCCCGCATCACTCAGATCAGCGAAGTTGTACGCAAGGAGAACGCCTCCGATATGTACGAGATCATCGGCGATGAATAAGCTCCATTGCGCATAATCATCTGTCATTGCGCATACTGATGTATCAACAACATCGGAGGTACGCACATCATGGCAGATAAAGAAAGCACCATCAACGCGGCACACAACATCATACTGGAAAAACGCCACAGCCTGAGCATTTCCGGCGTCAGGGACGTGGACAGCTTTGACGAACAGTCGGTGACCCTTCTGACCGAAATGGGCGAGCTCACCGTCAGAGGAAACGATCTGCATATCAGCCATCTTGATCAGGAGACCGGTGAGCTGCATATGAGCGGCGAAGTCAATGAGCTGGTCTACGCTGAACTGAAGCAGGAACGCAAGGGCTTTTTTGCCCGTATGGCACGATGACGGTTTGCAGATATGGGCTTTACGGGAAATATCGCCCTTGAGGCGGCAGCTCTGGGCAAGGCTTTGCTTGCCGGTGCCGCACTGGGAATATACTACGACCTGTTCCGCATTTTGAGACGAGTTTTTCACTTTGGCTATGCTATGATCCTTGCGCAGGATCTGTTCTTCTGGATCACCGGCGCCGTGGGGATCTTCTTCTGCTCGGCGGTGGTGTACGGAGGGCAGCTGCGCATTATATTCGTATGCGCCGCATTGGTCGGCTGGGGTATATACTCCGCCACTGTGGGTGCGGTGCTGATGAAGGTGTTTGACTTCGTCTCCGGTATTATCCGACGGATGCTGATCTGCTTTGCGAGAAAGACGATCAAGCCGCTGCTTGGCAAGCTGAGGCCAGCAGCGAATCGGATTTCAGCTGCTGTGAACAGGCGGAAAAACAATTTTTTAGCCCGCTTATCAAAAAAAGGCGAAAAAACGGAAAAAAGTGAGAAGAAACCGCTTGAATTATCCAAAAGCTGATGTATAATTATATTGAATCTTTGTAGGCGGTATTCTGCCTCTTTTTAGGATTGTTGATATGAGCATCATCAAGAAACTAAAAAAGAAGAATAACAAAAACAGGCTGTCGGGACAGATACTTGTGTACTGTGCCGCCGGTCTTGTTGTGCTTCTTGTTGTTATTGCTCTGGTGCAGTCCCGCAACACCATCAAAGAGAAGCAGGCCGAACTGGACGCTATTCTTGCCATGTGCGACGAGCAGCAGATGGAGAACGACGCCCTCAGAGAACTCATGAACAACAGCGACGACGACGAATATATCGAGCGCAAGGCCCGTGAGGAGCTGGATTATGTCCTTCCCGGCGAGCGCGTTTATATTATTCGTTCGGGCAACTAATTTTTCAGGAGGCCAACGAGACGAGTATGCTGCTTGAGGTTGGAGATATCGTAAAGGGAAAAGTAACCGGAATTACCAAGTTCGGCGTGTTTGTTGAGCTTGAGAACGGCAAGACCGGTATGGTTCATATTTCTGAGGTCGCTGCTACCTATGTGCGCGAGATCAAGGATTATGTTCAGATCGGTCAGGAGGTCAGCGTCAAGATCCTCACCGTGGGCGACGACGGAAAGATCGGCCTTTCCATGAAGAAAGCCGCCGAACAGACCTCGGAAGCTTCCAAGCCTGCCGAGCCTGCTCCCAGCTTCGACGAGATCCTTTCCAACTTCATGAAGAGCAGCAACGAAAAGATGAGCAGCCTCAAAAAGCATACCGGCGAGCGTCGGGTCTCCCGTCGCGGCAATCGGTAATGCCTTACCTTTGACTTTTATGATGGCGGGGTGACATATCACTCCGCCATTTCTATTTATTTCCGTGACAAAGGAGTCAGCTATCCATGAATTACATCAACGCACGAATCGTGACCTGCGACAAGGACTTCAGCATCATTGAGCTCGGATATATCACCGTGAAGGATGGGCGTATCGCTGCAGTGGGTGATATGTCCGACTTCACTGCAGACAGCGGCGATACGGTCGATCTTGAAGGACGCAGCGTATATCCCGGATTCATCGACGCACACAGCCATCTGGGTATGTGGGAGAACGGGCTGGGCTTCGAAGGTGACGACGGCAATGAAAGCACCGAGCCATCCACTCCCCATCTGCGCGCTCTGGACGCCGTCAACGCCTATGACTACTGCTTTGAGGAAGCACTCGCCGCCGGTATCACAACGGTCATGACCGGTCCGGGAAGCGCAAATCCCATCGCCGGACAGGCACTGTGCATCAAGACCATCCCCGGACGCATCGATAAGAAGGTCATCCGGGAGCCGGGCGCAATGAAGTTCGCTCTGGGCGAAAATCCCAAAAACACCTATCACGAGCAGGACGAATCCCCTGTAACACGCATGGCGACCGCCGCCATTATCCGCGAGCAGCTGATGCTTGCCAAGCGGTACATGGAGGAAAAGAACGCCGCCGAAAGCGATTCTGATCTGCCCGATTATGACATGAAGCTGGAGGCGCTGGTGCCGGTGCTCACCCGCGAGCTGCCTGCGCATTTCCACTGCCACCGCAGGGATGATATCTTCACTGCCATTCGCATCGCCGAGGAATTCAATCTGGACTATGTGCTGGTGCACGCCACCGAGGGATATATGTGCGCAGATGAGCTTGCAGAGTGCGGCGCACGGGTGCTTGCCGGTCCCATCATCTGTGACCGCGCAAAGCCCGAGCTGCGCAACCTGAGCACCGCAGCTCCCGGCAAGCTGGAGGCAGCAGGAATTCTCCCCGCGATCATCACCGACCATCCCGTGGTGCCTATCCATTATCTCACGCTGTCCGCAGGCATAGCGGCGCGCGAGGGTCTGAGCCGTCAGTCCGCACTGCTGGGCATCACACGCATCCCTGCCGAGCTGCTGGGCATCGCTCATCGTGTCGGCTCGATCGAGGTCGGTAAGGACGCGGATTTCTCCGTGTTCTCCGGCGATCCGCTGTCCGTTGACGCAAAGCCCGAGATGGTCGTTGCGGACGGTGTCAGGAGGATATGACCGCTCACGGCACGCTCTGATGGTGTAAATATGAATTTTTTATGATTTACCAATAAATTTTCAAAAAAGGCTTCCATTCTTTTAGTTATTATGTTATAATGCACACAGGCAAAGGGAAACAGGAAACACTCCTTGACCGATGCCCTGCGGCAGCGGCAATTATCGCCGCAAGATCGCAGATTCAGCCAAGAAGGGAGACCAATACTATGAAGATCACCATCACCGGACGTAAGGTTAACCTGCGCGATTCCTTTAAGGATCTGGTTAATAAGAAACTCTCCAAATTTGAAAAATTCTTTGGCGACGAGGCTGAAGCCAACGTGACCGTCACCCTTGAGAAGAACCGTCAGAAGGTTGAAATCACGGTTCGCAGCAAGGGATATATCTACCGCGCCGAGCAGACCAGTGAGGAAATGAACGACGCGCTGGACATCGCTATCGACCATCTCTCCAGACAGATCCGCAAGAACAAGACCCGTCTGGACAAGCGTCTCAAGGCGGACAAGCCCCAGGCTGTTTTTGAGCCCCTTGAAGTGGATCAGCCCGAGATCGAGGAAGAAAGCGAATTCCAGATCATCCGTTCCAAGAAGTTCCCCGTCAGCGCAATGGATATTGACGAAGCCATCCTGCAGATGAATATGCTGGGTCATGAGTTCTTCATGTTCCGCAATGATTTCACCAAGGAGATCAACGTGGTTTATCGCCGTGAGGACGGCGGATACGGTCTGCTTGAGCCGGAGAACTGATTGATTGAATTGTTTTCAGCTTCCGCCGATACGGGGGCTGTGGATATATGACGATTGAGTAATACACAGCGAGGAACGCGCCCGATTTGGACTGCATTCCTCGCTTTAGTTTGTGCTCATATTCTCAAAAAGGAACGGACTGCGGCAGAAGTGATGCTCTGACGCAGTCCGTTGGTTATTACTGTTAGATTTTGTTGCCGTAATACTCCGCGCAGGGAGGAAGCTTCATCATATCCTCCGGCAGCGGCGAGTGCAGCTCAAAGGGCTGACCGGTCACCGGATGATTGAAGCTGACCCTGCCGCAGTGCAGCGCCTGACGGTCGATCAGTTCGGTGGTACCACCGTACATCTCGTCACCTGCCAGCGGCATATTCATCACGTCGGCAAAGTGGGTACGTATCTGGTGGGTACGTCCCGTTTCAAGATCGATCTCCAGCAGTGTCATGCCATCCCGGCAGCACAGCACCTTCCAGTGTGTCACGCTGCGCTGACCGCCCTCCCCCACCTCGCGGCGGATGCCGGCGTTTTCACGGCGGCGAATGGGAGCGTCGATGGTTCCGCTGCCCTCAAGCTCACCCTGACAGACGGCATAGTAGGTCTTGTCCATGTGTCCGTGGAGCATGTTGGCTCCG
>SVPO01000087.1 GCA_015065795.1 Oscillospiraceae bacterium | reverse complement strand
CCGTTTGTCGGTGCGGCGATTTCGCGCAAGTTTTCACGCTGCCACACACAACGAAAAACCGCTCCCCGTCTAACGACGAGAAGCGGTTTTTTGGTTGCGGAGGCAGGATTTGAACACTGCGTAGAATTCGCGTTGCGAATTCAGTGAAATCGCACCACGATGCGATAAATCCCGTTTGTCGGTGCGGCGATTTCGCGCAAGTTTTCACGCTGCCACACACAACGAAAAACCGCTCCCCGTCTAACGACGAGAAGCGGTTTTTTGGTTGCGGAGGCAGGATTTGAACCTGCGACCTCCGGGTTATGAGCCCGACGAGCTACCGAACTGCTCTACTCCGCGATATTTTTCTCAAAGACATTATCCCCTTGAGCCTGTTTATTATACACCATTGCTTCGATAAATGCAAGTCGGAATATTTCACATGACGCCAAGGATAAACGCTGGCATTTACGTTGGTTTTGCACAGAGGCGGTGCGCTCAAGGATCATACACAAATAACGCCGACGCGGCGTTGGCGTATAGCCGACAGCAATCGACCGTCAGCTCTCCGCAGCCGCAGTTGCATTTGCCGCTGCAACGAGATATAATTGAAATGAACGTGTTATGCGGCTTGAGCGGAGGCGTTACAACGGCTTCGTTCCGCACGACGCGGACGATTATTCACATGGGGGCGATCCTGTGAGCAATATTATCCGACTGCTGATCGTGGACAGCGATCCGGTGGTGCAGGAGACCCTGCGCTTTGGGCTTTCCGAGGCAGGTTATCGCTGCACTGTTGTGGGAGACGGTCTTGCCGCCGCCAACCAGCTGGAGGTCAATAGCTTCGATCTGGTGCTGCTGGAGACAGCTCTGCCGTCACTGGACGGATTTGAACTGCTGGATTACGCGCGGCAGATAAAGGTGCCGTGCATCATAATCAGCAGCCGCGCCGAGGTGGCTGACAGGGTCAGAGGTCTGCGTGCCGGAGCGGATGATTTCATCGCCAAGCCCTTTGCCATGCAGGAGGTGCTTGCGCGCATTGAGGCGGTGCTGCGCCGCTGCAGCAGCATCAGCTCGGAGACCGAACCGCTGGTGCTGTCCTACGACGAGTTTGTCATCAACACGCGATCCCATCGGCTGCTGCGCGACGGCGAAAGGGTGGAGCTCACACCCAAGGAGTTTGATTTCTTTGTCATGCTGGTCAAGAACAGGGGACACGTTCTGTATCGCGACCAGCTCTATCAGAGCCTGTGGGATATTGAATACGACGGTACCACGCGCACCCTCGATCTGCACGCCCAGCGCATACGGCGCAAGCTGGATCTGGGCGATCGCCTGACGGCGGTGTACGGCGTGGGCTATCGGCTTGAATAAGCCTGATTGGCATCGCCGCCGAACACACACGCATATATGCCACACACATTTCCCATGAGGGAAACGACACCCACGACCGAATGGAGCAGCAGGCTCGCCCGTACGGTTATCACATCGCATACGACGGTCTTGTTCTCGACCTTTGAAATTATCAACGAAGCCATCGGAGACATATATTTATGAAAGTGGCAGCTGTTATTGCCGAATACAATCCATTTCACAACGGTCACGCGCTGCAGCTTGAGCGCACACGGGAGCTGACCGGCGCGACCCGTGTTGTCGCAGTCATGTCCGGCGATTTCGTCCAGAGGGGCGACGCCGCCTGCGTGGACAAGCGTACCCGCGCGCTGATGGCGGTGCGGTGCGGTGCCGATCTGGCAGTGGAGCTGCCGCTGCCCTGGGCGATGGCAGGCGCCGGGACCTTTGCCCGCGGCGGTGTGGGCATTGCTGCCGCGCTGGGCTGTGTGGATGTTCTGTCCTTCGGCAGCGAGTGCGGAGATATCGACCTTATCCGCCGTGCCGCGGCGCTTTCCGACAGCGAGGACGCACGGCTGTTTCTCAGGGAGCGTCTCAGTGAAGGGGCAAGCTTTGCCGCCGCACGGGGCGCGGTGCTCTCGGAGATAGCGCCCGAGTGCGCGGATATCCTTGCCAATCCCAACGATACTCTCGGCGTGGAATACTGCCGCGCCATCAATATGACAGCTCCGCAGATTCAGCCTTTCTGCGTGCAGCGAAAGGGCGCGGCTCACGATTCCCATACCGCACACGACGGTCAGCCGGTGAGCGCGTCATACATTCGGGAGCGCCTGAGAGCAGGCGCGAAACCCTCCGACCTTGCGGAATATATGCCTCCTTCTGCGGCAGAGCTGCTGTGTGAAGCGGCAGTGGAGGGGAGAGGTCCAGCGGATATCAGCCGCCTTGACCGCGCACTGCTGATGCGGCTGCGGTCCATGACCGTTCAGCAGCTGGCGGAGCTTCCCGATGTGTCCGAGGGGCTGGAGCACCGCATCGCCGACTGTGCCCGACGCATGAGCGGAGCGGACGCAGGTTTCGCGCGGCTGTGTGACGGGATAAAGTGCAAGCGATACACCCACGCCCGTCTGCGGCGCATACTGCTTTCGGCACTGCTGGGCATCACCGCCGCCGACAGCGAGGGCACGCCTCCCTATATCCGCGTGCTGGCGATGAACCGCCGCGGTCAGGAGATACTCACCGCGTCCGCTGCTGCCCGGGGCGAAAATGGTCTGCCGGTCATCACCCGTTATGCGCAGGTGTCCGCTCTGGACGACCGCGGAAGGCGCATATTTGAGCTGTGCGCCGATGCCGCCGATATCTACGGCCTGCTGATGCCCGAGGTGCCGCCTGCAGGCAGCGACCGCGCCTATCGGCTGCCGGTGGAGCAATGATCATCTACACAACGACAGAACCGCCGCAATGGGCATGGAAGCCTGCATTGCGGCGGTTGTTTTTTTGCGAGGCGGCGGACGAACGCTTCGCCGCCGGGGTTGCTCATCCGTACCGACCGATGGTGACGCACCGCAGCCGCAGGAGATCAGCCCGCCAGCCGCCGACGATGAGGCGAAAACATCCCCAGCTCGGTGGGCTGACGACCGCACAGCTCGTCGGAAACAAGCCGCGAAATGAGCACGCTGAGCAGCACGCCGCCCTCGCCGCCGCTGAAGGCGAACAGGCAGCCCGGCTGTCCCTGTACCGTCCCTGCAACGGGCAGCCCGTCGGCGGTGCGCAGGGTCCTGAGTGTCCATCCCGATTCACGGCGCATCACGCCGGTCTCGGGAAACAGGTATTTTGCGGCGGCTTCCAGCTCCCCGAATCTGCGGCTGTGAGCGGCAGGAATGTGCAGCGCGCCGCGCAGACGATCGCGGCTGTCGGCTGCGGCGGATGCCTCGCAGCTGATGAACACGCGGTCATCCGGGGAAGTAGAGCAGAGAACATTGGGCTGCCCCGTGCTGCGCAGCACGCAACGTCCCGGCCACCCATGGAACGCCCTGACCGGCCTGCTGGCGGCGATGTAGCGAGTGCGTCCTGCGGAAATGCCGCCCAGCAGCTCGGCGCAGGAGCTGCCTGCCGCGATGACCACCCGTCCTGCCGACACCCGACGGTGGGTGGAGGTGAACACGCTGACCCTGCCGCCGCTTTCGGCGGAGATACGCTCTGCCTTGGTGTTTTCGAATATTATCGCCCCCATGTCGGAGGCCTGCGCCGCTGCCAGCTGAGCCAGCATACAGGGATCCAGCTCCACCGCGCCGCCGTGCATCACCAGAGCCCCTGCCGCGGGAAAGGCAAAGGCGCTGCCGAAAGCTCCGCGATCCATTGACGTGCAGTCAAAGCCGGCACGACGGTATTCTCCGTATTCCCGTCTGAGCTGGTCGGCATCGGTGTCGCTGTCGGCGTACACCACGCAGTCCCTCAGAGAAAAACCTGCGCCCGTGGGCAGCTCCGAGCACAGCTGTTCCAGCTCATCGGCTGCCTGACGGGTGAGCTGCAGCAGATGCACAGCGTTTTCTCTGCCAACACGGCGGGAAAGGGCGCGCAGGTTCTGTCCGCAGTCGCACAGCGAGCAGGGCATCAGCAGCGAAGTCGCGCCGTGACCGATGGGGCTGCGTGTGAGCAGCACAACTGATTTTCCCTCCCTTATCAGCCTCAGCGCGCACAGCGTCCCGGTCACGCCGCCGCCGATGACGCAAACGTCGGCGCTCACGTCGCCGTCCATCCATGGATATTGCTTCAGGGCACGTCCCCTGCTCAGCCACACGGGTACATCCTTATCCACGATGATCCCTCCTTTTGATATGTGCAGGGATTATGGTCGGGTGATAAGCTGAATATTCATTTCGGCATTTCTGTAATAGAAATTTTCTGCCTGAAATGTAATTTTTGTCATTGGATAGACGAAATATTAATAGATTATTTAAAATTAGCCATTGACTACGGCGCTTTAACGTGTTAATATGTTAACACAATCAAATTGCTTACACCGGATTATCCTTCAGTATACAAAAAAGACGCTTACCGCAGGGCAAGCGCCTTTTTTGCTTTTTATGCTTTTTTCGCGCCTGTGTGAATATCGCGCTTTCATCGGGCAAGGATATTTCACGAGGCGGCATAATCAGACCGCCGAAATAACAAGCAAGCGAGGGCGCGTATGAACAGAGCTGTCTGCACAACCGCCGCCGCATTGATCTGCATCGGGAGAGTGATACAAATGACGCGAACCGCAATGAACGTAGTCAAGGGCGTGGGCGCGGCTGTCGCCATCGGTGCGGCAGTCGGTCTGGCCGGCGGATATATCTCCGCCAACCGCAGAAGCCCCATGAAGAAAGGCGTGCGCAAGGCCGCCCGAAAAATGGAGCATCTGATGGATGGCATGACCCGTATGTTCGGCTGAGTCCGTATACGGCAGCATCTCAGAGGCCCGGAAGCCGCAGCTTTGCACTGCAGCTTCCGGGCTTTTCTTTATTCATGGATAATTTTGCTTTTGTCAAACAGCTTTATCAGTACCACGCCGACGATCAGACCGGCGAGACCCTGCATCGCGTTCGCCGGGATGTTCACCGCCGACGGAACAAAGCCGTACAGCAGTCCCTCAAACACATAATACCCCAGCACCATCACAAGCTCAGCCGCCGTGCCGCTGATGATTCCCGAGGGCAGGCTGCCGAGCTTTTTATTCAGCAGCCGGAAGCCAAAGCACGCAATGACCGCCATAAGTCCCTTGATGACAAAGGTCGCAGGGGCATAGACGACGTAGCCGGAAAACACATCCGCCAGCGCCGAGCCGATGCCGGCGGCAAGGAAGCCGTGTGCCGGGGAAAGCATCCAGCCGGAGATAAGCACCACGCAGTCGCCCAGATTCAGATATCCCCTGAGGGGCGAAGGGATGCGGATGATCATAGTCGCCACGCAGGCGAGCGCCGCCAGAAGCGCGGTCATAACGATTTTCTGTGTTTTTGTGTTCATTGTTCCGTTCTCCTTGTTCTGTTGACCGCTCAATACTTTACATCGAATCTGATTATACAGCAATTGCCAGAACAGGAGAATTTTATATGACCAGATGCCGCCATACTATCATATACAGCTGCAAGGCTGCCGCCGGAACTGCCTGAATTATACAGCGTTAATTTTCTGTGTACAGCTCATACTATCAGCGAAACGACACATCACAACATCAACCGGCATAAAGCACAATCAATCAAGGAGGCATAAATCATGAGAAAAATCACGGCGGCACTGCTTGCCGTATTCCTGCTGTCTGCCGCAGGATGCTCCTGCGGCGGCAGCGCAGGCGGACAGAACACTCCCGGCGGCGATCAGGCGGCAAATTCCGACCGACTGAGCGTGGACGCGTTCTTCTACGACTACAGCGACACCTATATCGGCAGCGTGCGTTCCTCAATGGAAAGCCTGCTGAAGGACGAAAAGGACCTGTTCAGCTACACCTTCTATGACGGCGCGTCCGACCAGTCCACCCAGACCGAGCAGATCGAGACTGCCGTCACACGCGGCTCCGACCTGCTGGTGGTCAACGTGGTGACCACCGGCTCGGACGAGGCGTCCCAGACCATCATCCAGAACGCATCCGCACAGAACATCCCCGTCATCTTCTTCAACCGCGAGGTGTCCGACGACATCATCAACAGCTACGAAAACTGCCTGTTCGTCGGCACCGACGCCGACGAGGCAGGGTATATGCAGGGGCAGATGATCGCAGAATACCTTATGACCGGCGACAACGCTCAGCGGTGCGACATCAACGGCGACAAGAAGATCGCCTACGTCATGTTCCGCGGCGAGCTGGGCAACGCCGAAGCCTACGGTCGCACCCGTTATTCGGTGGAGAACGCCAATCTCATGCTGGAGCAGGCAGGCAGCGACTACCGCCTGACCCCCTCCGCCGCCAACCAGTACGACCCCACGCAGGATGACGACGGTGTCAGCCGCTATTATCTCTACGGCAACTGGTCGGCGACCACCGCCAAGAACCTGATGGATACCGCCCTGACCACCTACAGCCTTGACAACGGCGACATCGAGATGGTCATCGCCAACAACGACGACCAGGCGCTGGGTGCCATCGAAGCCATGAACGAGCTGGGCTACAACAGCGGCGATCAGTCCAGAAGCATCCCCGTGTTCGGTGTGGATGCCACCTCCGTTGCCCGTGAAGCCATTCAGGCAGGCAACATGAGCGGCACCATCGAGCAGGATGCCCGCGGTATGTCCGAGGCAATTCTCCACTTCGCGCGCAACATCGCCGAGGGACGGCAGCTCAAGGACGGCATGGAGGATTTCCATGTGGACGAGGACGTGGACAAGGTGCGTATCTCCTATCACATCTTCACCGGCGATAATTCAGGAACAGCCGCTTCCGGCACCGACACCTCCGGCGGCGACGCGAGGAGCGCAGGCGACGGCAGTCCCCGTGTCTTTTCCGGCCACAGCGGCGCGGACGGCATGGGCGGCGTGGAAGGTGACTACGCCAACGACGGCAGGACCGGCGGCGCATCCATCGGCAGCGCGGACAACGCCAACGGAGGCTCCGACCGTATCCGTTCCGGCAAAAGCGGCGCGGATGCCGGAAACGCCGCCTCCAATTCCGGCAGCGGATCGGGCGGCGGAATATACAACGCGCAGTAATTCTGCGAGATATTACTGTGCGGAGCATAACGCGCAGCAATATTCTGAGTAGATATTGCAAATAATATGGCAAGATAAGCCCTCTGACACTCGTTTGCGAACTCCACCGCTTCTGTTTGCAATGCGCCCGGTTTTATGCTTCCCTCTACGAGGGAGGGAAACCGCGAAGCGGTGGAGGGAGCTTAACGGGCGGATGCGGAATCCGTCCTCGCGGAGAGCAGAATCAGACCCAATCACACTATCATCAGGAGAATCATTATGGAATACCTGCTTGAACTGGACGGAATAACAAAGTCCTTTCCCGGCGTAAAGGCGCTGGACGGCGTGTCGCTGCGAGTGCGCCCGGGGACGGTGCACTCGCTGATGGGCGAAAACGGCGCAGGCAAATCCACGCTGATGAAATGCCTGTTCGGCATCAACGACATCGACGCAGGCACCATCAGACTGGACGGTCGGGAGGTGCGCTTTCGTTCCCCCGGTCAGGCACTGGAAAACGGCGTGGCGATGGTGCATCAGGAGCTCAATCAGGTGCACACCCGTTCGGTGATGGAAAACATCTGGCTGGGGCGGTTTCCCAAAACCGCCCTGGGCTCGGTGGATCACCGCGCCATGCGCCGGCAGACACAGGAGATATTTGACGAGCTGGAGCTGGACATCGACCCGGGAGCCATCATCTCCACCCTGCCCATCTCACAGCGGCAGATGGTGGAGATCGCCCGTGCGGTGTCCTATGGCAGCCGTGTCATCGTTTTTGACGAGCCCACCTCGTCCCTCACCGACACCGAGGTGGAACGGCTGTTCAGCATCATCAACCGCCTGCGCGGCGAGGGCTGCGGAGTCATCTACATCTCCCACAAGATGAGCGAGATACTGACCATATCCGACGAGGTGACCGTCATGCGCGACGGGCGATGGGTCGCCACCGCCCCTGCGGAGGAACTGACCATCGACCGCATCATCCATCTGATGGTGGGGCGCGAGATCACCAACGTCTATCCGCCCAAGACCAACAAGCCCGGGGAGGAGATACTCCGTGTGGAGGGGCTTTCGGCGCAGCACGTCGGGCTGAAGGAAGCCACGTTTTCGGCGCGGAAGGGTGAGATCGTCGGGCTTGCAGGGCTTGCCGGAGCCGGACGCACCGAGCTGCTGGAAACCATGTTCGGCGTCGCCACCAGAAAAAGCGGCACCATAACCCTGCACGGCAAGGAATGCCGCAACCGCACCTGCCGCGCAGCCATGCGCAGCGGCTTTGCGCTGGTCACCGAGGAGCGGCGCAGCTCGGGCATCTTCGGCGTGCTGGACATCACCGAGAACACCACCGTGTCCAAGGGGCGCAGCTATCTCTGGAAGGGACTGTTCCTGCAGAAGGGGCTGATGCGCAGGGATACCGAATGGGCGATAAAGGCGCTGAACGTGCGCACCGCGTCCCAGCGCACACGCATCAGCACCCTCTCCGGCGGCAACCAGCAGAAGGTCATCTTCGGACGCTGGCTGCTGACCAGGCCCGAGGTGCTGCTGCTGGACGAGCCCACCCGAGGCATTGACGTGGGTGCCAAATACGAAATCTATCAGCTCATCATCGACCTTGCCCGTGAGGGCAAAACGGTCATCATGGCTTCCAGTGAGATGCCCGAGCTGCTGGGCGTGTGCGACAGGATAATCGTCATGTCCGGGGGACGCATCGCCGGGGAGGTGGATCCTGCGTCCACCTCTCAGGAGGAGATCATGGCGCTGGCAGCAAAATATGTATAAGGAGAACCAACATGAACGCGATCGGCAATTTTACGCCCCTGCGCCGCGCAAAGGAGGCCTTTGACAGATACAGGGGCATGGGACGGCGCGACAGGCTGCGCTGGTGGGGAGACTTCCTGCTCAACAACGCCCTGTATATCATCCTGCTCCTGCTGGTGATATATGTGCAGTATTATTCGGCGGTGGAGCTAAACGCGCGCAACACATTCCTGTCCTTTGAATCCATTGTGGACATTCTGAAAAAATCCGCGGCTTCGCTGTTTCTGGCGCTGGGCGTGGGCGGCATCATCGTGCTCACCGGCACCGACCTTTCCGCCGGACGGCTGATGGGTCTTGCCATGCTGGTGTCGGCATCGCTGCTGCAGAAAAGCGACCTTGCCACAAAGATGTGGCCGGGTCTGGATCCGCTGCCCATCCCTGTGGTCATACTGCTGGTGATGGCCATCGGCGGCATCGTGGGAGCCTTCAACGGCTTCTGCGTGGCGCGGTTCAGCCTGCATCCCTTTATCGTCACCCTTGCCACACAGCTCATGCTGTACGGATTTATACTAATATATATGACATGGGGAAACAACGGCGGTCAGCCCATCGCCGGACTGACCGAGAGCTACAAGAACATCGTCAAGGGCACGGTCAATATCGGCAGCGTGGCGGTGCCCTACTATGTCTTTTATGCCATCATCGCCACGGTCATCATGTGGTTTGTGTGGAATCGCACCACGCTGGGCAAGAATATGTATGCCGTGGGAGCCAATCCCGAGGCGGCAAACGTTTCCGGCGTGAATGTGGCGGCGACCATCATCCTCGTGTTCACCATGGCAGGACTGCTGTACGGCTTTTCCGGCTTTGTTGAGGCGGCGCGCATCGGCTCCAACAACGCCACCGCCGGCATGAACGCCGAGCTGGACGCCATCGCCGCCTGCGTCATCGGCGGCGTATCCTTCACCGGCGGCACGGGAAAGATCTCCGGCATCGTCACCGGTGTCATCCTGCTGCAGATCATCACGGTGGCGCTGCAGTGGCTGGGAGTGTCCACCAACCTGCAGTATATCATCAAGGGCGTGATAATCCTTGTGGCTGTGGCTATCGATATGCGCAAGTATCTCGTGCGCAAATGAACCGCAGGCGGAAAAAAAACACCGGACGGGTGCTGAGAGCACTCGCCCGGCGTTTTTGTCTGAGGGGGTCAGACATCAGAAAGAATTTGAGAAAAGGGTGTAATCAGAGAAAATGAAGATGGATGTCAATCAGAACGGAATAACCTCAACGATGACGTAAGCTATGGCAGCGACCAGAACGCCCAGAGCAATGAGCAGACCAGCCTTGTGATGGTAGGCGAAATTCTGAATGGCGCCGATGAAGGAACGCTTCTTTTCCTGCACGGCAACAGGCTGTTCCTTTGCCTGCTGTTCCTGCATATGTATTCTTACTCTGGCAGCGTTGGACTCGTAGTAATCGTACTCGCTGTCATCAATGGGGTCGTCATAGTCATCGGCGAAAACGATGGGAGGGACAAACTCCTCGTCCTCGTCAAATTCGGCGGCGGCTTCCTCAGCGACCTCGGCGGCTTCCTCAGCGACCTCGGCGGCTTCCTCGGCGACCTCGGCGGCTTCCTCGGCAACGGTCTCGGCAACCTCGGTGGAAACGATTTCCTCGGCGGCTTCTT